>NZ_JBEXSW010000051.1:0-52982 GCF_040613775.1 Streptomyces sp. NPDC006208 | reverse complement strand
GCGACAACTCAACACGTCACCACTCCCCGAGACCGCCGAACCCACGCCTGACCAGCGGAAACGCAGCCCTCAAGCCCGGAAAGACAACAGCCACTAACCGAACTCCGTTCATTCGTAGTGCAGTTGTCGAAGATGCTTGGCGCAATGCGGCCGTGCACCGATTCTTTCTGGGCGCTCATGGGGGAGTGCCGCCGTCAGAGGCAGAGCTGGGACGGCCGGCTTGCGCTGCTGCGAAGTGAACTTCACGCCGGCCGATCGCAGAGATCGCAGAGATCGCAGAGTTTCAGGTGGGCCTGGACCGCGTGACAGACCGGACCGCTGCTGCCCCGCATGAAGGACCGGTGGGTTCCGGGCGGGTCCGGGGAGTTCATCGAGCACCTGCCCCTTCGTTCGCCGGCCCGCTCTGCGCTTCGTCAGCGGCGTACGCCGTCGTGCCGAAGCGCGCCAGACAGTGCCACACCCGCTTGAGCGCCTGCTCGTCGTAACGGCCGGAGCGGGCGGCGTCGCCGATGGTGCGAGCGTCGAGGCGGCCGTCCACCGCGATCTCCGTGCCCAGGTCGACGTACTCCTGGCCGCGGTACTCGGGGTGGAGTTGCAGCTCGGCCACATCGAGGCGGAAACCGGGGTGCCACTCGACCAGGCAGGGAAGGTCACGGGCCGCGGCGTCCACCGCCGTGCCGCGGTAGCAGGGATCCAGGACAAGCGCCTCCACGTCGCGGCTGAGGACGACCGGGCCGTGAATCTGCGCCTCGATGTAGTCGTCGAGGGCGTCCTGACTGTCGGCCTCGGCGAGTTCGACGAGGGACATACGGGCCGCGACGCCGAAGTCCGACGGTTCCAGGAAGCTGTCCGGGTAGCAGAAGGACGCTCGTGCCATGGTTTCGGCGCTCAGGCGGAAGTGCGCGGAGCCGAAGCGAGGTGCTCCGCCGAACGGTCTGTGCCGGAAGTTCAGTGCCCCGTAGACGGGCCGGGCGTGGGCGGGCGCGTCGTCGTACGCGCCACCGAAGATACGGCTCTCCCAGCGCCAGCGGTCACCTCCGGGGCGAGCGGTCAGCCCGCCGTTGCTCGTCCTGGTCACGAACTGGGAGAGATAGACGCCGTCCTCGTCGAGTGCATGCAGGATCGGCTTGTCCCGCACTGTCCGGTCCGGATGGAAATTGAGCGTCACGCGAAGCGCCGGGTCCATCGGGGTGCCGGACGCCCGTGACGCGACATGGCGAAGGGCCTGTTCCTGAGGAGTGCTGCGGGATGCATCGGCGCTCATCGGTGCAGTGTCTCCCGGTGCGGTCGGCGCATGCACCGGAATTGATGGCGTGACGCGTTGCGTCACCGCCTGAAGCCCGCCTCCACATCGTGCACCAGCGCCACGGCGTCGCCGAGAAGGCGCACTTCGGACTCGGTCAGGTTCGGGTCGGCGGATCGTCTCGTACGGGCTCGGGCGAGGTGGCCGGACCCGGCGTCTCCCAGGTGGACTTCGGGGTCTGCGTGCCGGAGCAGCGACGTCAGGCCGATTCGGGCGCCCTCGGACACCGGGACGGGAGCGACGGCGACTTCGGCGAGGATCAGGGCCGACATGGCCCAGTCGAGTCCCGGGCGTCCCTCATCGGCGGTGCTCCAGTCGATCACCACCGGGCCGTCCGGCATGAGCATCACGTTCTCCGGATGCAGATCGAGGTGGAGGACACGGTCCGCGGGGTCGGCCGAGAGGCGGGCAGGGATCGCGTGCAGCCGGCGCAGCAGATCGGCGAGCATCGCGCCCGCTGCTTCGGGGGTGATCGCGCCCTGTTCCAGTGCCTCCACCATGGAAGGCCCGGTCAGGCGCTGCATCTCGAGGCGGGTACGGGCAACTGCCGTGTCTCCGTGAGCCGTTGGCTGCCGGAGGTGGGGGACCGGGTAGCCGTGGTCCGCGAGGTAGGACATGACGGCGGCCTCGGGAGCCGTGTCCCCGCCGTCCCGGTACTGGCGCAGGACCCATTGGTCGTCGATCGCGAACACGTCGGCTGTGCGGCCGGAGCCGAGCAATTCCCCCGTATGCATGCCGCGAACAATAGTCACCGGTGGGCTGCCGACGCGGCGGAAGCGTGGCGTCCTGCCACAGCGGGCTGACGGGACCTGCGGTCGCGCCCACGCTCTCCGGCGCTGCGAACAGCGCCGAGAATGCCTGGGCGGAGATCCTCGCCGACTTGTTCGATCGTGGGGACGTGGTCGACACGTACGGCAGGTGCACCGTTACTCCTGGTAAGAGTGCTGGCCGTCGCGGGACCGGTCGTGTCATGCTTCGCGGCGTTCGGCCCGTTCGGGGCCCAGGTGCCAGGGACGGTCTGATGAATCTGTATGTGGGAATTCCGGTTGCTGTCCTGGCGGTGCTCGTGGCCGTCAGCGGAGTCGCGGCGGTCAGGACCGGCTGGATGCTGCCGAACCAGCGGAAGCACGTCATCAGGCCGCGACTGTTCGGTTACGCCCAGCTCCTGCTCTCGGTCTGTCTCGGTACCCAGCTCGCAGGCGCGCTCTTCCTCTCGGGCTCCGACATGCGGTCCGTCGTCACCTACGGCGGTACGGCGCTGATGCTCGGTGTTCCGGCGCTCGTCTGGGCTTCGCAGCGGCAGGGCCGCGCCGACTCGCCGGCATCGTGAGGCGTACGCGCGGACACGGCCACGCGCTGCGTGGCCGTGTCCGCGCGAATCACTGAGTCAGTAGCTCTTGCGCACCCGCTCCAGGCCTTGTGCCGGTGCGGCGCGCGCGGTGTGCCCTGGGCAGGGCACACCGCGGTGGAGCGGGCCATGATCAGGCCGGGCAGGCCGCACGACGGGCTGTCCGGCGCCCTGTGACCGGTCCCTGACATACGCGCACCGAGTCAGGTTGCGGGCCGGTCCGCCCGTTCAGGCATGCCAGATCGAGTTGTGCCGATGGCGCGCCGGTGGGATGTCCACCGTGTCCGCCGCGTCCGGTCGGAGGGTTCCGTCGGCGGAATTCACCAGTCGTCGCAGCAGGCCGGTCCGGGCCCGGAGACGTTGCCGGGCCCGGCGTTCCTCCAATGCGGAGTCGTGGACGACACCACGGTCCCTGTTGTGGCGCGGGAAGACGTAGACGCCCACCGCACGGCGTACCGGTTGCGGGCGGGGCCTGGCGGCCGCGCGTGCCGCCTCGGCGAGTACGGCGGCGCTGTAGCGGTGGTCGTAGATCACCACGGAGTGCCAGGGGCTGCCGGGTATCTTGTGGTCAGTGATGGTCCCCCGCGAAGGGGGTACATGGTGCGCGGTGCGTGACATGGGTACTCCGTCGGCAGCAACCGCCAGGTATCTCCTGGCGGCATAACCGGAAGCCCCTTGGCCTTCTTGAACGTGTGTTTCTCACGCCTCTCTCCCCATCGGTGGGAACGGGATCTCTGACAGGAGCGGCAGCAGCGACTCCTCCTCGTGGGCGAGGTGCTGCGTCAACTCCTCCGACATGCGGGCCAGTTCGGCGCGGAAGCGGTCGGGGTCCGCTGTCGTGAGGTCCGACAGCAGGGCGAGCAGTTCGCCGTTGAGACGCGCGACCGTGAGGTGCTCCTCACGCAGGCGCTCGAACGTGTCACGCAGGTGCGGGTGGTGGTCCGCGAGGCCGGGGAACAGATGCGCGTCCTCCGCCGTGTGGTGGAACTGCAGCGATTCGCAGAACGCCAGGCAGTGCTGCCGGAGTTGGAGACCGAGACCCGGTGCGGGCGGTTCGCCGGGGCCCTCGTGTGCCGCCCGGGCCGCGAAGTGCGCCTCGGTCTCTCTGCGTACGTGGTCCAGCTGGCCGCGCAGCCAGGTGTGGACCTCCATCAGTTTGTCCGCCAGGGTGCTGATCTCCTTCGGGGCGGGGGACTCGACGCGTTCCAGGACGACGACAGGGATCGTCCGGTCGGTTCCGGCCTGGTAATCGGCGTACCCGGGTGCCGTGCGCACCGCCGCCTCGAACAGGAGGTCACGGCGGGCGCCCTCCGCCGGAACCGCGACCGCTCCGAACTCCTCGGTGCCGAGCTCGACTTGGACCAGCGGGTGCGCGAGCAGATTGTGGTACCACGCCGGGTGCCGGTCACTTCCGCCGGCGGACGCGACGATCAGCAGCAGGCCGTCGTGGCGTACACAGCCGACCGGAGTGGTGTGCTGCGCACCCGACGTGGCGCCGGTGGTGGTCAGCAGGAGCAGGTCGCCGCCTTCGAAAGGGCCGCCGACCCTGCCTTCGTTGGCTCGGAACTCCTCGATGACGGACTGGTTGAAGGACATGGGCATGCGGTGTTTGAACTCCTCAGAGCGTAGGGATGCGGGGAGGCAGTGCAGGGGCGCGCGTGGTCCCTCGGCGCGCAGCACCCAGCGGTACGACCCAGCGGTACGACCCAGCGGTGTCACACCGCAGAAGAGGGCAGCCGAAACAGGGCAGTCGCAGGAGCGGGCAAGGGAGGACGCGCGCAGCCGCGCGTGGATCAGGCGGCTGGCGCGGAGTGTGAACTCATGGCTGGGTCCCTTGGTCAGAGTGCCGCCCGATCACCGGCCTGCCCACAGCTCTCCGGCCGGAGTCACGCGACACGCGCCCCATTACAGGCGGGTGCCCCGAGGCCTGTCAACGCGTTTGGAATACGACGAAGGCACCCGCGGCCGCCGGACTCGCAGCTGGGGGTGCCTTCGCACGTCACTCACGGGACGGGGACGTCAGGCGTCGTCGTCCTCCAAGTCTCCCTCCGTCTCCAGGAACACCTGCCGCAGCGCCTCCAGCACCGCCGGGTCCGGCTTCTCCCACATCCCTCGCGACTGAGCCTCCAGCAGGCGTTCCGCGATGCCGTGCAGCGCCCAGGGGTTGGCCTCCTGGAGGAAGGCGCGGTTCACCGGGTCCAGCACGTACGCCTCGGTGAGCTTGTCGTACATCCAGTCCGCGACCACGCCCGTCGTCGCGTCGTAGCCGAACAGATAGTCCACGGTCGCCGCGAGTTCGAAGGCGCCCTTGTAGCCATGGCGTCGCATCGCCTCGATCCAGCGCGGGTTGACCACGCGGGCGCGGAAGACGCGGGACGTCTCCTCGACCAGCGTGCGCGTGCGGACCGTCTCCGGGCGGGTCGAGTCACCGATGTACGCCTCGGGGGCCGTGCCGCGCAGCGCGCGGACCGTGGCCACCATGCCGCCGTGATACTGGAAGTAGTCGTCCGAGTCCGCGATGTCGTGCTCGCGCGTGTCCGTGTTCTTCGCGGCGACCGCGATGCGCTTGTACGCCGTCTCCATCTCCTCGCGGGCCGGCCTGCCGTTCAGTTCGCGGCCGTAGGCGTAGCCGCCCCACACCGTGTAGACCTCCGCCAGGTCCGCGTCCGTGCGCCAGTCGCGGCTGTCGATCAGCTGCAGGATGCCCGCGCCGTACGTACCCGGGCGGGAGCCGAAGATACGGGTCGTCGCCCGGCGTTCGTCGCCGTGCGCGGCCAGGTCGGCCTGGGTGTGGGCACGGACGTAGTTGGCGTCGGAGGGCTCGTCGAGCGAGGCGGCCAGGCGTACCGCGTCGTCCAGCAGCCCGATCGTGTGCGGGAACGCGTCCCGGAAGAAGCCCGAGATACGCAGCGTCACATCCACCCGCGGGCGGCCCAGCTCGTCGAGCGGGACCGGCTCCAGGCCGGTCACCCGGCGCGAGGCGTCGTCCCAGACCGGGCGGATGCCCAGCAGCGCCAGCGCCTCGGCGACATCGTCGCCCGCCGTGCGCATCGCGCTCGTGCCCCACAGGGACAGGCCCACCGACGTCGGCCACTCGCCGTTGTCCGTGCGGTAGCGCGCGAGGAGCGAGTCCGCGAGGGCCTGGCCGGTCTCCCAGGCAAGCCGTGACGGGACGGCCTTCGGGTCGACCGAGTAGAAGTTGCGGCCGGTCGGCAGCACATTGACCAGACCGCGCAGCGGGGACCCGGACGGGCCGGCCGGGACGAAACCGCCGTTCAGCGCGTGCACCGCGTGGGTGATCTCGTCGGTGGTACGGGACAGGCGGGGGACCACCTCGAGGGCCGCGAAGCGCAGGATCGCGGCGACCTGGTCGCCGTGCTCCGCCGGGACCGCCGCCGGGTCCCAGTCCGCGGCCTCCATGGCCTCGACCAGGGCGCGGGCCTGCTCCTCGACCGTGTCCGCCGCGACCCGCGTCGCCGCCGACTCGTCAAGGCCCAGCGCCTCGCGCAGCCCGAGCAGGGACTGCGTACCGCCCCAGATCTGGCGGGCCCGCAGGATGGACAGGACCAGGTTGACCCGCTCGGGCCCGGTCGGGGCGCCGCCCAGCACATGCAGACCGTCGCGGATCTGCGCGTCCTTGACCTCGCACAGCCAGCCGTCGACATGCAGCAGGAAGTCGTCGAAGCCGTCGTCGTCCGGGCGGTCGTCGAGCCCCAGGTCGTGGTCGAGCTTCGCCGCCTGGATCAGGGTCCAGATCTGTGCGCGGATCGCGGGCAGTTTCGCCGGGTCCATGGACGAGATCTGCGCGTACTCGTCCAGCAGTTGCTCCAGCCGGGCGATGTCGCCGTACGACTCGGCACGCGCCATCGGCGGCACGAGGTGGTCGACGAGCGTCGCGTGCACCCGGCGCTTGGCCTGGGTGCCCTCGCCCGGGTCGTTGACCAGGAAGGGGTAGATCAGCGGCAGGTCGCCGAGTGCGGCGTCGGGGGCGCAGGCCGCGGACAGGCCCGCGTTCTTGCCCGGCAGCCACTCCAGGTTGCCGTGCTTGCCCAGGTGGATCATGGCGTCCGCGCCGAAACCGTCGTCCGCGGCGGCGGCTGCGATCCACCGGTAGGCGGCCAAGTAGTGGTGCGAGGGCGGCAGATCGGGATCGTGGTAGATCGCGATCGGGTTCTCGCCGAAGCCGCGCGGCGGCTGGATGAGGATCAGCAGATTGCCGCGGCGCAGCGCCGCGAGGACGATGTCGCCCTCCGGGTTGCGGCTGCGGTCCAGGAACATCTCGCCCGGCGCCGGACCCCAGTGCTCCTCGACCGCCTCCCGCAGCTCGGCGGGCAGATCGGCGTACCAGCGCTTGTAGTCGGCCGCCGGGATGCGGACCGGATTGCGCGCCAACTGCTCGTCGGTGAGCCAGTCCTGGTCGTGGCCGCCCGCCTCGATCAGCGCGTGGATCAGCTCGTCGCCGTCACCGGACGCGAGACCGGGCACCTCCTCGGTGCCGAAGTCGTAGCCTTCCTCGCGCAGCCGGCGCAGCAGGGCCACGGCGGAGGCGGGGGTGTCCAGACCGACCGCGTTGCCGATACGGGAGTGCTTGGTCGGGTACGCCGACAGCACGAGCGCGAGACGCTTCTCGCGGTTCGGGATGTGGCGGAGCCGGGCGTGGCGTACGGCGATTCCGGCGACCCGGGCGGCCCGCTCGGGGTCGGCCACGTACGCGGGCAGCCCGTCCTCGTCGATCTCCTTGAAGGAGAACGGCACCGTGATCAGGCGGCCGTCGAACTCGGGGACGGCGACCTGGCTTGCGGCGTCCAGCGGGGAGAGGCCCTCGTCGTTCTCGGCCCACACCGAACGCGAGCCGGTCAGACACAGCGCCTGCAGGATCGGTACGTCGAGGGAGGCAAGCGCGCCCGCGTCCCACGACTCGTCGTCGCCGCCCGCGGAGGCGTCGGCAGGACGGGTGCCGCCCGCCGCGAGCACGGTGGTCACCAGGGCGTCGGCGGAACGCAGTTGCTCCAGCAGCTCGGGCTCGGGGGCGCGCAGGGAAGCCACGTACAGCGGCAGGGCGCGACCGCCGGCGTCCTCGACGGCGCCGCACAGGGCGTCCACGAAGGCGGTGTTGCCGCTCATGTGGTGGGCCCGGTAGTAGAGCACCGCGATCAGCGGGCCGGCGTTCTCGCCGCGCGGGGTGCGCTGCAGCCGGCCCCAGGTGGGCGCGGCGGCCGGCGGTTCGAAGCCGTGGCCGGTGAGCAGCACGGTGTCGGACAGGAAGCGGGCCAGCTGCTCCAGGTTCGCGGGGCCGCCGTGGGCGAGATAGGCGTGGGCCTCGGCCGCGATGCCGATGGGGACCGTGGAGGCCTCCATCAGCTGGGCGTCGGGGGCCTGTTCACCGGTGAGGACGACCACCGGGCGGTCCTGGGCGAGCAGCACGTCGATGCCGTCCTGCCAGGCGCGCAGTCCGCCGAGGAGGCGGACGACGACGAGGTCGGCGCCCTCCAGCAGGGCGGGCAGTTCTTCGGTCGTGAGACGCGCCGGGTTCGCGAACCGGTAGGGGACCGGGCCGCCCGCGGCACGTGCGCTGAGCAGGTCGGTGTCGGACGTCGACAGAAGCAGAATCATGCGGCGTCTTGCCTTCCTCGGGGTTTCCGCGCCCCGGGCGGTGGAGGACGGCGGGAGTTCCTGGCTCACCCGGCTGCTGCCGGGTTCACAGTGGCGGGACCGCGCCGGAATCTCACCGGGCTTCCTCCCCTGACGCCGTCTTCGGCGGTGACGGGCCTCATGGCCCGCCGAGGAGCATAGTAAGGGCCGTCACGCCGCCGGGAGCAGGAAGGTTGTGTGATGGTCGGTATGCTCGCCGCCATGCCATCGGCCCCCTCGAACCGCCCGGACCTGGGTGAAACCCCCATACGGGACCGCGGTGATGCCTGCCCCGGCGCCCTGCGTCTGCACACCGCGGACGACGGTGCGCTGGCGCGGGTACGTATTCCCGCGGGCGTGCTGAGCGCGGCGCAGGCGTACACGCTGGCGGACGCGGCCGAGCGGCTCGGTGACGGCGGGCTGGACATCACCTCCCGGGGCAACCTCCAGCTGCGGGGCCTGGACGCCTCCTGCGGCGGCGAGTTGGCGGCGCTGCTGGACGGGGCGGGCCTGCTGCCAGCGCCCCGCCACGAGCGCATCCGCAATGTGGTCGCGTCCCCGCTGTCCGGGCTGGACGAAGCAGGGCATCTCGATGTGCAGCCCCTGGTAAGGCAACTGGACCTGCTGCTGTGCGCGAGCGAGCGGGCGGCACAGCTGTCGGGCCGTTTCCTGTTCGCGCTCGACGACGGCCGCGGGGACCTCGCGGGGCTCGGTGCGGATGTGATGTTGCTCGCAGAGCCGGACGGGTCACACGTCCGTGTGACGGTCGGGGAGGCGGGCCTGCGGGTACGGGCGGAGGCCGGCGCCCGCGCGCTGCTGCTCGCCGCCGAGGCCTTCCTCGACGCCGTGGACGCGAGCGGCACGCGCGCCTGGCGGGCACGGGAACTGCCGCCGGAGCACGTGGTGGAGGCCGGTGACCTGGCCCGGCGGGCGGCGGCAGCGGGGATCGCGGCCCGGCCCGTGACGGGTGGGGGAGCGGACCCGGCCCGCGGCGGTGGATGCGGTACGACGGCGGGGGCGGGGGCGGGGGCGGGGGCGCGGCACGGCGGCACGGCGGACGCCGCGGTCGCGGCCGGGGACAGCCGGTCCGGTGCGGTCGCGGACGGCGGCAACCGGTCCGAAGCAGGCGCGGACCGCGGCAACCGGTCTGAAGCATGCGCGGAGGGCGGTGACCCGTCCGGAGCGGTCGCGGACGGCGGCAACCGGTCCGAAGCAGGCGCGGACGGCGGTGACCCGTCCCCAGCGGATGCTGTCCCGATTGCCGTCGGCACGGCGCTCCCGGCCGCGGGTGCCGGCGTCGCAGCACCGGTCACCGTCCATGAAGACAGCACCGGCCAGAGGGCGCCCGGCGTCACCGGCGTCGACGGAAGGGTCGCCGCCGGTCCCGGCGCCCCGGCCGTACCCGTACCCGGCCTCGTGCGCCGCGGCCGCGACACCGTCGCGCTCTCCGTCCTCGCCCCCCTCGGGCGGCTCACCGTCGCACAGTGGCGGATGCTCGCCGATACCGCCGACCGGTACGGCACGGGCGAGTTGCGTGTGACACCGTGGCGCGGCGTCGTCGTCCCCGGACTCGCTTCCCCGGACGCCGACCGCGAGCTACGAGCCCTCGCCGGCGCCGGGCTCGTCACCGGTGCCGACTCCCCGTGGCTCGGCACCGGCGCCTGCACGGGACGGCCGGGCTGTGCCAAGTCCCTCGCCGACGTACGCTCCGACGCCACCGCCTTCGCCGCCGCCGGGGCAGGGGGGCTGCCCGTGTACTGGTCCGGCTGCGAACGGCGCTGCGGCCACCCCCACGGCGTCTGGGTGGACGCGGTGGCCACCGGCGACGGCTACGACATCTCCGTACGAGGGACCCGGTCGCCCGAGCGGCGCACGGTCCCCGTCTCCCGACTCGCCGCCGCCCTCGAGGCGGCGCGACGCATCCCACCCGACGACTCCCACCGGCCCACCAAGTGAGCGAGAGCACAGTGTTCGAGTACGAGAAGGACGGCGCGGAGATCTACCGCCGGTCCTTTGCCACCATCCGCGCCGAGGCGGACCTCGCCGGCCTGCCCGCCGAGGTCTCCCAGGTCGCGGTCCGCATGATCCATGCCTGCGGGATGGTCGATCTCGTACGCGACCTCGCCCACTCCCCGGATGTCGTGATCCGGGCCCGCCAGGCGCTGCGGGCCGGTGCGCCGATCCTGTGCGACGCGCAGATGGTCGCCAGCGGCGTCACCCGCAAGCGGCTGCCCGCGGACAACGACGTGATCTGCACCCTTTCCGACCCGTCGGTTCCCGCACTCGCCGCACAGATGGGCACCACCCGCAGCGCCGCCGCCCTCGAACTGTGGCGCGACCGCCTCGAAGGCTCCGTCGTCGCCGTCGGCAATGCGCCCACCGCCCTCTTCCGCCTCCTGGAGATGATCGAGGAGGGCGCGCCCCGCCCCGCCGCCGTGATCGGCGTGCCGGTCGGTTTCATCGGCGCCGCCGAGTCCAAGGACGCGCTCGCCGCCCACCCCCTGGGGCTCGAGCACCTGGTGGTGCGCGGCCGGCGCGGCGGCAGCGCCATGGCCGCCGCCGCCGTCAACGCGATCGCGAGCGAGGCGGAGTAGTGAGCGAGAACCAGACGACCGGCCGGCTGTACGGAGTCGGGCTCGGCCCCGGCGACCCGTCCCTGATGACCCTGCGCGCCGCGCAGATCATCGCCGAGGCCGATGTGATCGCGTACCACTGCGCCCGCCACGGCCGTTCCATCGCCCGCTCCATCGCCGCCCCGCATCTGCGCCCCGACCACATCGAGGAGCGCCTGATGTACCCGATCACGGTGGAGACGACCGACCATCCCGGCGGTTACCGGGGCGCGCTCGACGACTTCTACGAACAGGCCGCGGCCCGCCTCGCCGAACATCTCGACGCAGGGCGCACGGTCGCGGTGCTCGCCGAGGGCGACCCGTTCTTCTACGGCTCCTACCAGCACATGCACAAGCGGCTCGCGCACCGCTACCCGACCGAGGTCGTCCCCGGCGTCACCTCCATCAGCGCCGCGGCCGCCCGGCTCGGTACGCCGCTGTGCGAGGCCGAGGAGGTGCTCAGCGTCATCCCGGGCACGCTGCCCGAGGAGGAGCTGACCGCACGGCTCGCCGCGACCGACTCGGCGGTCGTCATGAAACTCGGCCGTACGTTCCCGGCCGTGCGCCGGGCGATGGAGGCCTCCGGGCGCCTGGAGGAGGCCCGGTACGTCGAGCGCGCCACGATGAGCGGCGAGCGCACCGGTGAACTCGCCGACATCGACCCGGAGTCGGTGCCGTACTTCTCCGTCGCCGTGGTGCCCAGCAGGATCGCCAACCCGCGTCCCGTCCCGGACACGGGCGAGGTCGTGGTCGTCGGCACCGGCCCCGCGGGTCCCCTGTGGCTCACGACCGAGACCCGCCGCGCGCTCGCGGACGCCGACGAACTCGTCGGCTACACGACGTATCTCGACCGTGTCCCGGTCCGGCCCGGCCAGATCCGGCACGGCTCCGACAACAAGGTCGAGTCCGAACGCGCCGAGTTCGCCCTCGATCTCGCCCGGCGCGGTCGGCGCGTCGCGGTCGTCTCCGGCGGCGACCCGGGCGTCTTCGCGATGGCGACCGCCGTCCTGGAGGTCGCCTCGCAGGAGGAGTACCGGGACGTGCCGGTACGGGTACTTCCGGGTGTCACCGCCGCCAACGCCGCGGCCGCCAAGGCCGGTGCGCCGCTCGGCCACGACTACGCGGTGCTCTCGCTCTCCGACCGGCTCAAGCCCTGGGAGGTCATCGCCGAACGCCTGCGCGCCGCCGCGGCGGCCGACCTGGTCCTCGCCCTGTACAACCCGGGCTCGCGCAGCCGCACCTGGCAGGTGGGCAAGGCCCGTGAACTGCTCCTCGAGCACCGGGCTCCGGACACGCCGGTGGTGCTGGGGCGTGATGTGGGCGGGCCGGAGGAGAGCGTACGGATCGTGCGGCTCGGCGATCTCGACCCGGCACAGGTCGACATGCGCACAATCCTGCTGATCGGGTCGTCGCAGACCCAGGTGGTCCGGCGCGGCGACGGCGAGGAGATCGTCTGGACCCCGCGCCGCTACCCCGAGTAGCTCTCCAGCCAGGTGGCCGCGTCCTCGGGGGTGGCCACCTGCGGGACTCCGGCCGGTACCGGCGGGCGGCGGACCACGATCACGGGGATGCGGGCCTCGCGCGCGGCCGTCAGCTTCGGAGCGGTCGCGGACCCGCCGCTGTCCTTGGTCACGAGAACGTCGATGCGGTGGCGGCGCAGCAGCTCCCGCTCCCCGTCGAGGGTGAACGGTCCGCGGTCCAGCAGCACCTCCGTCCGGGGCGGGCACGGGGCCTCGGGCGCGTCCACCGACCGCAGAAGGAACCACGGTCCGTCGAGGTGGGCGAAGGCCGCGAGGCCCATCCGGCCCGTGGTCAGGAACACCCGGCCGCCCAGCGCCGGGACGGTCTTTGCGGCCTCGGCAAGGGAGGCGACCGGGTGCCAGTCGTCTCCCTGCACCGGAGCCCAGGACGGCCGGCGCAGCGCGAGCAGGGGAACATGGGCTTCGGCGGCAGCCCCGGCCGCGTTGAAACTGATCGTTCCGGCGAAAGGATGGGTGGCGTCGATGACCGCGTCCACCTGGTGCTCCCGCAGCCAGCGGGCCAGGCCCTCGGCACCGCCGAAGCCGCCGACGCGGACCTCGCCCGGGGGCATCCGGGGACTGGCCACCCGGCCTGCGAGCGAACTCGTGACGCGTGTACCGGCGGCGTACAGGATCTCCGCGAGCCGACGGCCCTCGGTCGTCCCGCCAAGAATCAGTACGTGCATCGAGGTCCATCCATGAGTTCGTCCATGAGTCCGGAAACGGGCGGCGGGCGCAGCGCCCAACTCAAGCACACCGGTCTGCGGCACGGATGGACGACCGGGGCGTGCGCGACCGCGGCCACGACCGCCGCGTACACCGCGCTGCTCACCGGGGACTTCCCGGACCCGGTGACCATCACGCTGCCGAAGGGGCAGACCCCGGCCTTTGCCCTGGCATCCGAGGCCTTGTCCGGGGGCGAGGCCATGGCGGGCATCGTCAAGGACGCGGGCGACGACCCGGACGTCACGCACGGCGCCCTGGTCCGGGCCACGGTCCGGCTGCTCCCGCCGGGCTCGGGCGTCGTCTTCCGGGCCGGACCCGGTGTGGGCACGGTCACCCGGCCCGGGCTGCCGCTGGACGTCGGTGAGCCCGCGATCAATCCCGTTCCGCGCCAGATGATGCGCGATCATGTCGCCCTGGTCGCGGGGCGGCACGGGGGCAGCGGCGACGTCGAGATCACCGTCTCAGTCGACCACGGCGAGGAGATCGCCCGCTCCACATGGAACCCCCGGCTGGGCATCCTGGGCGGGCTCTCCATTCTCGGTACGACGGGGATCGTCGTCCCCTACTCCTGCTCGGCGTGGATCGACTCGATCCGGCGGGGCGTGGACGTGGCCCGCGCGGCCGGGCGCACGCATGTCGCGGGGTGTACGGGGTCGACCTCGGAGCGGACCGTCATGTCCGTGTACGGCCTGCCCGAGGACGCTCTGCTGGACATGGGGGACTTCGCGGGAGCGGTCCTGAAGTACGTGCGGCGCCATCCTGTCGACCGGCTCACGATCTGCGGCGGTTTCGCCAAGCTGTCCAAGCTGGCGGCCGGGCACCTGGACCTGCACTCGGCGCGCTCCCAGGTCGACAAGGCGTTCCTCGCGGATCTGGCGAGAGCGGGCGGCGCGGACGAGGAGCTCGCGGCCGAGGTGTCGACCGCCAACACGGGTCTCGCCGCACTCCAGTTGTGCCGCGCGGCGGGCGTCCCCCTGGGCGACCTGGTGGCCGCCGAGGCCCGCGATCAGGCGCTGGGGGTGCTGCGGGGCGCGCCGGTGACGGTGGACGTGATCTGCATCGACCGGGCCGGCACGGTGGTGGGCCGCTCGTCCCCTCGGCCGGGCGGCGCACTGGAGTGACGCTGCCCGGGGGATCGGCCGCGCACGTGAGCCTGGCGCCCTCAGGTCCCCCACTCGGGAAGCCCGCGCCGAACGCCCGCCGGCCCCGGCACGAGGCGGCCGCCGGTGCGACCACCGGCCCGCAGGCCCCCGGCCCACCCCCGGCAGGGACACCCCTGGGACGCCGCTTCCGGAAGCGCCGCGCCAAGGGACTGGCCGGCGGCCGCCGGTGCGACCACCGGCCCGCAGGCCCCCGGCCCACCCCCGGCAGGGACACCCCTGGACGCCGCACGCCCGTAAGCGCCGCGCCATGGGAGAGTCCGCACCCCTTGAAGCGCCGTGCCCGTGCCCGCGCGCCGTGCCCGTGTGTCACGCACTCGGAGGGCTCCGCGCATTCGGCCGCGGTCGGCTGGCGCGCCGTGTCGGGCCGCGGTGGTGTTGATGCGGATGCGTGGCGACGTCCAGGGCATCGGCGGCATCGGGGGGTTCAGCCGCGAAGCCGGCATCGGGCACTCAGCCACGAAGGAGGAAGGACGGAGTATGCACATACCCCCCATACCCGGATCCCCGGCGGGCCGCCGGCGTCAGGCAGCGGCCCTCGCCGCGGCGGTGATCTGCTCGACGGTGTTCACCGGGCCGGACCTCGCCGTGGCCGGCGGGCCGTCACCTTCGGTGCCCGCCCCGAAGCTGGACTGGAAACCCTGCATCCAGGGCAGTCCGTTCGACTGCGCGACCGCGAAGGTGCCGCTGGACCACCTCAACCCCGGCGGTCGCACCATCGAGCTGGCAGTCATCAGGAGGAAGGCGACCGGCCCCGGACGGCGTATCGGCACCCTGTTCCACAACCCCGGCGGCCCCGGCGGCCCCGGAACGGTGCAGATGCCACAGAACTACGAGCTCTTCCCGCGCAAGGTGCGGGAGCGGTTCGACATCGTCAGCTGGGACCCCCGGGGGATCGGCAGCAGCACCGCCATGAACTGCTTCGAGAATCGCGAAGAAGCCGACGCCTGGGCTGCGAGCAAGCCGGCAGGCTTCCCGGTGGGCGAACGGGAGCGGACGGCCTATGCCGCCGCGTACAAGGATCTGGCCCGGCGCTGTGAACAGCGTGCCCCCGAACTGCTGCGCCATGTGTCGACCGCCGACACCGCGCGCGACCTCGAGCAGCTCCGCCAGGCGGTGGGCGACGAACAACTCTCGTACTTCGGGATCTCCTACGGCACGTTCCTGGGCGCCACCTACGCCAACCTCTTCCCCGACAAGGTCCGCGCCATGGTCTTCGACAGCAATGTCGACCCGCAGGTCTGGACCCATGCCTCCGGCGACGACTCCCGGCTGCCGACCTTCCTGCGCATGGGCGCGGACCGCGGCGCTGCAACGGTCCTGGACAAGTTCCTCGCCCTCTGTGGGTCCACCACCACCGCCCGATGCCCCTTCTCCGCCGGCAGCCCCAAAGCGACCAGGGAGAAGTTCGACCAGTTGATGCAGCGGCTCCGGAAGCATCCCGCGGGCGCGTGGACCTATGGCCGTACGGTCAGTGACGTCGTGAACAGCCTCTACCAGGTCCAGGGATGGACGGGCCTCGCCGGCAGGCTTCAGACCCTGTGGCAGGGCCGCGTTCCGGAGCCGGCCGCTTTTCCGCCCGGACCACCGGTCCCGAACCCGAATCCGTACCTGGGCGATGAACAGGCCGGTGCGGTGTTCTGCAGCGACAGCCCCAATCCGCGTGACCCCGCTGCCTACCACGCCGCGGAGGAGGCGAGCGCGCCCCGTGCGGGCGACGCCGGACGCTTCTGGGCCTGGGCCGCCGAGGGGTGTGCCGCCTGGCCGGCCGCCGCAATGGCCAACAGCTATCGCGGCCCGTGGAACAAGCCGACGGCGCACCCCATTCTGCTGGTCGGCACCACCTACGACCCCGCCACCCCCTACACGGGCGCCCAGGCCATGGCCGGAGAACTGGCCAACGCCCGCCTGCTCACCAACAGCGGGTACGGGCACACCGCGCTGGTCAACCCCAGCAGCTGCGTCAACGAGCACGAGAGCCGCTACCTCATCGACGGCACCCTCCCCCCGGCCGGAACCACGTGCCGGCAGGACACGCCCCCGTTCTCCGCGCCCAAGCCGCGCGGCGGTGTCGCCACCGGCGGAGGCGGAACGTCCGGCGCCACCTCCTGAGTGCGGCTGCGGGCGGTTCCCGTCGCCGGCACGGACCGGGCCACGCCCCGCCACGTGTGCATCCCCGAGCTTTCAGCACACGTGGCGGTCGCGCTCCGCCGAGTACAGGTGGCTGTCCCTGAACTGGGACGCCGACAGGGTGCGGCCCACCAGGATCACCGCCGTGCGGACCACCCCTGCCGACTTCACCTGGGACGCGATGTCCTCCAGCGTGCCCCGCAGGATCAGCTCGTCGGGGCGGCTGGCCATCGCCACGACCGCGGCCGGGCAGTCGGCCCCGTAGTGCGGGAGCAGCTCGTCGACCACCCGGTCCACGTACCGTGCCGCCAGGTGCAGTACCAGCAGCGCCCCGCTGCGGCCCAGCGTCGCCAGGTCCTCGCCCTCCGGCATGGGGGTCGCCTGCTGGGCGATGCGGGTCAGGATGACGGTCTGGCCCACGGTCGGGACCGTGAGCTCCCGCTTCAGCGCCGCCGCCGCGGCGGCGAACGCCGGTACGCCGGGCACGACTTCGTACGGAACCCCCGCCGCGTCCAGCCGCCGCATCTGCTCGGCGACCGCGCTGAAGACCGACGGGTCGCCCGAGTGCAGCCGGGCCACGTCGTGACCTTCCTCGTGTGCGCGGACCAACTCCGTGGTGATCGCGTCGAGATCGAGCTGCGCGGTGTCCACGAGGCGTGCGTCCGGCGGGCATTCGGCCAGCAGCTCGGTCGGCACCAGCGACCCCGCGTACAGGCACACCCCGCACGATGCCAGCGTCCGCGCCCCCCGCACGGTGATCAGGTCGGCGGCGCCGGGGCCCGCACCGATGAAGTACACGGTCATGGCATCTCTCCAGTCTTGATGACGGACCATTGGGTGACGGGCATGGCCTGGCGCCAGCCGGTGAACCCGCCCACGGGCACGGCGTGCGCGACCGCGAGCCGCACCAGCTCGCCGCCCGAGGACCGGCGGCGTTCGGCCAGCAGCGCCTCGGACTCCAGCGTCACCGTGTTGGCGACCAGACGCCCGCCCTCGGGCAGCGCGTCCCAGCAGGCGTCCAGCAGGCCGGGCACGGTCAGCCCGCCGCCGATGAACACCGCGTCGGGTACGGGCAGTCCGGCCAGCGCTGCGGGTGCGGCGCCGCCGACGACGCGCAGGGCGGGGACACCGAGCGCCTCGGCGTTGCGGGCGATGCGCCCGGCGCGCACGGCGTCGCGTTCGACCGTGATCGCACGGCAGGAGCGGTGCGTGCGCATCCATTCGATGGCGATGGAGCCGGAGCCGCCGCCGATGTCCCACAGCAGTTCGCCGGGGGCGGGGGCCAGCGCGGCGAGGGTCGCGGCACGGACATGGCGCTTGGTGAGCTGGCCGTCGTGCTCGTACGCCTCGTCGGGCAGTCCAGGGGCGGCGGAGAGCCGCAGCGCCCCCTCGGCCAGGCGGCAGTCCACGGCGATGACGTTCAGGGCGTCGCCCGCCGGCTCGTCCCACGTCCCGGCGACGCCCTCGACATGGCGCTCACCTTCCGCGCCGAGCTGTTCGAGCACCTGCATCCGGCTGGGCCCGAACCCGCGGTCGCGCAGCAGCGCCGCGACCTCGGCGGGGGTGGCCGCCCCGGCGCTCAGCACCAGGACCCGTCGGCGGTGGTGCAGTGCGGCCGCGAGCTGTGCGGTGGGGCGCCCGACGAGTGTGACGACCTCGGTGTCCTCGACGGGCCAGCCGAGGCGGGCGCAGGCGTACGAGACGGAGGACGGGTGCGGCAGTACCCGCAGCGCGTTCCGGCCCAGCTCCTCGGTGAGCGTGCGGCCGATGCCGTAGAACATCGGGTCCCCGCTGGCCAGTACGGCGATCCGCCGCCCCGCACGGTCGGCGATCAGACCGGCTACGGCGGGCCGTAGCGGGCTGGGCCAGGCCACCCGCTCACCCCCGCAGTCGGCGGGCAGCAGCTCCAACTGCCGTGCGCCGCCCACGATCACCTCGGCGTCGAGCAGTGCCTCACGCGCGCTCCCCGAGAGACCGGGCCAGCCGTCGGCGCCGATCCCGACGACGATGACGGCTGGTGAGGGCGGTGCGGGGATCACTGACGAAGTACCTCGTGCATCGGGAGAAGATCGAGCCGCACTCTACTGGCCCCATGGCCCGCCGGAGCCCGCAGCCGGGGTGGGGACGCTCACACCGCTCCCGCAGGCCGCGGCCCGTACGCGGGTCCGCACGTCGCCACCGCTCGGGCACCGCCGTCCACGACTCTCGCCGACCTCGCACGCCGCAAGGGCACGACATGAGATCTTCGACCGCGGGGGCATCACCAACAGGGGTGTGAAGGGGGAGAGTTGTGATGACGGGCAGGGACCGGTCCCGGATGATCGCCACCGATGACAGTCATCGGGTGACTCCGGCCGAGCTGTTCTTCGATCTGGTCTTCGTGTACGCGATCACCCAGGTCACCGCGCTGATGGCGGCCGGCCCGTCGATCCTGAGGCTGGTCGGCGGAATGGTGGTGCTGGCCCTGCTGTGGTGGTGCTGGTGCTGCTTCGCCTGGCTGGGCAATGTGGTCAGGGCCGACACGGGCTCACTGTTCGGTGTCCTGGTCGCCGTCATGGCCGTGGTGCTGATCGTCTCGCTGACGGTGCCGGAGGTGTTCGTGGATGCCGAAGGCGGCCTTCCCGCGCCTTTGCTGTTCGTCCTCTGTTACGGCGCGGTCCGGATGCTGCACCTGGTCACCTACTGGCTGGCGAGCCCGGGCGACCGGGTGCTGCACGCGACGCTGCGGCGCACCGCGCTGCTGTCCGTGGCCCCGCCGTTCGTTCTGTTGCTGGTCGGCAGCGCCTTCACGGGCCTCACCCAGGTGCTCATCTGGCTCGGCGCGGTCGCCATCGACTACGGCGGGATCTACATCACCGGCTCCTCGGGCTGGCGGGTCGTCTCGCCGGGGCACTTCGCCGAGCGGCACGGACTCATCGTGATCATTGCCCTGGGCGAGTCGATCGTCGCCATCGGGGTGGGCGTCTCGGGCCTGCCCGTCGACGTATTCGTGATCATCGCTGCCGCCGCGGGCCTGCTGGTCGTCGCCGGACTGTGGCGGCTGTACTTCCGTCAGGTCAGCGAAGCGGCCGAGCACCGGCTGTTCGCTCTTACCGGCGACGACCGCACCCGGCTGGCCCGCGACGTGTACACGTTCCTGCACCTGCCGCTCGTCGCCGGCGTCGTGCTCTGCGCACTGGGCATGAAGAAGGTCCTGACACAGGTCGCCGACTCCGGGCACCACAGCCTGTCCGAGCCGCTCCACGGAGTCGTGGCCTGGGCGCTCACCGGAGGCGTGGGCATCTTCCTCCTCGGCTCCGCAGCCATCATGCTGCGCACCACCGGGCGCGTCCCCACTGTCCTGACCGCCGGCGGGCTGGTCTGCCTGGCCGCGGGCGCGGTCGTGGTCCTGATGCCCGCGCTGGTCGCCCTGGTGCTCCTGGGCGCAGCGGTGGCGACCATGCTGATCGTGCACGGCCGGACCACCCGGGCCATGGAGGCCGGCCCCGCCTGAGGGCCGTTCTTCCGGATCGTGCCGGGCTCGCGTGCCGCTGGCGCATCCGCCGTGCCTTGCCCCTCCGCCTTGCGATCTCCCGCCGTGGCCGTCCGGGCCCCGAGTGACCCGCGCCTTGAGGGCGTCGTGGTCACGGCCGGGCCATGCCCGGGAGGGGGCCGCGGCCCCGCCCGAGGGCATCGACCGGGAGCGGCCCGACATCGAGCACGCGACCGAGCGCAGACCGAGAACCCGGGCCTGCCCCGAGGGCGTCGGACCGACGGCTCAGCCCGAGGAGGCAGACCGGCCCGCCGCCCGCCCGGGGGCAAGGCACACTGAAGTCATGTGCCGCAGCATCAAGACCCTCCGTCCGCCCGTGCTCCCCGAAGAGGCCACCGAGCAGGACATCAGAGCCGCAGCTCTGCAGTTCGTCCGCAAGGTGTCCGGATTCCGTGCCCCCGCGGCGCACAATCGCGAGGTGTTCGACGAGGCCGTCGACGAGATCGCCGAGGCGACCCGCAAGCTGCTCGAAGGCCTGGAAGTGCGCGGGTCCGGGCCCGCTAAGCGGCCGGATCGGCAGCCTGAGCCGGACGCCGCATGACATACGCCGCCACGGAGCCCGCCCCGAACAGCGCCAGGACCGAGACGGCCACGCCGATCCACGTCGCGCCCAGCCACTGGCCTCCGAAGTAGCCGAGCCCCACGCTGTAGCCCGCCCAGGCCACACCGGCCAGGGCCGACCACGGCAGGAACTCCTTCACCTTGCGGTGCGAGGCGCCCGCTCCGAGCGAGACGACCGAGCGGCCCGCCGGTGCGAAGCGCGCGATCACCACCAGCGCGCCGCCGCCGCGGCTCAGTGCCACGCCGATTCGTTCCTGCGCCCGGGTCAGCCGTCGTGAGCGTGCGATGGCCCGGTCCAGGCGGTCACCGCCCCGCCAGGCGAGCCGGTAGGCGACGAGATCGCCGAGTACGGACGCGGTCGCCGCGCACAGGACGAGGGCGAGCAGTGAGGGGACCTCTTGCGGTACCTGCTTGGCCGTTCCCGCCACGGACGCGGCGGCGGCCGCGGTGCCGGCCGTGGACCCGGCGGCTGCCGCGGTGGCCGCGGTGATCACCAGAACCCCGCTGGGCAGCACGGGAACGAAGACGTCGAGAAGGACGGACAGCCCGATCACGGCATAGATCCATGGACTGCCGAGCAGCGACCCCACACTCTCGAACACCTTGACTCCCCGTTTCAGCGACAGTTGCACAGCGTACGCCGGGAGGACACGGTGAGATCGGCAGGGGCGGACAGCGTCGTACGTATCGGCCATGTTCGAACGGACGGACGACACGCCCGGCCCCTCCTGGACAGGGGGCCGGGCGTATTGCATGCGGACGCGGATCAGGCAGTGGCCGCGGGCGCCTGGTCCCTGCCGTCCTGCCGCGCCGAGCCCTCACCGCGCGATGCGAACAGCTTGTCCAGTGCGAGGGCGCCCGGGCCGGTGAACACCAGCAGCAGGAACGCCCAGCAGAACATCACGGGCAGTTCGCCGTCGTTCTGCAGCGGGAACAGCGCCTTCGACTGGTGCTCCGTGAAGTACGCGTACGCCATGGCGCCCGAGGCGAGGAACGCGGCGCTGCGGGTGCCGATTCCGGCCAGTATCAGCACGCCGGCGACGAGCTCGATCACCGCCGCGTACCAGAAGGGCCAGGTGCCGGACGGCACGGAGTCGCGGCCGAGGACGCCGAAGAGCGAGGCGGCGCCCTGGCAGGCGAAGAGCAGCCCGACGACGATCCGGAACAGGCCGAGCGCATAAGGCTGGGCCTGGTTGAGACGAGAGGGCAGCGAGGGCGCGGCCATGGGGACTCCTTCGGTTGGGGACATGCACCGAGGGCGCCAGGTTAGGCAGCCCTAATAGATACTTGCAAGTTCAACATTCGGGTTTTCGCGGATTGCCGTCCGGTCTTCACCGTTCATGACCGTGACGAGCACGGCCCGCGCCACCGCGTCGGCGTCCGACAGGGTCACCGAGTCGACACCCGGCCGGGCGCCGGCCGCGGTGACCCAGTGCACCCCCTCGGTCGGCACCCCGAACGCGAACCGCCGTGCGTGTGCCCGCCCCTGCCGGTTGATCAGGCGGTACGGACGGGGGGTGACATCCAGCCCTCCCGTCTCGTAGCCGTCGATGGTGTGCGGCCGGCACTGGCCGGTCTTCAGCAGCCGCCCGAGCAGCTCGTCGGTGGTCCTGCGCAGGCGGGGCTCCGGCAGCCGGGCCTCGATGAGCGTGGTCGCCCTCACTGCCGAGCCCGGCACATCGGGCGACTCGGCGGTGAACATGCCGTCCGCCGTCCCGATCTGCGTGCGCGGCCCGACCACCTCCAGCACCCCGGCCTCGATCAGCGCCGTCATCTCCTCGATGCGGCGGCGCGGCGGGCCGATGGAGAGAAAGGCGTTCAACGGCGTGTACCAGCGGTCCAGATGGTCACGGCGCGAGATGCCGGAGAGCCCGCCGTGGTCCACGATCTGCCGCAGCTCGTTGCGCAGATCGCGCAGCACGTCCAGCGCGGCCTTGAGCGGTCCGGCGACATTGCCCAGCGCGGCCTGCGCCACGTCCCGGCGCAGCCTGCCGACCATCCAGGCCCGGTGGTCGGCGCGGGAGGCGAAGACCCTGTCCGCGGCCGGGCGCGAGATCGCCTCCCACGACCACCGGTCGGTACCGGGGATCCCGTACGCGTCCAGTACGGCGGCCTCCTCCGCGCTGCCGTGCCGGGCGCCGAGGAACCGGGACCGGAAGCCGCGCGGCGTGCCGCCCCTGCCTGCGGCGAGCAGGGCCTCGTAGTGGACCGTCTCCACCTCCTTGGCGACCAGGGGCCAGATCTCCGCCAGGAAGTCCGGCGGATCGCCCGCATCGGTCCGCCTGCGGAAGGCCGCGATCGCCTCGGGGGTCAGCAGCAGCGGTTCATGACGTCCGGACGCGCCCTTGGCGTTGTCGCCGCGCGCCTGGTAGGGAACACCGCGCCGGGACCCCGCGTACAGCCGCGGCTCGCGCCCCGACGGCCGGTAGACCAGCGCGCCGCCGCCCGGCGGCCGGGTGAAGGAGCCGCCCCGGCCGGTCGTCAACAGGGCCATGTGATCGAAGAAGTTGAGCCCGAGGCCGCACAGCAGCACCGCTTCGCCGGGCGCGACGGCCGAGAGGTCGAGGTCCGCGGGGTTGGCGGGCGGGAAGTGGCGCAGGCGCGGACGGCGGGCGGCGTAGTCGGCCAGATGGGCAGTGGACTGACCGCAGACCACCGGGAGATGCCCCTGGGCGAGAACCACCGCGGCCAGTCCGCCGAGCACCGTCCCGTCGTCCAGGACGAGGGTCTGGCGCGGTGCGGGCTCACCGTGCGGCGCGTCCCGGTCGTCCTCCAGGCGTACGGCGCGGGCCCGGTGGACCAGCACCGCCACGGTGGCGGGGGCGTTGTCCACGGCCGTGCGGAACGCCCAGCGCAGATAGCGCCCGTAACAGGCGCGCGTCGGATAGTCGTCGGGCCCGAGCCGCTCGTCGGCGCGGGCCGCGGCCCACTCGTACAGGCTCGGCCCGGGGCGTATCGGCCCCTCGCAGCCGACGCTGTCGTCGGTGAACACGGTGACCTGTGAGGCGACCGTGTTCATCAGCAGTTCGGTGGACTGGTCGGTGCGCCACACCCGGCCGGGACCGGCGGGTGCGGGGTCGACGACATGCACGGTCAGCACAGTGTCGGGGGCCAGTTCGGGAATCGAGGCGCAGAGGCGTTCGAGCACCGAAGTGCCGCGGGGTCCCGCACCGACCAGAGCGATGGCTGCGGAGGAATGCGCGCGGGGAGACCGGGGAGGAGCTGCGGGGGAAACTGCGGACAAAACACTGACTCCCGGGGCATGTGGGGTGCGTGCGGGGCGTGGGGTACATGAGGAAGCGGATCGTCCGCCTCATCATGCCCCTGTCGCCCCGGGAGTCGAAGGGCCTGGCCGGAATTCACCTGCCGCTGCGGGCGCCGTCGCGGTCCGCTGCCGCCGGCCCCCGCCCCTGGTCCGGCGTCAGATCCCGTTCGTCCACGGTCACCAGCCGCGCACCCGCGCCGCTTACGTCCCGATTCGCCTGCCTCTGTGCCTGGTCGAGACGCAGTGACGCCGAACGTCCGCGCAGGGTCAGCGTCATGAGCTGATTCCCGAACCACGGCCCGCCCGTTCTGCGCCAGCTGACAAGGGGCCTGGTCACGCGGCCGTGCCGTCTCAGCGCTCGCCCCACCCACCGTCCGGCCCGGCTCCAGCCGAACCGGAATCCGAGCCGTATCACGAGCGGGATCGAGTTGTGCACGGGCGAACAGGTCAGCTGCAACACCCGGGCATGCGGCGGTGCGACACCGGACTGCCCGCCCGCCGGCCGCCACCTCGCCCGCCACCTCGGCTCCGCGATGTACGCGTGATGCACATCGCCCGACAGCACGCACACCGTCGCGGGCGCGTCCGGCCCGCTGCCCACCTCCGCGATCAGCCGCGTCAGTTTCTGGAACGAGGACGGAAAGGCTGCCCAGTGCTCCAGGTCGGAGCGGCGGCGCAGATCCTCGCCGAATCCCGCCCAGCGCGCCCCGCGCTCTCCGCGGCACAGCGCCGCGACCCACCCCTCCGCGGAATGGATCAGCTGGGGAAGCAGCCACGGCAGCGAGGAGCCGACGAGGAGGTGGTCGTACGAGCCCGGCGCCTGGAACGCCTGGTCGCGCAGCCACCGGGCCTCCTCCTCGTCGAGCATCGCGCGGTTCTGCTCGTCGAGGACCCGGGCGGCGCGGTTGTCGACCATCAGCAGCCGGGTCCGGCCGAAGTCACGGCGGTAGCTCCAGCGGGCGGCGGCCGGTTCGGCGGCGGCCTGGGCCGCGAAGTGCCGCAGTGCGTCGGTCCCGTCGGGTGTGGAGCGCACCGCGGCGTACAGCGGGTCCTCGGCCAGCTCGGCCGGGGAGAGGTTGCCCAGATGCTGGTAGACCCAGTAGGACATCAGCCCGCTGAGAATCCGTTCCCGCCACCAGGGAGTCGCCCGCATGTCCGCCAGCCACGCGGCGCTGGTGTTCCAGTCGTCGATCACGTCGTGGTCGTCGAAGATCATGCAGCTGGGGACGGTGGAGAGCAGCCAGCGGACCTCGGGGTCCTGCCAGGACTCGTCGTACAGCCAGGTGTACTCCTCGTAGTCCGCGACCTCGAAGCCGGGGGCTTCCTGTGGATTGCGCCGCGCGTCGATCCTGCGTCGGGTCGCCTTCGACGTCTCGTCCGCGTACACCTGGTCGCCGAGCAGCAGCAGGACGTCCGGCCGTTCGGCCCCGGGGTCGGCGGCCAGCCGCGTGGCGAGGGTGTCCAGCGCGTCGGGGCCGACCGGGTCGCGCTCGTCGGCGGGCGACGTCGCCCAGCGGCAGGACCCGAACGTGATCTGTGCGGCGTCGGCGCCCGGCGCGGGGGTACGGATCGTGCTCGCCGGGAAGGGGGAGTCGGCCTGCGGCCAGACCCGGCGGCTGTCGAGCAGCACCTCGTACTCGGTCGACGAGCCGGGGGTCAGCCCCCGCACGGGGATCAGCGCGTAGTGATGCCCGGCGACCTGGAACGTGTGCGCCGAGCCGTGCGCTCCGGACGCGCAGCGGACCTCGGCCGTGCACGGCCGGTCCGCCTCGATCCAGACGGTCGCGTGGTCGCCGGACTCCCAGTCCACGTATCGCAGCAGCGGTCCCAGGCGAAGCCCGGTCATGTGTGCCCCTCTCCGTCGCTCCGTACGGTACGGAACGACGGAGAGGGGCGGGCCGGTTCCACGCGAATTCTGCGTGTCCGCAGCTGGTCAGGACCGGATCGGGGGAGTCAGCAGCCGTTCAGGATCGACTGGAGCGTGCTCTTCTCGGCGGAGTCGACCTTCAGGCCCCAGTAGTACTTCGTGTGTACCCACATCCGGGCGTAGGTACAGCGGTACGAGGTGACCGACGGCAGCCACTCGGACGGGTCCTTGTCGCCCTTGGCCTGGTTGACGTTGTCGGTGACGGCGATCAGCTGCGGCCGGGTGAGGTCGTTGGCGAACTGCTGCCGCTTCGAGGTGGTCCAGCTGTTGGCGCCCGACCGCCAGGCCTCGGCCAGCGGGACGATGTGGTCGATGTCGACGTCGGAGGCGGCGTACCAGGTGGCGCCGTCGTACGGCGAGTACCAACTGCCGCTGGTCGCGGCGCAGCTGGAGTCCTGGACGACGCCCGAGCCGTCGCGCTTGAGGACGACCTCGCGCGTGTTGCAGGCGCCCGACTGGGTGATCCAGTGCGGGAAGAGGTCCCGGCTGTAGCCGGTGGTGGAGCCCTCGGCGGCCACGGTCAGCTGGCTGAGGTACGTACGGGCGGTCGCGGCGCTGACGGGGGTGGGCGGCGCGGCCTGGGCGGCGGGAGCGGTGGCGAGCAGACCGGTGGTGGCCAGGGCGGATGCAGCGGCGAGGACGGCTATTCGGCGGATTCGACGCGCGTAGACACGGGACATGTGAACTCCTCTGCGGTGGGGGGTGCTTGGCCTCCCCCTCGCCCTTGTGGCGTGGGAGATGCCCCGGTGGGCGTGGCCATGCTGGCGGCGCCAGGTTTCTCGGGGATGGGCGCCAGGTAACAGGGTGGCGACATGGGCACGTCACATCAAGACGTGCGCGTGTGTTCCCCGCACGTTCTGACACACCGGCACGAATGTTTCACCGTCGTAGGGTTGCCGGGTGCTGCTGCCGGTGAACCTCACCCTCGGGGCGGTCCTGGCCGCCCTCCTGACTTTTGCGGCGACCGTCGCCGCGCTCGCCCGCCTGGGCCGCTCCCGCGAGATCGCCGTCGCCGGTGTGCGGGCCGCCGTCCAACTCGCCGCCGTCTCCCTGGCGATCGGGTGGGTGGTCAAGGCGGTGCCGCTGCTGCTCGCCTTCCTGCTGCTGATGTACGCGGTCGCCGTGCGCACGGCCGGGCGGCGCATCACCCGTAACGGCACCTGGTGGTGGGCCGGTGTGCCGATCGCCGTGGGTGTGCTGCCGGTCGTCACCACCCTGCTGCTCACCGGTCTGGTCCCGGTGAAGGGCATCGCGCTGATCCCGGTCACGGGCATCCTCATCGGCGGCGCGCTCACCGCGACCGTGCTGAGCGGGCGCCGCGCCCTGGACGAGCTGGAGTTGCGCCGGGGCGAGGTGGAGGCGGGCATGGCGCTCGGCCTCGCCGACCGTGACGCGCGGATGGAGGTGGCGCGTGAGCCCGCGTCCGACGCACTTCTGCCGGGCCTCGACCAGACCCGGACGGTGGGCCTGGTCACCCTCCCCGGCGCGTTCGTCGGGATGCTGCTGGGCGGGGCGTCACCGCTGGAGGCGGGCGCGGTGCAGCTGTTCGTGCTCGTCGCGCTGATGGCGGTGCAGGCAGTCGCTGTCGCGCTGGTGCTGGAGCTGGTGACCCGGGGACGGCTGCACCGGGACGGTGGCGAGGAGAAGGGCCGGGCGTCCTGACGTCCGGGCGCCCGCGCGGGCAGGGCGCCCGAACCCTGGCCGGGTGAATGCCGCCCCGGCCGTCCCAGAGGTGTGCTCGCCCACACCTGTGCCAACCCGGCGGGATGCTCACGTACCCTGTACGGAGTCAGAAGGGGAGTAGCTCTTCGCCGGACCGTCGACATACT
Organism: Streptomyces sp. NPDC006208; assembly: GCF_040613775.1. Taxonomy (NCBI): domain Bacteria; kingdom Bacillati; phylum Actinomycetota; class Actinomycetes; order Kitasatosporales; family Streptomycetaceae; genus Streptomyces; species Streptomyces sp. NPDC006208. The sequence goes on along the minus strand of NZ_JBEXSW010000051.1, from coordinate 25,438 downwards.
GCTGGGCCTCGCGCCCGGCCGGCGCCCGGAGGCGGCCTCGTGAGGCTGTCAGCGAGACCTTCGGCCGCAGTGCCCATGTATGTATTCATGGCGCTGCCGTGCCGAAGCGACCCCTGAAACGCTCAGGACTCTCGGCAGGGCGGTGCCCGACCGATTGAGGACCCCCATCCATGATCAGCTTCACCGTCATGGCGATCACGTTCGGCGTCGTCTTCCTCGCCGAGCTGCCCGACAAGACCGCGCTCGCCGGTCTGATGCTGGGCACCCGCTACCGCGCCTCCTACGTCTTCGCCGGAGTCGCCGCCGCCTTCGCCGTCCATGTCGCCCTCGCCATCGCGGCGGGCAGTGTGCTGACCCTGCTGCCGCACCGGCTCGTCCAGGCGGTGGTCGGCCTGCTCTTCCTCGCGGGCGCGCTGATGCTGCTGCTGAAGAAGGGCGACGGCGAGGAGGAGCACATCAAGGCCCCGGCGGACCAGTCCTTCTGGAAGGTCTCCGGGGCGGGGTTCATGCTCATCCTGGTCGCCGAGTTCGGCGATCTGACCCAGATCATGACGGCCAATCTGGCGGCCCGCTACGACAGCCCCGTCTCCGTCGGGCTCGGCGCGGTGCTGGCCCTGTGGGCGGTCGCCGGCATGGGCATCCTCGGCGGCCGGACGCTGATGAAGTACGTCCCGCTGCGGCTGATCACCAGGGTCGCTGCCTGCCTGATGCTGGCGCTGGCCGGATTCAGCCTCTACGAGGCGCTCGCCGGCTGAGCCTCGCGGCCCTGGCCTGTATCTGCGCGCGTGAACCTGTTTGCGGAGGTCGCCGGCGCGGCGGCACCTGCTGCCGCTCGGCCCGAGCCGATGGTGGGCCCGACCGGACGGCGGTGGCGAGCCGGAGGGGGTGGGTGACTGAGGCGTCGGGGCCGTGAAGCTCCGCGCCCCTGGGTGGAGCGGGCGGGCCGGTTCGGGCGAGGGGGGCGTGGTCGCACGCCCCCTCCGGCCATCGGCTCAGGCGGCCGGGTCCGCGACGCGCAGTTCGATCGTGCCGTCCGTGTGTGCGGTCACTGCGAGGCGGGTCAGGTCCGGTACGTGCACGTCCGGTGCGAAGGCCGCGGCCCGCGGGCCCACGCCGACCACACGCATCCCTGCCGCACGGGCCGCGGTGATGCCCGCCTCGGAGTCCTCGAAGGCCACGCAGTCGCCCGGGGCGAAGCCCAGCTCGGCCGCACCCTTGAGGAAGCCCTCCGGGTCCGGCTTGCTCGCCCCGACGCGCTCCGCGGTCACCCGTACCCGCGGCATCGGCAGTCCGGCAGCGGTCATCCGGACCTGGGCCAGCGCCTCGTCGGCCGAGGTCACCAGGGCGTGCGGCAGGGCGGCGACGGCGGCCATGAAGGCAGCGGCGCCGGCGACCGGGACCACACCGTCGGTGTCGGCGGTCTCCTGGGCGAGCAGCGTCCGGTTCTCGGCCAGGTTCTGTTCCATGGGGCGGTCCGGCAGGAGGGCCGCCATGGTGGCGTATCCCTGCCGGCCGTGGACGACCTTGAGGGCCTCGTCCGGGTCCAGTCCGTGCTCCACCGCCCAGGCGCGCCAGCAGCGCTCCACCACGGCGTCCGAGTTGACGATGGTGCCGTCCATGTCCAGCAGGAGGGCGCGGGCGGTCAGTACGGGCGGGGTGGTGGTGGCCGGCATCGGCTGCTCCAGGGCGCGGGAACGGCGAACAAGAGCGGCTCCGCCCGCCGGTCAGGGAACACGGGCGGAACCACTTTGTTCCTCCACGATACAAAAAAGGGAGAGGAAGGGCCACCCCGCCCCCACCGACCCGCTCCCGCGCCGTCCCTGCCGGGCCGCGTGTCAGGGCTCGTACGTCTCCGACTCCAGCGCCCGGCGCGTGTCCCTGCCGTACACGCCTTCAGGGTCGCGGTCGATGCCGCGGGCCCACTGGTAGCGCCGTACCGCCTCCTCGACGTCCGCGTTGTACTCCCCGTCGAACGGGCCTTCGTACAGCCGCAGCTGGTCCAGCCGTCGCTGCAGCTCCTCGACGGAGGGCCCGCTGTCCCCCGGCCGCAGCGTGCGCCGCCCCGACCTCCCGTCCTCGGAGTCCTCCGAGTCGGTGGCCTGCACGGTCGAGGGGGGCGGGGAGACCGAGGGGCGGCCCGGAGCCGTACCCGCCGACGGACCGGTCGGCGACGGCTTGCCGGACGCCGAGGCCGAGGTGGAGGCCGATGCCGATGCCGATGCGGAAGCGGACGCGGAAACCGAGGCCGATGGCGAGGCGGACCCGGAGAGGGACGCCGACGCCGACGGGGCGTCCGGCCCGATGCTGACGCTCGTCGCGTCCCTGGTGGAGTCCGGCAACGCGCGCTCGCGTTCCCCGTCACCCGAGAACAGCCCGGCGGCGAACGCCACGGTCCCGGCCACCGCCACCGCCGCCGCGCCTGCCATCAGCCCGGTGAGTGCCCGGCTGCGCGGGGGCTCGGCCCGGTGCCCCGCGCCCGCGACGGTGACCAGCTCCAGTTCCTGCGTGTCCGCGTCGTCCACGCCCACGAGGTCGGGCAGCGGCCCGGGAGCAGCCGCATAGGACGGCACCTGCACCGGGGCGGCGTGCGGCGCCATCGGCGCGGGCGGCGGTCCGGCCGATCCGCTGCCGCCCGTGCCCGTGACCTCCCAGGTCACATACGGCCGGATCCGCAGCGGGTCGAAGCCCTCCGCCGCTCCGGCCTGCTCCTGCCACTCCGCCCCGAGCGCATCCCCCATGCGCCCGGCGCAGCCGCAGCCGGACGCCGCCGGGCCGTCCGCTCTTCCTGGCGTGCCGCACCGCGGGCATGCCTGTCCGGTCATCGCCGGTCCCCTCCCCTTGGAATGCCAGCGATTATGCAGCGCCCCATCCGGGCCCTGCGGCCCCACCCCCCACTCGGCAGGCCATAACAGGGCAGAACCACCACGATGGGAGAACGGGGAACAACCGCGCGAACAGCCCGAGGAGGCCTGCATGGCTCAGGAAGCGCGCACTCCGGAGGCGAGTCCGGCCCCCGGCGACGGCCAGGACCGGCGCACCGTCCTCGTCGCCATCGGGGCCCTGTTGCTCGGCATGCTGCTTGCCGCGCTCGACCAGACCATCGTCGCCACCGCGCTGCCGACCATCGTCAGCGAACTCGGCGGCCTGAACCACCTGTCCTGGGTGGTCACCGCGTACATGCTGGCCGCGACGGCCGCCACCCCGCTGTGGGGCAAGCTCGGCGACCAGTACGGCCGCAAGAAGCTCTTCCAGGCCGCCATCGTCATCTTCCTCATCGGCTCCGCCCTGTGCGGCATGGCCCAGAACATGCCGCAACTCATCGGCTACCGCGCCCTCCAGGGCCTCGGCGGCGGCGGGCTCATGGTGCTGTCCATGGCGATCGTCGGCGACATCGTGCCACCGCGCGAACGCGGCAGGTACCAGGGCCTGTTCGGTGCGGTCTTCGGCGCCACCAGCGTCCTCGGCCCGCTGCTCGGCGGCTTGTTCACCGAACACCTCACCTGGCGCTGGGTGTTCTACATCAACCTGCCCATCGGCATCGTCGCGCTGCTCGTCATCGCCGCCGTCCTGCACATCCCGAAACGGCGGACCCGGCACACCATCGACTACCTCGGCACCTTCCTCATCGCGTCGGTCGCCACCTGCCTCGTCCTCGTCGCCTCGCTCGGCGGCACCACCTGGGCCTGGGACTCGGCGCAGATCATCGTGCTTGCCGTGCTCGGGGTCGTCCTGCTCGTCGCCTTCGTGGCCGTCGAACGACGGGCTGCCGAACCGGTGCTGCCGCTGAAGCTGTTCCGTGTCCGGACCTTCTCCCTCGTCGCCGTCATCAGCTTCATCGTCGGCTTCGCGATGTTCGGCGCGATGACCTTCCTACCGACGTTCCTGCAGGTCGTCCAGGGGGTCTCGCCGACCCTGTCGGGTGTGCACCTGCTGCCGATGGTGCTCGGCCTGCTGGTCACCTCCACCGCCTCCGGCCAGATCGTCAGCCGCACCGGCCGCTGGAAGGTCTTCCCCATCGCGGGCACCGCCGTCACCGCGCTCGGCCTGTTCCTGCTGCACCAGCTCAAGGAGACCAGCACCACCTGGGAGATGAGCATCTACTTCTTCGTCTTCGGCGCGGGACTCGGACTCGTCATGCAGGTGCTGGTGCTCGTCGTGCAGAACGCCGTCAGCTACGAGGACCTGGGCGTCGCCACCTCGGGTGCGACGTTCTTCCGCTCCATCGGCGCCTCGTTCGGCGTCGCTGCTTTCGGCACCGTCTTCACCAGCAGCCTCGAGAACAAGCTCACCGACGCGCTCGCCGGACAGCAGGTGCCGCCCGGCGCCGACGCCGCGGAGCTGGCCGCCGACCCGCGTGCCATCGCCGAACTGCCGCCGTCGCTGCGGTCGTCCGTACTGCACGCCTACTCGACGTCCATCACGGACGTCTTCCTCTACGCCGTACCCGTCGTCCTGATCGCCTTCGTCTTCACCTGGTTCCTCAAGGAGGACAAGCTCCGCGGCTCGGTCACCGCACCCGACACCACCCAGACCCTGGCTTCCAACCCCGTCGAACGCTCCTCGCACGACGAGGTCGCCCGGGCCCTGTCGGTGCTCGGCTCGCGCGAGGGACGGCAGCACATCTACGAGAAGATCACCGAGAAGGCGGGCTACGACCTGCTGCCCGCGTCCAGCTGGCTGCTGCTGCGCATCAAGCGCCACGGCATGGTGGAACCGTCCCGCCTCGCCGAGGCCACGCCCGTACCGCTGCGCGCCATCATGGAGGCGGCCCGCCAGGTCGAGGGCAGGGGGTACGCCCGCCGCGTGGGCCTCGACCTGCTCCTCACCGACCGCGGCGACGAAGCGGCCACGCGGCTGTCGCAGGCCCGTGAGGAGTCGCTGGCACAGCTGCTGGGCGACTGGTGGGGCCCGGAGCGGCCGACCGACCTGGTGCAGCTGGTGCACGAACTCAACAGCGAGCTGTGCGGCTCGGACGGCGAACGGCCCCACGGCCCGCCGCCCGAGCGGGACCACGCCGCTCCTCACCACCACCGCCACGAGCACCGCGACTGACGGCTCAGCGCCGGTTCACAAATCCTTGCCGTACCAGATGTCCATGTACGGCCCCGTGCAGTACGCCGGTATCTCGGCGTAGCCGTGCCGCGCATACAGCGCGCGGGCCGCGAGCAGGTCCAGGCGCGTGTTCAGCACCATGCGCCGGGCACCGAACGCCCTGGCCTCCTCCTCCAGCAGATCCATCAGCAGACCGGCGCCCTTGTGCCCGCGGAACTCGGGCCGTACGAACACCCGGGTGAGCTCGGCACGTTCCCCGTCCAGCATCAGGAACCCGCCGCAGGCGGCCGCCTCGCCGCCGTACCGGCCGACGACGAACCGGCCCGTGGGCGGGGTGAGCTGCTCGGCACCGTCGCCGGCCAGTCCCTCGTCGACCTCGGCGTCGGTCGCGGGCCGCTTCCAGTAGCTGCTCGCGACATCGGCGTAGTACGCGCGGCGCAGGGCGCTCGCGTCGGGGGAGTCGTAGGCCTCGGGTGCAAGAGTCCAGATGGGCATGGGGACTCTCTAGTCGAGGCCACGCGGGCCCGGCCAATGATTTTGTTCCGCGGGGTGGTCGGGTGCGGCCAAGGACCGTCGGCCGGTCGGGGCCTCGCGCCCGTCGGCGACGAGCGGCAGGAAGCGGAGGAGCCCCTCCAGCGAGTGCTGGAGGGGCTCCTGGGCGGCTGCGGTGGTCGAAGCGCGCTTGGCGTACGACTACCGGTGGTCACGTTCCGGCAGGCCCGCCGAGGCCATGGCGGACTGCACCAGGTCATGGACGTCGCTCAGGTCGAGCGGTGCCGACCAGGGGCCGGGCTTGCCGTGGTCGTCCTTCTTGCAGACGGTGGCGGTGGAGGGCTCGTAGGTGTCGTCACCGGCGAACGTGGCGGTGTAGCAGGCCTCCTTGGGCTGCTTGCCCGGTACCTTGCACGTGGCCTTGCCCCGGCTGTCGGTCGTGTCGGTGCACAGCGAGATGGAGTCGGTGGTGAAGTCGATCTCCTTGCCTTCCAGCGGCCGGCCCTCGGCGGTCAGCTTGGCCTTGAGGGTGAGGCCGTGGTTGCCGCCCAGGGCGTCCAGGGTGTCCTTCCCCTTCTTCTTCTCCAGCTTCAGTGTCAGCTTGGTCGGGGTGCGCTCCGTGGTGACGGTTCCGATGGCCACGCCGGCGGGGAAGTCGCCGACGGGGACGGTGGTGGTGACGGTGTTGGTGGCGGTGTCGATGACCGACACGTTGTCGTCATTGCTGTTGCTGACGTAGACGCGGGTGCCGTCCGGGGTGACCGCCACACCGTTGGGGCCGTCACCGACGGGGATAGTGGTGGTGACGGTGTTGGTGGCGGTGTCGATCACGGTCACCGTGTCTGCGAGGTTGGGGACGTAGGCCCGGGTGCCGTCGGGGGTGACTGCCACCCCAAGGGGGCCGGCGACGCCGGGGATGGTGGTGGTGACGGTGTTGGTGGCGGTGTCGATGACCGACACGTTGTTCGAGAAGAAGTTGGTGACGTAGGCGCGGGTGCCGTCCGGGGTGACCGCCACATTGTTCGGGCCGTCGCCGACGGGGATGGTCGTGGTGACGGTGTTGGTGGCGGTGTCGATGACCGACACGTTGTCCGAGCCGCTGTTGGTGACGTAGGCGCGGGTGCCGTCCGGGGTGACCGCCACCCCAAGGGGGCTGTCGCCGACGGGGATGGTGGTGGTGACGGTGTTGGTGGCGGTGTCGATGACCGACACGTTGTCGTCGAAGGAGTTGGTGACGTAGGCGCGGGCGCCGTCCGGGGTGACCGCCACGGCTTGGGGGAAGTCGCCGACGGGGATGGTGGTGGTGACGGTGTTGGTGGCGGTGTCGATGACCGACACATCGTCCGAGCCGAGGTTGGCGACGTAGGCGCGGGTGCCGTCCGGGGTGACCGCCACATCGACGGGGAAGTCGCCGACGGGGATGGTGGTGGTGACGGTGTTGGTGGCGGTGTCGATGACCGACACGTTGTCCGAGAAGCTGTTGGCGACGTAGGCGAAGGTTCCGGTCTGAGCGGCGGCGGGCGTGGCCAGCGCGATCGGGACGGCCAGGCCGGCCAGCACCGCCACTCCTGCCACCCAGGCGCGCACCAGCACCCACCACGACCCCCCGCCCCCGCGACTTCGCCCCGTACTTCCCTGCTCCGACGCCCCCCGTACTGCGATACCCGACATGAAGACCTCCTGCAGTGCACGACGCCGAAGTGCGTTCCGTGCTCCGGATGATGGCGGCGATCGATGCCCTGTCAGGACCGTCCGGGATCGCCGCGGCGCTGATGATCGCCGCGGGGCACGCTAAGTGCCGTGATCAGCTCGCGTCTGCTCGACTCCCGCGAATGAGGCCGTACGGACGAGTCGAGTACCCCATGCGGTCTCCGCCGTCGCCCGCCCGCGGGTGGACAGCAGCGCGCCCCCGGCGCTGCAGGCCGGAGGCGCGTGATGACCGGGAACGTCAGGCCTGCTTCGGGGCCGCCTGCTGCACCACCTCGAACGACCACAGCGTGGACCCGCTCGCGGCGGGCTTGGGCCGCTCACCCTCGCCGCCACCCTGGTGCGCGGCCTTCATCGGCCCCTCCATCCAGGCCTGGAACGACTCCTCGTCGCGCCACCGGGTGTACACGAGGTACTGGTCGGTGCCCTCGACGGGCCGCAGCAGCTCGAACCACTCGAAGCCGTCGGAACTCTCCACGGCTCCGGCACGCGAGGCGAAACGCTTCTCGAGGACCTCACGCTGCTCCTCGGGCACGGACAGGACGTTGATCTTTACCACGCTGGGCACGTGACACCTCTCGGGGGAACAGAGGCCGGGCTCGGCACCCGGCCTTGACGACGTACGTGCAGTCTCCTACATGCCACGGTCCAAACGGCGCAGGACGATTTGCAGTTGACGCTCCCTCAAGCTCACGGTTTCCTGCTGCGATGACTGATCTTCGTTTCGAAGAGGTGGACGGCGATGTCATGGTCGAGGACTGGCAGTACGTCCATAACGTGATCATCCCCACCGACCCCCTGTCCCTCGACGATGTCCGTGAGCGAGTTCAGCGCAACCACCTGGAGGTCGCGTATCTCGGCGACGTTCCCGTGGGCTGCTCGACGGTGCGTCCGCCCACCGGCGACGAGGCGGTGGCCACAGTGATCGCCCGCGTGCTCGCCGACCACCGTGGGCAGGGATTCGGCAAGGAGCTCTACGCACGAGGGCTGGCGAAGGCGCGCACGCTCGGCGCCGGCGTGATCGAGACGATCGTCCTGGCGTCCAACACGGATGGGCTGCGGTTCGCGCTGGCTCAGGGTTTCGAGGAAGTGGAGAGGTACGTGCTGCCGGGTGACACCGTGCCCTTCATCCACCTGAGGCTGCCCTGAATCCCCTTCGAGAGCCGCACGGTGATACCGGCGCGGGCCACGCCCGGAAGGCCGCCGCCCTCGGGGACGGTCAGCGCCGGGCGGCTACGAGGCTCGCTCGCCCACCTCGCTGATCGCTTCCAGCAGTGCGGTGACGGTGTCGTTGTGAGGGGTGGGAACGCCGACCCGTGCCCCCGCGCGCCCGACGGCGCCGTTACGGGCGTCGAATTCGAGCGGCCGGCCTGCGAGGCGGTCCCAGAGCATGCTGCTGCCCGACTCGGCCGGCATGGCGAGAAGCCGCTCGATGACCTGGTCGGCGAGGTCGTCAGGCAGTCGCGCGCCCAGAGAACTGCCGACCAGACGCGCCTCCTCGACCAGCGCGCGGCCCAGCCGGGCGACACGCGGATTCGCGAAGACGGGCATCCGGCGCGTGGTCACCGCGGTGATGGCGCCGTTGGCGACGTTGAGGCACAGCTTGGTCCAGGCTGCGGTCAGGAAGTCGTCCGTCTGCTCGACGGTGATGCCGGTGTCCTTGCACAGAGCCGCGAAGGCGCTGCCGTCCTCGCCCTCGGGCACCACGATCCGCGGGGGACCGAACAGCCGTATGTGCCCGCGTCCGAGCGACTCGGCCGAGATCTCCACGACGGCCGGCAGGATTCGGGCCGCACCCACCAGCGGCGACACCCGCTCCACGTGCTCGACGCCGTTCTGCAGGACCGCGACCCGTGTGCCGGGACCGCAGAGGGACTCGAGCCACCGCGCGGCACCGGCCGTCTGGTGGGCCTTGGTCGCCAGCACCACCCAGTCGGCCGTCGACGCCTGCCCGGGGTCCGATGCCTCGTCGACCGGCAGGCTCTCCGCGGTGCCGTCGGGCCGGTCGAGACGAATTCCGCCGAGCGGTGAGCGCACGCAAGCCGTCACGCGAACATGTCCCGCCGCGGCCAGTCCGGCAGCCACCACGCCGCCCACCGCTCCAGCACCCACCACAGCAACGGTCGTCATGGCCCGAGTGTATGGGGGCAGTTCACGCTGATCGTCCATGCTTCTCGTGCCGCCCCGCCACCCACCTCGTCGCGGAGCCGGGTGGCGTCCGCGTCGGCCGTCAGGCCGTACTCCTCGGACCGCATGCCCGGTCCCGCGCCCGGGAGCGAACCCGTGTCAGGACACCACGCGCGCCAGCAGGAAGCCGTCGTAGCCCTTCGGACCCACCGTCTGGACGGCCGTCGCCTCCAGCCGGGGCTCGGCGGCGATCAGGTCGAACATCTCCCGGGTGCCCATGATTGCCGGATCCTTCGACACCGCGTCCGCCACCTTGCCGTCACGCACCACGTTGTCGACGATGACCAGGCTGCCGGGGCGCGACAGGCGCAGCGCCCACTCCACATAGCGCGCGTTGTTCTGCTTGTCCGCGTCGATGAAGAACATGTCGAACGGGCCCGCGCCCGGCTCCGCGGCCAGCCGCGGCAGCGTGTCCAGCGCCGCGCCCGTCCTGACCTCGGCGATCTTGTCGAGACCCGCCCGTGCGATGTTGGCGCGGGCCACGTCGGCGTGGGCCGGGTCGTACTCGAGCGAGATCAGCCTGCCGCCCTCGGGCAGCGCACGCGCCAGCCAGATCGTGCTGTAGCCGCCCAGCGTGCCGATCTCCAGCACCGTGCGAGCGCCCTGCACCTTCGCCAGCAGATGCAGCAGCCTGCCCTCGTTCGGTGAGACCGCGATGGACGGCAGCCCTGCGGCCTCGCTCGCCTCCAGCGCCGCCGTCAGCACGTCGTCCGCGGGCACGAGCCGCTCGGTGATGTAGCCGGCCACCGCGTTCCACTGGTCCAGAGAGGACGGAAGAGTCATACGGCCCAACCTAGTTCAGGCCGCCGACAGCGGCACGGCATTGCGCCGACGCGACCGTACCCGCAGCACCGCGGCCGTCGCGGCCGCCACCGCGGCGCCGAGCGTCAACAGCCACACCGGCATGCCCGCGACCGTCAGCAGTTCGTCGTCGTACACCACACGCCTGAACGACGCGTCCGAGTCCGCCGCCCGCAGTTCGTGGTCGCCGTTGATCCGCTCCGGCCGGGGAAAGTCCTGCTCGAAGGCGGTCAGAAAGCGCTCCTTCCCGCCGGTGAGCTCGCCGATCGCCCCGTACGGACCGACCTTCCCGGCGTACGTCACCTCCGGCTCGTCCCCGCCGATCGCGCTGCGCGGCTCCATCCGGTGCCCGGCCAGCACGAACAGCGACAGCGCCTGGGAGTTCTCGGCCCGCCGCGACAACCGCATCGGATAGACCGGGCGGTCGCTCGCGAACGCCAGCCGCAGAGGATCGAGCGTGCCCCGCAGCACCGCGCCCTTCTCGCGGGGCGCCAGCCGCACCGCCACGTACTCCCAGCCCTGGCGCACATACGGGTCCAGGTCCGCCGTCAGACCGTCGGGCAGCCGGAAGCCGTTCTCGGTGAGCCACCCCCGCAGGGCGTCCGGGTCGGTCGCCGTCAGCCGTGCGACATCGAAGTCACCCAGCCGCTCGCGGCCCACCACTGCGACCCCCGCCGCCTTCCCGGGCGCCTCGGCGGCCGCACCGTCCCCATAGCCCGAGCCGAGTGGCCAGTCACCGTCGCGCGGCCAGAAGTACGACCTCTCGCGGTGCACCGGAGCGGTGACCTCCGCCAGCTCGTCGAACAGCGCGTTCTCCGCGAGCTCCACCTCGGCCCGCCCGGGCACCGGCATGATCCAGGCCGCCTCGGGCGCGTCCGAGTCGACCGTGAAGCGCATGACGATCTGTTCCCTGCGGCCGTCCCAGTCGACCACCGCCGTCTCGTGATCGACGGTCATCCTGGACTGCGCACCCGGCACCATCGCCCCGCAGCCGCTGGGGGTCCCCCCGCCGCAGGCAGGGGGAGTACGCCGGGCTGATCAGCGACCCGATCTGCAGCGCGAGCAGCGCCAGCACCACCAGCAGCACCCGCTGTCGTGGCCGGCCGTGTGGCCGGTCGTACGGATAAGCGGCCGCCTGTTCTTGTATGTTCCCCCGCATGCCATCTCGGACGGCGCCGCTGACCTGCCGGTTCCCGCCCGGGTTTACGCCGTCCGGGTGAGACCCGGCGGCAAATATCGGAAAGTAGCGGGTGACACTCAGGCGAAGAGAGCGTTACCTGAGTCTTCCTCACGGGGCAGTGGGACGCTCTACGGACGCCCGGTGACGGAAGAGGGCACCAAGCGGGACCACACGGACGACACAACGGTGGGGAGGCGCGGCGCGACGTGGCGAACGCGGAACACAGCGTGCGCGGAACAGCGACGACGGACACGAGGATGGGTGCGGCACGAGCCGCCCTGTGGCTCGTCGCCGCCGTACTCGCCGTACGCCAGACGGCAGCGGTGCTGCGGCAGCCCCCCGGTGAACGCCTCACCGACCTGGAGACCTGGATCGGTGAGAACGGCGTCCTGGAAGTGACGGGATCGCTGTACGACGCCGACAGATTCACCGGCACCCCGTTCGCCGGCCTGGTGCTCAAACCCCTGGCACGCTCCGCCGAGCAGAGCCTCGGCGTCGCCTGGACCTTCGGCACCCTGCTGCTCGTCGTCCTGCTCGGCCTGGTCGCCGCCCGCGCCCTGCCCATCCCCGTGTCCCGCCGCAGCACCCTGCTGGCCGCCCCGGCCGCCATCAGCCTGCTGATGCTGTCCCTGCCCGTCCGCAACAGCTTCCACCTCGGCCAGACCAGCATCATCCCCGTCCTGCTCGTGCTGGTCGGCTGCTTCGCCGTACGCGGTGAGAGACCTTCCGGCATCCTCATCGGCATCGGCGCGGCCCTCCAGCCCACCGTCCTGCTCTTCGCACCGCTGCTGTGGCTCACCGGCCGCCGCAGTGCCGCCGTGGCCGCGGGAGGCACCTTCACGGCCCTCTCGGCGCTCGCCTGGGCCGCGTTGCCCAGCGACTCGTGGACCTACTGGGTGCACCACGTCGCCGGCGCCGGCCTCGGCGCACGCCCGGACAGCCTCGCCAACCAGTCCCTGCACGGCGCGCTGCTCCGCCTCGGCATCGAGGGCCCCCTGGAGATCACCCTCTACCTGCTGCTCGCCGCCGCCGTCTGCTTCGTCGGCCTGCGCCGCGCCGTCCGCTGCACCCAGGACGGCCAGCTCCTCCTCGGCGTCGCCCTCACCGGCTGCGTCGCGGTCGCCGTCTCGCCCACCGCCTGGCAGCACCAGCTGCTGTGGGTGCTGCTCGCGATCGTCGGCCGCGTCGGCAAGCGTGCCTCCGACCGCATGCTGTGGCCCGTGCTCGTCATCCTGGCCATGACCCTGCCGGGCAAGATGCTGCTGCCCAACGTGGTCTTCCTGTATCCCGTACGCGACAACGCGCTGCTCATCGCCGCGCTCGCGGCCGCCTGCGCGGTGCCGTTCCTGCCACTGACCTCGCCGTACTTCCGCCGGCCCGTGCCCACCGAGTACGCGAAGCCGGTCGCCGCGCGCTGGGCCCGGGTGCCGCTGCTGCCGTTCTGGCGCCGGGTCCTCAGCCGCCCCAACCTGCTGCTGGAACTGCTGGTGATCCGGGTCGGCTACTCGGCCTACTCGCACATCCGCGCCGCGGCGACCGGCGGAGTGGCGGCGGCCGAGGAGCACGGCCGGCAGATCCTCTCGATCGAGCGGGCACTGGGCATCGACATCGAGCACTGGGCCAACCAGGCAGTGGTGAAGAGCGGGTGGGCGGAGGCGTTCTTCGACTTCTACTACACGTCGTTCCACTTCGCGGTGCCGCTGGGCATCCTCGGCGTCCTGTACGTCCGCCGCCCGTCGGACTACCGCTGGGCCCGCACCTCGCTGGCCTTCGCCACGGTGCTGGCCCTGCTCGGCTTCTGGCTCTATCCGTTGGCCCCGCCGCGGCTGATGCCCGCCATGGGCTTCATCGACACGGTGCACGGCCCGCAGGACCTCGCCAACCCGGACTACGGGGCGATGACGGCCGTCACCAACCAGTACGCGGCCATGCCGTCGCTGCACTTCGGCTGGTCGCTGTGGTGCGGGCTGGTGGTCCTGATGCTCGCTCCCAAGCTGTGGATGAAGCTCCTGGGGCTCGTGCATCCCCTGGCCACTGTGTGCGCGATCGTCACCACAGCCAACCACTGGGTCCTGGACGCGGCGGGCGGCGCGGCGGTCGTCGGCGCGGGCTTCGGCCTGACGTACCTGCTGGCGGGCCCCCGCCGGCTCCGGATCCCGCCGCACGCGGTCCCGGTGGCGAGGGTCGTGGAGACCGCCCGCGAGACGGAGAAGGTTCCCGCCGGGGGCACGTAACCACAGGTGGAAGCCCGGGGGTACGAGCGAGTGCCCGTGCCCCCGGGGTGGATCGTCGCGTTCAGTCAGGATCCACCGCGTGGGAGGTTTCCGCCACTTGAGCGACCTCGAACCACACGGTCTTTCCTGCCTTGCCCCGGCTGTCCACGCCCCACTTGTCGACGACGGCATCGAGCAGCGCCAGCCCGCGCCCGGACTCGTCGTCGGCCTCCGCGCGCTGGAGGACGGGCGCCTGTGACGATCCGTCCGACACCTCGACGCGTACGCCCTCCGGGTGCCGCAGGACGAGCAACCCGCAGTGCCGGCCCGGTACATGACGCACGACGTTGGCGAGCAGCTCGGTGACGGCGAGCTCGACGGAGTCGGCCGACTCGGCCAGGCCCCACAGGAGCAGGTAGCTGCGGACGATCCGGCGCACATGGCGGGCGGAGTGGGCACCGGCGGTGAGGCGCATACCGTACTGGGGAATCTCGCTTGTTCACGGTACGAGCGTGAGCTGGGACGACTACGCTCAGCTACACCGCGAATGCAACCCGTCCCGGAGTGGACGGGAGTTGAGCACGAGGGGGTACGCGTGACCCACATCAATGTCCTGGATCCGGGTGCGTCGCCGCTGGACTACTACGGGTTCGAGCTGCGGAGGTTCAGGGAGGCGGCGGGCCTCACGCAGAGGCAGCTCGGGGAGATCGTCTACTGCACGGGATCGTTGGTGGGCCAGATCGAGACGGCCCGGAAGCTGCCGACGCAGGAGTTCAGTGAGCGGGTGGACGCGGCGCTGGGTACGGACGGGTTACTGTCCCGACTGCTGGGACTGGTGCTGAGGAGTCAACTGCCTGCGTGGTTCCAGCAGGTGGCGGAGTTGGAGGCGCGCGCGACCGAGATCTGTACTTTCCATACGCACTTGGTCCACGGCCTGCTTCAGACGGAGGCGTATGCGCGCGCGGTTCTGGGTGCGATGGACCGCAGCAGGCTGGACGATCGCACCACGGTAAGGCTGGCGCGACAGCGGATCCTGGGGAAGGAAACGCCGCCGGTTCTACGGGCGATCGTCAGCGAGGCGGCGCTGCGTCAGGAGATCGGTGGTCCGGAGGTCATGCGCGGTCAACTCGCCCGCCTGTTGTCATGCGAGAACGAGCCACTGGTCAACATCCAGGTGCTGCAGTTCGCGGCGGGAACGCATGCCGGACTGCAGGGACCTTTCGATGTCTTCCGCTTTGCGAGCGACCCCGCCATCGTCTACACCGAGGGCTACGGCGTAGGGCATCCGACGGCCAACCCGGAAACGGTCAAGGACTGTTCACTCCGTTACGATCACCTCCAGGCCGCCGCCCTGTCCATCAAGGACTCAGCGGAGCTGATCCGGCGCACGATGGAGGAACGCTATGGGGAGCAGCACCCCTGAACTGACCGGCGCCCAGTGGCGTAAGTCCAGTCACAGCGGAGACCAGGGCGGCTCCTGCGTCGAGTGCGCCCCGCTCAACGGCGCCGCCTGGCGTAAGTCGAGCTACAGCAGCGACCAGGGCGGGGACTGCGTCGAGTGCGCCGAAACCCCCCACGCCGTCGCCGTCCGCGACTCCAAGGACGTCACGCGCCCCGCCCTCCACCTCTCGCGCCCCGCGTTCGCCGCCTTTGTCGCGGCCGCCGCGCATGGAGAGATCTACTAGACCCGTAGCGCAGCGAGGTAGAGCGGTCCCCCTCGCAACTGCGTCTGATCCAGTTCGCCCAGGTGCTTTCCAGCTTCCGAAGAGCCTTCCGCGCCCCGTTCGTGCGCGTACCACCACGGCTCGCTGCTGTCCGAAGCCGGGACCTGCTCGGAACGGTGCCCGTTCGGCCGCGCCCCGGGTGCGTGTCAGCGGAAAGTATGCACCCACCTGCATCTGCCGATTACTCCGAGTTATTGATAAACAGCGCGTGCCGACCGGGTGTGACGATCGATCGACTGCGCTCGGGCCAGGCTCGCCCTTGGGATCGGACGTGGAGTCCCCACCGGTCGACACGAGGAGCGCGTACATGAGCCCTGCCAACAGGACAGGGTCCCGACTGGGACCGCTGCCTCGGCGAGTGAACCGGACCGCGGGCGGCGCGATCGCCTCACTCGCGCTGGTCCTGGCGGCCGGGCTCGTCAGTCCGGTCGCGGTCGCGGCTCAGAGCATGGGCGAACGCGTGAGCGTGTCGAGCGGCCCGGGCGGCGGAGACGACAAGTGCAGGGACGGGTCGGACCGCGGCGGCAAGGACAAGTGCAAGAGGGGCCCGAAGGGCGCGACCGGCGCGACGGGTCCGACAGGTCCCACGGGTGCGCAGGGTGACCCGGGTGAGACGGGTGAGACGGGTGCGACGGGTGCGACGGGTGCGACGGGTGCGACGGGCGGGCCGGGTCCGACAGGTCCCACGGGTGCGCAGGGTGACCCGGGTCCCACGGGGCCGACGGGCCCGACGGGCGGGCCGGGTGCGACGGGACCCACAGGTCCCACGGGTGCGCAGGGTGACCCGGGTCCCACGGGGCCGACGGGCCCGACGGGCGGGCCGGGTGCGACGGGACCCACAGGCCCCACGGGTGCGCAGGGTGACCCAGGTGCGACGGGACCCACGGGTGCGACGGGACCGACCGGCCCGACGGGATCGACCGGGGCTACGGGGCCTGCCGGGCCTACGGTCAACGTCGGCGCGAGCATTTTCGGCGCCGAGTCCCAGACCATCCCGACCAACGCCGACACTCAGATCACCTTCAGTGGCGCCGCCTACGACACGGACACGATGTTCGACTCGGCGAACTCGACGCTGGTGGTCAACACCGCCGGGCGCTACCTCCTCAAGGGAAGGATCCTCTGGGACTTCACTCCGAATGACGAGGGGCAGCGTCAACTTCGTATCACCGTCAACGGCAGTGTCGTCGCCTTTGACGGGCAGGACACCGCGGACGCCCCGGTCGGCTTCGGCACCTCGCAGGACGTGTCAACGATTGTTCAGCTGAATGCCGGTGACGTGATCTCCCTCAGGGTCTTCCAGACCACCGGAAGTGACGCCACCTCGAGGTGGCTGTTCACAGGAGAGACCAACGTGGCTCCCCAGCTCCAGGCGGAGTGGCTCGCGCCGTAGGCGACGCCACGCCCTCATGGAGCAGTCCGGCTCTAGCTCGGCTGCCGCGCGGTCACCGGTGTCTCAAGCGCCTGGTGGCCGCCGCTCGCGAGCATGCGCACCTCGCCCTGGTCGCTGATCTCCGCGCGCACGATTCCGGAGTCGTCCTCGTAGATCGGGTAGCCGCCGGCCCCTGACCTCTCGGTGCGCCGGACGATGACCACGTCGTACTCCGTGGCGGACGCAAACACGAGCTCATAGGTATCTGGATACGCCATGCCCCCATCGTGGCCCGAGCCGGGCCGCGGCGCCTCCCGAGGCCCGCTCGGCGCAGCCAAGACCGCTCGTCACCCCCACTCGGTCGGTCCTTGATCACCTGCGCGTAGGTTCTGGCCATGACTGGTGAGTGGCGGATGGATCGGATCGGGGCCGCTCTGAGGGGCGAGAACCCGACCGTGTTGCGACGGCTGGAGTCGGGGTTCGCAGTGATCGGGGACGTTCAGTTCCTGCCGGGGTACTCGGTTCTCCTCGTGGATGAACCCGATGTGCAGCGGCTCTCGGACCTGCCGAAGTCCAAGCGGCTGTCGTTCCTGTCCGGGATGGACCAGCTCGGCGAGGCGGTCGAGCGGGCCTGTCGGCGTCTTGACCCGGCGTTCCGCAGGGTCAATCTGGAGATCCTGGGAAACACGGACCCCTTCTTGCACGCGCATGTCTGGCCGAGGTTCGAGTGGGAGCCGGCCGATGTGGTGGGTGCACCGGTGTGGCTCTATCCGCGTGACAGGTGGACCGACGAACAGTTCAGACTTGGTCCGCAGCATGACGTGCTGCGGGATGCGATCGGCAGCGAACTGGACCGGTTGCGCTCGCCGGCCTGACAGGTGCGGGCCGCGGCAGGTCGCGCGCCACCAGCGGCTGGCGGCGCCTGTGCCACGGGGATGAGATCGACCGAGACATTCACCGGGCAACGCCGCGGCGCCGGACGCTGGAGGGGCTACGCCCGAAGCGGACCCGGATTCCCGCCGTCCGGTGGGCAGGCCTGGAGCAGGTGCTCCATGGTGTGGACGGGCAGGGTCGGGTTCCGGGCTGCTGACTGTGCGGTGTCGGGGTCCCGCAGCAGCCGGACCAGTACCCGCGCGGGCAGCCGCGGGTGCATGGCGGCAGCGTGGCGTACGCGCCGATGCGGGTCGTCGAGGAGCCGTACCGCCGAGGCCGCTGTCAGGCGTGGGTCGGTCGCGGCCCGGTGCCCTACTTCCTCGTGGACGTCTCGGCTGAATCTCTCGACCAGCTCGGCCGTCGACTCCGGGTCGTCCAAGGCAAGTTGGCGCATCCGCGGATTCGGGTCACCGGCGTAGCGCAGGAGGTCGCGGCGGGGGAAGTTCGGGTGGCCGTACGGGCGGTCGAGGGTACTGAGGCTGCCGGTCCACCACTGCCACACCCCCAGAAGCATGTCGGCGGGTGCGTCGTCGCAGGATTCGGCGAGGAAGAGCCGTATGACACGGTCCTCGTCCCGGGCGAGGAGTTCGACGACGTCCGGTGGCAGACGCCTGGCGTGGGCGACGCTTCTGCGGACGAGAGGATGGGAAGGAGGCGGCCAGGCGCCGCATGGTGTCCGGGTCGTCGTGCAGCTCGGTGATCCAGTCGAGCGGGTGATAGTG
The DNA here is from genome assembly GCF_040613775.1 of Streptomyces sp. NPDC006208. Taxonomy (NCBI): domain Bacteria; kingdom Bacillati; phylum Actinomycetota; class Actinomycetes; order Kitasatosporales; family Streptomycetaceae; genus Streptomyces; species Streptomyces sp. NPDC006208. The sequence continues at coordinate 7,055 of NZ_JBEXSW010000051.1, read as the reverse complement.
GATGCCCGGGTCGAAGTCGATGTCGATGCCCGCCCGTTGTTCCTCGGTCAGGTCGGGGCGCTTGGAGACCTCGAAGCGGATGGCCTCGCCTCTGCAGCGGCGACGGAATGCCCGTCCTGGTCGCCGGGGCGATCATGGGCCCGGCGGTGACCATGCCGGTCGTGGCCGTAGTGCATGCGCGCCGCACGAGGCGTGGGTGGCGCCTGCCTGTGCGGTCACCCGTCTCCGCGTCCGGGAGATTCAGAAATCCGGAAGGTCCAGTCGGCTCAGGAAGCGTCCGGGCCAGGAGTAGAGCGCACCACCGAAGGAAAGATTGCGCGTGTGGGCGCTCTCCAGCAGGATCGCCAATCCGATGTCCAACCCGTCGCAGTTGCCCTGCCCGATGCCTGAGATGTTCTGCGGGTGGCGCCATGCCGATCGCGACATCGTGAGGGCGGCTCCCTCACGCCGCAGCTCGTGCCGGCGTTTGCTGCCCAGTACCTGGTACCGGTAGGAGCGCCCGGCGATGTCGATCCGCAAGGCCCGCCCGCGCGCCGTCACCGCCAGATGGCGGCGCTTCAGCTTCCCTGCCCACCCGTCGGCGGTCAGCGTCATACCGGCCAGGCGCGGCTGGTTGCGGAAGTCGATGCCCAGGAAGCACATGGGCGGAATCCCGTGCCCCGACACCCAGGCACTCACGGTTTCCTCGTTGAGATCCTCCTCCGCGGGGGACATCAGCTCAACCGGCCCGGAACCGGGGATCGTTCCGGCCCACGTGTGGGTGGCTCTCTTTCTCAGCCGCCCGTGGGTGGGGCCCACATAGGCGAGTTCGAACCGGATCGGGTTCATTCGGTGCCCCTCCTGGACAGATGCGCTGGTGAGGCTACCTCGCCCGTCACCGCCCCGGCATCCGCCACCGGCAGTCGCGAAGACGTCGCTGTTCCTGGGGGAGTGTGTTCGTTGCACACGGCCCGGTGAGTCCGGTCGTCGGTGTCTTCGTCGCCGAGTTCGATGACGGCCCGGTCGGTGTCGTCGCAGGGGCCGGGCGTGCGATGCGCCGCTCGATCTGGCACAAAAAGGGCATGGTGCTTCATCGGCGCGCATCCTGGATGCAGGGCCGGGCGGAGTCAGGAGTTCTGTCCGTAACCAGTTCTCACCAAGAGCACACGGCGCAGAAGGGAGCCGACCATGGCAGGCATACCCCCGGATGTCTGGAAGACGCGGCTCGACCGCTCGCGCGACCCCAAGCGCGAACCTGGGCCGATCAACCTGCAGCGGTACACCTTCGTCCCTACCTACGCCGGCATCGCCACCTTCTTCGGAGTGCCGCTGTGTCTCAACCAGGACGACCTGCGCGCCGGCCACGTCGACGTGGCGGTCCTCGGGGCGCCGGTGGACATGGGGTTGGGGCACCGGGGGGCGGCCTACGGGCCGCGTGCGCTGCGGGCCGACGAGCGGATCCTGCCCAACACGCCGAAGGCGCTGGTCAATCCCAGCACCCGCATCCGGCCGTTCGACGAACTCACCGTGGTCGACTACGGCGACGCCGCGGTCGACCCGTTCAGCATCGACAACTCCATGGAGCCGATCCGGGCAATGGTCCGCGAGATCGCAGAGACCGGCGCGATCCCGATCGTGCTCGGTGGGGACCACTCGATCCTCTGGCCGGACGCCGCGGCCATGGCCGACGTGTACGGGCCCGGCAAGGTCGGGGTGGTCCACTTCGACGCACACCCGGACTGCCACAACGACATGTTCGGTCACCTGGCCACGCACGCCACACCGATTCGTCGGTTGATCGAGGACGAGCACGTCCCGGGGCGTAATTTCCTCCAGGTCGGCCTGCGCAGCGCGATGGCGCCCGATGACGAGCTGTTCGGCTGGATGCGCGAGCATGGGATGCGCACGCACTTCATGGCCGAGATCGACCGCCGCGGATTCCGATGTCGTCCTCCAGCAGGCCATCGCCGAGGCGCTGGACGGGCCGGAGTACCTGTACCTATCGCTGGACATCGACGTGTTGGACCCGGCCTTTGCCCCGGGCACCGGCGCCCCGGAGCCGCCGGGTCTGACCAACCGGGAGCTGCTGCCGGCCATCCGCCGGATCTGCCACGAGACGCCCGTGGTGGGCATGGAGGTTGTTGAGGTCGTCCAGGATCTGGATCCCGGTTACACCACGACGATGAACGCCCGCCGGGCCATGTTCGAGGCCCTGACCGGTATTGCCATGCGCCGCAGGGGCCTGCCCGGTCCCGACTACCTGGACCCGGCCGTCTGCGGACCGTCCTCCGGGCGACACACCTAGCGTCCCATTTGCGGAAGAGGCAAGCTACCGGCGGCCCGGCATCGGGCTCGAGGTAGGCCGCCGGGTCGGGCCGCCGAGGCCCGGACCCGCGGGAGGCAGGGGCACGGGGGCGTGGGACGAGGTGTCCCCCTGCCTCCTCGGCCTGCGGTCAACCCGTCTCCGGGCCGGGCCTCCGTTGTGGTCCATGCGCTGTTGCTGTCACCGACGCGTCAGCAGCGCTGTCTTCGGCGGCTCACAGCGCCGATGGCGCAGCGCCGCACCTCGATGTTCCGTTCCTGATGGATCACTTCTGCGGGGAGCCGGCCGGACCGGCGGCGCCGGGGGGCGCTCGGGGAAAGCATCCTCCGCGTAAGCGGGACGGCGAGCGCCTCGGCGCCCGCAGCGCGCGGCGGGTGGCATGCTGCAGTCCCGTCGACGGCGAAGGGCTGTCCTGGGTGGGGAAGGCAGGTGTGCCGTGCGGTTTCCGGCCGAGGCGAGCCGTGATGTCGAGGTCCGCTACATGGCGGCGAGCTGCATGGGCGGCTTCGCATGGGTGACAGTCGACTTCGAGCCCCTCGAGGGCGAGGCGCTGGGCATGGAGTTCGTGAACCCCCTGAGTCCCGACGAGCTCTGGCCCGACTGCGCGCAGGCCCTGCGGCAGGGGATCCTGCGCCGCCTGGCGGGCGTGTCACGGGCAGGCATGTCCGACGACGAGCCGCACCTGCCCAGCGACGAGGAGCTGCGTGCCGGGTACCCGGTGCTGGGCGACGGCGACCGCGGCCTGATCGCCCTGCGGGTCGTCGTGCGGGCGTCCCGTGTGCACGAGGTGGACACCACCGCGTCGGCGCATCTGCGCGCCGGCTGGCGTGCGGCCGACAAGGGACTGTTCGCCGCCGCGGCGACCGACGACCCGCGCGACCGGGCCGGGGGAGCTCAGCGCGGCAGGCCAGGGTAGCGCGGGTGCCTGAGACGTGCCTTCCAGGGGCTGGTACACGAAGTCCGGCCGCTGACAGGGGGTCCACCGCGCGGTGAGCCCCCGTAGCGCAAGCACGGGCGCGGCCACGGCAATCAGTGCCGCGGCCCAGGGACGGGGCAGCCACCGCCAGGTCACCACCCAGGCTCCGCTCGCCCCTCGGCACTTCCCCGGACGGGCCGGACGACCGCGCACCACCGAGCGGGAACGTGGTCGGGCCGCCGAGGCCCGGTCCCGCGGGAGGCAGGGGCACGGGGGCGTGGGATGAGGTGGCCCCTGCCTCCTCGGTCTGTGCGGTCAACCGGTCGTGACCCGCAGTTCCTTGATGCCGTTCAGCCATGCCGAGCGCAGTCGGCGCGGGTCGCCCGCCAGGCGCAGGTCCGGCAGGGCGTCGGCTATCGCGTTGAAGATCAGGTTGATCTCCATCACCGCCAGCGACTTGCCGAGGCAGAAGTGCGGGCCGCCGCCCCCGAAGCCCAGGTGCGGGTTCGGGTCGCGGGTGATGTCGAAGCGGTCCGGCGACTCGAACACCTCGGGGTCGTTGTTGGCCGAGGAGTAGAACAGCCCGACCCGGTCGCCCTTCTTGATGTGGGCGCCGCCCAACTCCACGTCCTCGGTGGCCGTGCGCTGGAAAGAGACGACCGGAGTCGCCCAGCGCACGATCTCCTCGGCCGTCGTCCCTGGGCGCTCGCGTTTGTAGAGCTCCCACTGGTCGGGGTGGGTCAGGAAGGCGTGCATGCCGTGGCTGATCGCGTTGCGCGTGGTCTCGTTGCCGGCCACCGCCAGCAGGATCACGAAGAAGCCGAACTCGTCGGAGGACAGGTTGCCTTCGCCCTCCGCCGCCACCAGCTGGCTGACGATGTCCTTGGCTGGACACTCCTTGCGCGCCGCCGCGAGGTTCATGGCGTACGAGACGATCTCCATCGCCGCCTCGGTGCCGACCTCCTCGGTGATGGCGTACTCGGGGTCGTCGTATGCCGCCATCTTGTTGGACCAGTCGAAGATCTTGGTGCGGTCCTCCTGGGGTACGCCGATGAGTTCGGCGATGGCCTGGAGGGGGAGTTCGACCGCGATGTCGGTGACGAAGTCGAAGGTGCCGTCGTTCTTCGCCCCGGCGGCTGCGGCCTCTTCCACGATCGCGCGGGCGCGCCGCCGCAGTGCCTCCTCCAGGGAGCGCACCGCGCGCGGGGTGAAGCCGCGCTGGACGATCTGGCGGACGCGGGTGTGTTCCGGCGGGTCCATGTTGAGCATGATCAGCTTCTGGACCTCGATCTGGTCGCGGCTGATCGTCTCGTTGAAGCGGATGACCGCGGTGTTGGTGTTCGAGGAGAACAACTCGGGGTGCGTGGAGACGTGCTTGACGTCCGCGTGCCGGGTGACGGCCCAGTACCCCTCGTCGGCGAAGCCCGAGATGCCGGCGGGCTGGGTGCACCACCAGACCGGGGCGGTCTTCCGCATCTCGGCGAACTCCGGGAGGGGGACGCGGGCCTGGAGGAGGTCCGGGTCGGTGAAGTCGAATCCTTCGGGCAGATGGGGGCAGGACATCGGCAGCTCCAACTTCAGGTCTGACGGCCCATCAGAAGTTGGCCGAAAGGTAGTAACGAGTTCTACAAGTAGCAAGGGCCACGGTCGGAACTGTTGCCGGCGAGGGGTGCAGCAAGAGGCGTGCACGCCCCTTGCGTACCGGGGGTAGCACTCACGAGACTGCTAGCAGAACTAGAACGCGTACTAGTTCGCCAGTTCGGTCCTGTGGGCGCCGGGACGCCCCCACGGCCGCGCGGAGGAGAGGACGAGCTCATGGCCGCGGAACCCGTCATCGTCGAAGCCGTACGCACCCCCATCGGCAAGCGCGGAGGAGTGCTTGCCAACCTCCACCCCGCCTATCTGCTGGGCGAGACCTACCGTGAACTACTCGGCCGCACCGGCATCCATGCCGACTGCGTCGAGCAGATCGTCGGGGGCACCGTCACCCACGCCGGCGAGCAGTCCATGAACCCCGCGCGCACCGCGTGGCTCGCTATGGGGCTGCCGTACGAGACGGCGGCCACCACCGTCGACTGCCAGTGCGGCTCCTCCCAGCAGGCGAGCCACATGGTCGCCAACATGATCGCGGCCGGAGTCATCGACATCGGCATCAGCTGCGGTGTCGAGGCCATGTCGCGCGTACCGCTCGGCAGTGGGTCCAAGCACGGCCCCGGCAAACCCTTCCCCGACGAGTGGAACGTCGATCTGCCCAACCAGTTCGAGGCCGCGGAGCGCATCGCGCGCCGTCGCGGGCTGACGCGGGAGCACGTCGACTCGCTCGGGCTGCTCTCGCAGGAACGGGCGGGGATCGCCTGGGCCGAGGAGCGCTTCAAGCGCGAGACCTTCGCGGTGCAGGTGCCGACGACGGAGGAGGAGCAGGCGGCCGGCCAGGGCATGTGGCGGCTCGTCGACCGGGACCAGGGGCTGCGCGACACCTCGATGGAGGCGCTGGCCGGGCTGAAACCCGTCATGCCGACCGCGGTGCACACCGCCGGGAACTCCTCGCAGATATCCGACGGCGCCGCGGCCGTCATGTGGGCGTCCAAGCGGATGGCGCGGGCGCTCAAGCTGAAGCCGCGCGCCCGGATCGCCGCCCAGGCGCTGGTCGGCGCCGATCCGCACTACCACCTCGACGGTCCCATCGACGCGACCCGCGCGGTGCTCGGCAAGGCGGGGATGTCGCTCAGGGACATCGACCTGGTGGAGGTCAACGAGGCATTCGCGTCGGTGGTGTTGAGCTGGGCGCAGGTCTTCGAGCAGGGCCTGGAGAAGGTCAACGTGAACGGCGGCGGCATCGCGCTCGGCCACCCGGTGGGCGCGACCGGGGCCCGGCTGATCACCACGGCGCTACACGAACTGGAACGCCGGGACAAGGAGTTCGCGCTGATCACGATGTGCGCGGGCGGGGCGCAGGCCACGGGCACGATCATTCAGCGGCTGTGAGCGAGACGGGCCGGACACGGGGTCGTGCATGCGCCGCGGTGTCAGTGGTGCCGTGAGCGGGTGCCGCCTTCCGGTCAAGCTCACCCGGACCGACGCCGCCTTCACGTCAGGTAGTTGCGCACGACATCGAGGAACGCCCGCCGACTCGGGCGTATGTGCGCCCAGACCTTCTCGTCCTGCGGCTCTCCCGGGTCGTCGGGACCGTCTCTGATCACCCTCTGTACGGCGAACGCGAGACCACGTGCCGCGTCATTGACCTCGGACGCACACAGTATGTGGATCGTCTTCTGCGTCACCCACACCCTGTCGATGGTCTGCCGTGCCCGCTCCTGCCATTGCTCGTCGGTCATGTTGTGGTGATGGCGGTCCACGGCGACCCGTTCGGCTTCCTGTACCGCAGACAGAAAATCGATGAGATGGGTGAGGCGCTCGTTGCGGCGCGCCTCGGCGAGTTCGCGAACGCTGCGGCGCGCCTCGGCCCGCTCCGACGCGCGCCCTACCGAGTGCTGGGCCAGCAGCGACATCAGCCCGCCGAGTACAACGCCGATGAGTGGCGCGATCGTTGTCCACATCACACCCAACTGTGGCATTGGTGAGGTTGGTGCCACTGGCCTTTCGGGGAATCGGCGGATCCGAGCCGCCGTCGGCCGCCCCACCGGAGACTGTGCGTGCCTGGTGAGATGCTCGCCGTCGGATCGAACGACGCGGCAGACACCACGGGCTCCCCGGGCAGGCATCTTCAAACGGGACAGCCCTGGATGATCGATTCCAAGGGGTCAGTGGTCATATGCGGTCAGTGAGCGCAGGACGGGCTGTCGTGTGTGGTCGTTGTGCCAGGTCGCGGCGGTCATT
>NZ_JBEXSW010000050.1:0-63330 GCF_040613775.1 Streptomyces sp. NPDC006208 | reverse complement strand
ACCGCGTTCCACCCGCTTTCCCCAAATCTCCCTTCCCGTCCTTTTTCGAGGTATCTGTCCCCCCCTCCATCATCTTCGCGGGGGGGGGCCCCTGGGGGACGGATCCCCGTCGGCCCGCCGTCGTTGTCGGAGGCAGCGGTTAGCCTGACGACCACAACCGTCAATTGATCGGCCACGACGGCGAACGACCACTTCCGCGAGGCTTGGGGCACCCCCGGGCGAAGCTGTGGGGGAGGCTCAGCCGCAGAGAGGGGAGGGGTGGGCGCATGCGTGTGCTCGGGGTGGACCCCGGACTGACCCGGTGCGGCATCGGCGTGGTCGAGGGAGTGGCCGGCCGCCCGCTCACCATGCTCGGCGTCGGCGTCGTACGGACTCCGGCGGACGCCGAGATCGGCGACCGCCTGGTGGCCATCGAGCGCGGCATCGAAGAGTGGCTGGACGCGCACCGGCCCGAACTGGTCGCGGTGGAGCGGGTGTTCAGCCAGCACAACGTACGCACGGTGATGGGCACCGCCCAGGCCAGCGCCGTCGCCATGCTCTGCGCCGCCCGCCGCGGACTGCCCGTCGCCCTGCACACCCCCAGCGAGGTCAAGGCCGCGGTCACCGGCAGCGGCCGCGCCGACAAGGCCCAGGTGGGCGCGATGGTGACCCGGCTGCTGCGACTCGACGCCCCGCCCAGACCCGCGGACGCCGCAGACGCGCTGGCCCTGGCCATCTGTCACATCTGGCGCGCACCCGCGCACAACCGCCTGCAGGAGGCGGTCGCCGCGCATCACGCAAGGAAAGGCCGTACCGCATGATCGCCTTTGTGAGCGGCCCCGTCGCCGCGCTCGCCCCCACCACCGCGGTCATCGAGGTCGGTGGCGTCGGCATGGCCGTCCAGTGCACGCCGAACACACTCTCCGGACTGAGGATCGGTCAGGAGGCCAGACTGGCCACCTCCCTGGTCGTGCGTGAGGACTCGCTGACGCTGTACGGATTCGCGGACGACGACGAGCGCCAGGTGTTCGAGCTGCTCCAGACCGCAAGCGGGGTCGGCCCGCGGCTCGCCCAGGCCATGCTCGCGGTGCACACCCCGGACGCGCTGCGCGTCGCCGTCGCCACCGGCGACGAGAAAGCCCTGACCGCCGTGCCCGGCATCGGCAAGAAGGGTGCCCAGAAGCTGCTCCTGGAGCTGAAGGACCGGCTCGGCGAGCCCGTCGGCGCACACATCGGCAGGCAGGGCGTCGGCACGGCCGTCACCGCGTCCTGGCGTGATCAGCTGCATGCCGCGCTGATCGGCCTCGGCTACGCCACGCGCGAGGCCGACGAAGCGGTTTCCTCGGTCACTCCCCAGGCGGAGGCCATGGGTCCCGCGCCCGAGGTGGGTCCTCTGCTGAGGGCCGCCCTGCAGACGCTGAACCGGGCGCGCTGACACACGTGCCCCGCGGAAGCCTTCCGCAGGGCACCCGCCCACCGACCGGCCGACAACCGTACGAACCGAGAAGGCAGACAACGTGAACTGGGACGACGAGACCACCGCCGAAGCGGAGGCGCGCCTGGTCGGAGCCTCCGCCGATGGGGAGGACACCGCCGTCGAGGCGGCGCTGCGGCCCAAGGTCCTCGACGAGTTCATCGGGCAGGAGAAGGTCCGCACCCAGCTCGACCTGGTCCTCCGGGCCGCCCGACGGCGCGGGGCCACCGCCGACCATGTCCTGCTCTCCGGCGCGCCCGGACTGGGCAAGACCACGCTGTCCCTGATCATCGCCGCGGAGATGGAGGCGCCGATCCGCATCACCTCCGGTCCCGCCATCCAGCACGCCGGCGATCTCGCCGCGATCCTGTCCTCCCTCCAGGAGGGCGAGGTCCTTTTCCTCGACGAGATCCACCGGATGTCCCGTCCTGCCGAGGAAATGCTCTACATGGCGATGGAGGACTTCCGTGTCGACGTGATCGTCGGCAAGGGCCCCGGCGCCACCGCCATCCCGCTGGAGCTGCCGCCGTTCACCCTGGTCGGGGCCACCACCAGGGCCGGTCTGCTGCCGCCCCCGCTGCGCGACCGCTTCGGGTTCACCGCGCACATGGAGTTCTACGGGCCCGAGGAACTGGAGCGCGTCGTCCACCGCTCCGCGCAGCTCCTCGACGTCGAGATCGACGCGGACGGCGCCGCCGAGATCGCCGGCCGCTCCCGCGGCACACCCCGGATCGCCAACCGCCTGCTCCGCCGTGTGCGGGACTACGCCCAGGTCGAGGCGGACGGGCTGATCACCCGGGAGGTGGCCGCCGCGGCCCTGCAGGTGTACGAGGTGGACGCCCGCGGCCTCGACCGGCTGGACCGTGCCGTGCTCGAGGCGCTGCTCAAGCTCTTCGGCGGCGGGCCGGTCGGTCTGTCGACACTGGCGGTGGCCGTGGGCGAGGAGCGCGAGACGGTCGAGGAGGTCGCCGAGCCGTTCCTTGTACGCGAGGGGCTGCTGGCGCGTACTCCCCGTGGCCGGGTGGCCACGCCCGCGGCATGGGCGCATCTCGGACTCGTACCCCCGCCCCAGGCCACTGGCGCACATCGACAACAGGGTCTGTTCGGGGCGTGACGGCGAGGACACTCGTCGGCCGAGGAACCACGGTGGGATGCTGGGCGTTGTTCCAGTGATGCGGACTCGCTTAGACTCCGCCGATGCCACCCTTCCAGGGTCGGCGTGCCCACCCCCGTAGATCAGGCCGTTCATCACCGCGGTCGTACGAAGGAATTCCCCCGTGGATATCTTGACCCTCCTCCCCTTCATCGTGCTCATCGGGGCCATGTTCCTGATGACCCGCTCGGCCAAGCGCAAGCAGCAGCAGGCCGCGCAGATGCGCGACCAGATGCAGCCCGGCACCGGCGTGCGGACCATCGGCGGCTTGTACGCCACCGTGAAGGAGGTCAACCACGACACGGTCCTCCTCGAGGCCGCTCCGGGCGTCCACCTCGTGTTCGCGAAGAACGCCATCGGTGCCGTCCTCGACGACGAGGAGTACAACCGCATCGTGCACGGTGACGGCGACGACGACCTCAAGGCGGACGGTCCGGTCGTTCCGGACGACGCTTCCTCGCTGACCACCGACTCCGACGCTGCCGACGCCGCCGGTACCGGTTCCTCGGACGACGATGCCAAGATCGACCTCGGCAAGAAGGCCGAGTCGGACGAGGCCGAGCCCAAGGACGGCAAGGCCGACGGCGACGCGAAGTAGTCACGACCGGGGACCGCAGGACGCCTACCGGCGTCCGGCGGTCCCCGGGGCTGTGCCGACTGATCGCGGGGGCAGGTCCCCACAACACTTCGTGGCCGCACCGGCGCGCACCGGCGCGGGGGCGGTTGGACAGGGAGAAACGAGAAGGTGGCAGCACCGAACAGGGGCCGAAAGCCCGCGGGGGCTCAGAGCAAGCCGGGGCGCGCCCTGGCTCTGATCCTTATCGCCATGGTCGCGCTCACAGGCGGCATGTTCTGGGCGGGGCAGCTCACGCCGCGTCTGGGCATCGACCTGGCGGGCGGTACGACCATCACGCTCAAGGCCAAGGCCCAGCCCGGCCAGGAGAACGCGGTCAACGAGACCAACATGGCCACCGCGGTCGGCATCATCGAGCGCCGTGTGAACGGTCTGGGCGTCTCGGAGGCCGAGGTTCAGACCCAGGGCAAAGAGCACATCATCGTCAACATCCCCAAGGGGACGAACTCCCAGCAGGCCCGTGACCAGGTCGGCACGACTGCCCAGCTCTACTTCCGGCCTGTGCTGACGGTTGCCGCCGGTGGCCCCGCCGCCCCTGAGCCGAAGCCCAGCGCCTCGGCGAGCGAGAAGGCCGGGGACGGCAAGGCGAAGGACAAGCCGACGGCCGGCGCGCCGTCCGGTTCGCCTTCGCCGACAGCGACGCCGACCACGCAGGGCCGCGCCGTCACGGACGCTCTCAAGGCTCCCGCGGCATCGCCGACCCCCTCCGCGTCCACCGACCCGAAGGGCTCGCAGAGCCCCGAGCCGTCGGACAGCCCCAAGCCGGGCGCGACGCCGTCGGCCGACCCTGCCACCGCCGCTCTCCAGAAGCAGTTCACCGAGCTGAACTGCGCGGACGACAAGGTGCGGGGCAAGCTCGGCGACAACGTCAAGCCGAGCGAGCCGACCGTCGCCTGTGGTCAGGAGGACGGCGAGTGGTTCAAGTACATCCTCGGCCCCGCCGAGGTGGACGGTAAGGACGTCGACGACGCCAAGGGCCAGCTGGACCAGAACCGTGGCATGTGGATCGTCACGATGGACTTCACCGGCAGTGGTGCCAAGAAGTTCCAGAAGATCACCAGCCGCCTGTCGCAGCAGCAGCCCCCGATGAACCAGTTCGCCATCGTCCTCGACGGTGAAGTGGTCTCCGCCCCGCGGGTGAACCAGACGCTGAGCGCCAGCGCCGAGATCACCGGAGACTTCGACCAGGATTCCGCACAGAACCTGGGCAACATCCTGTCCTACGGTGCGCTGCCGCTCTCCTTCGACGAGGACAGTGTCACGACCGTGACCGCCGCGCTCGGTGGCGAGCAGCTCAAGGCGGGCCTGATCGCCGGTGCGATCGGCCTCGCGCTCGTGGTCGTCTATCTCGTCGCGTACTACCGCGGCCTGGCCTTCATCGCGCTCCTCAGCCTCCTGGTCTCCGCGATCCTGACCTACACGATCATGGCCCTGCTCGGCCCGGGTATCGGCTTCGCGCTGAACCTGCCCGCGGTCTGTGGAGCCATCGTCGCGATCGGTATCACCGCCGACTCGTTCATCGTGTACTTCGAACGGATCCGGGACGAGATCCGCGAGGGCCGCACCCTGCGGCCGGCCGTCGAGCGCGCCTGGCCGCGCGCCCGCCGCACGATCCTGGTCTCCGACTTCGTGTCGTTCCTCGCCGCCGCGGTGCTGTTCATCGTCACCGTCGGCAAGGTCCAGGGCTTCGCGTTCACGCTGGGCCTGACCACCCTGCTCGACGTCGTCGTGGTGTTCCTGTTCACCAAGCCGCTCATGACGATCATGGCCCGCAAGAAGTTCTTCGCGGACGGCCACCCGTGGTCCGGACTGGACCCGAAGCGTCTCGGCGCCAAGCCGCCGCTGCGCCGCTCCCGTCGCGTCACCGCCCCCGTCGACCCGAAGGAGGCGTGAGATGTCGCGACTCGGCAATCTCGGCGCCCGTCTGTACCGCGGTGAGGTCGGCTACGACTTCATCGGCAAGCGCAAGATCTGGTACGGCATCTCGATCCTGATCACCATCACGGCCATGGTCAGCCTGGTGGTGCCGGGCCTGAACATGGGCATCGAGTTCAAGGGCGGTGCCGTCTTCACCACCGGGAAGACGAGCGTCTCCGTCTCCCAGGCGCAGGAGTCCGCGGAACGGGCCTCCGGCCACGACGCGATCGTCCAGAAGCTCGGCAACGGCACTCTGCGCATCCAGGTCAGCGAACTGGACCTGCAGGAGGCCAACCGGGTCGAGAAGGAGCTCGCCGAGGACTTCAAGGTCGACGCGGAGACGATCAACGCCGAACTGGTCGGACCCAGCTGGGGCGAGCAGATCGCCAACAAGGCATGGAGCGGCCTGGGGATCTTCATGATCCTTGTGGTGATCTATCTCGCGATCGCCTTCGAGTGGCGCATGGCGGTCGCCGCGCTGATCGCCCTGATCCACGACATCACCATCACCGTCGGTGTGTACGCGCTGGTCGGCTTCGAGGTCACCCCGGGCACCGTGATCGGTCTGCTCACGATCCTCGGCTACTCGCTGTACGACACGGTCGTGGTCTTCGACTCCCTCAAGGAGGGGTCGAAGGACATCACCAAGCAGACCCGCTGGACCTACAGCGACGTCGCCAACCGCAGCATCAACAGCACCCTCGTGCGTTCGATCAACACCACGGTCGTGGCGCTGCTGCCGGTGGCCGGCCTGCTGTTCATCGGTGGCGGTGTCCTCGGCGCCGGCATGCTGAACGACATCTCCCTGTCGCTGTTCGTCGGTCTCGCGGCCGGTGCGTACTCCTCGATCTTCATCGCCACTCCGCTGGTCGCCGACCTCAAGGAGCGCGAGCCGCAGATGAAGGCCCTGAAGAAGCGGGTGCTCGCCAAGCGCGCTGCCGCCGCTGCCAAGGGCGAGCCGGCGCAGGACGGGACGGAGGACTCCGACGAGGATTTCGGCGGGGTGCCCGGTGACGCAGCCCCCGCGGGCGCGGTCGTCGGCCAGCGCGGCCGTGGCCGCGGGCGTCCGTCGGGCAGGCGTCGATGACCGACGCCGCCACCCAGGAGCTCCTGCTCAGCCGTATCCGTGATGTGGCCGACTACCCGAAGCCGGGAGTGATGTTCAAGGACATCACGCCCCTGCTCGCGGATCCGGTCGCCTTCACGGCGCTGACCGAGGCGCTCGCCGATGTATGCGTGCGGACGCAGGCCACCAAGATCGTCGGTCTGGAGGCCCGCGGCTTCATCCTGGCGGCGCCGGTGGCGGTGCGCGCCGGGCTCGGGTTCATCCCCGTACGCAAGGCGGGCAAGCTCCCCGGAGCGACGCTCTCCCAGGCGTACGAGCTGGAGTACGGCACCGCCGAGGTCGAGGTGCACGCCGAGGATCTGGCCGCGGGCGACCGGGTCATGATCATCGACGATGTCCTCGCCACCGGCGGCACGGCCGGGGCGTCGCTGGAGCTGATCCGCCGGGCCGGCGCGGAAGTGGTCGGCGTCACGGTCCTGATGGAACTGGCCTTCCTCGGCGGCCGTGCCCGCCTGGAGCCGACTCTCGGCGGGGCTCCGCTGGAGGCACTGATCACCATCTGAACGACATCCTGATCAGCTTCTGATCAGCGGATTCCCGGCGCCGGCCGGTGGGCTTCCGTAGCCTGTCGGCCGCCGCTCGGCACAGCGTTCACCATGAGGACGGGCACCTGGGAGCACCCAGGTGCCCGTCCTCGGTCGTGCCCGGGCCCCGGTCCGAGCGCGAGCCGAACGCGCGAGGTCGATACCATGGGCTTTCCGGGCCTGACCGGGGGACCCGGAACCGCACGAGGAGTGCCCTTGCCAGACGAGGCCCAGCCCGCCGCCGCGCAGCCCGACCAGAAGGCCGACAAGGCCGCGGCAGGCCCAGTCACGCCCGACCTCGGGCAGGCACAGCAGCAGAAGCCGGCCGGTGCCGAGCGTGCACACGGTCCAGCGCCTGTCTCCGCCCCCAAGCCCGCGCCCCCCGCCGTGGCGCGCAGCGGCGGCTCGTCGAACCGCGTCCGCGCCCGTCTCGCCCGCCTCGGCGTCCAGCGCTCCTCCCCGTACAACCCGGTCCTCGAACCGCTCCTGCGGATCGTGCGCAGCAACGACCCCAAGATCGAGACCTCCACACTCCGCCAGGTCGAGCGGGCCTACCAGGTCGCCGAGCGCTGGCACCGCGGCCAGAAGCGCAAGAGCGGCGACCCGTACATCACGCATCCCCTCGCCGTCACCACCATCCTTGCCGAGCTCGGCATGGACCCGGCGACCCTGATGGCGGGGCTGCTGCACGACACGGTCGAGGACACCGAGTACGGCCTGGACACCCTGCGCCGCGACTTCGGCGACCAGGTCGCCCTGCTCGTCGACGGCGTCACCAAGCTGGACAAGGTGAAGTTCGGCGAGGCCGCACAGGCCGAGACCGTGCGCAAGATGGTCGTCGCCATGGCCAAGGACCCGCGCGTCCTGGTCATCAAGCTCGCCGACCGGCTGCACAACATGCGCACCATGCGGTACCTGAAGCGGGAGAAGCAGGAGAAGAAGGCCCGCGAGACCCTCGAGATCTACGCGCCCCTGGCCCACCGCCTGGGCATGAACACCATCAAGTGGGAGCTCGAGGACCTCGCCTTCGCGATCCTCTATCCCAAGATGTACGACGAGATCGTGCGGCTCGTCGCCGAGCGCGCGCCCAAGCGCGACGAGTACCTCGCCATAGTGACCGACGAGGTCCAGTCCGATCTGCGCGCCGCCCGCATCAAGGCCACCGTCACCGGCCGGCCGAAGCACTACTACAGCGTCTACCAGAAGATGATCGTCCGCGGCCGGGACTTCGCGGAGATCTACGACCTGGTGGGTATCCGAGTCCTCGTCGACACCGTGCGGGACTGCTACGCGGCCCTCGGCACCGTGCACGCGCGCTGGAATCCGGTCCCGGGCCGGTTCAAGGACTACATCGCGATGCCCAAGTTCAACATGTACCAGTCGCTGCACACGACGGTCATCGGACCCAACGGCAAGCCGGTCGAACTGCAGATCCGCACCTTCGACATGCACCGCCGCGCCGAGTACGGCATCGCCGCCCACTGGAAGTACAAGCAGGAGACCGTCGCCGGCACCTCCAAGGTGCGCACCGACGTGCCCCGCGCCGCCAAGGGCAGCGCAGGCCAGGACACCGTCAACGACATGGCGTGGCTGCGGCAGCTGCTGGACTGGCAGAAGGAGACCGAGGACCCGGGCGAGTTCCTGGAGTCGCTCCGCTTCGACCTGTCCCGCAACGAGGTCTTCGTCTTCACCCCCAAGGGCGATGTCATAGCGCTCCCCGCGGGCGCCACCCCCGTCGACTTCGCCTATGCCGTCCACACCGAGGTCGGCCACCGCACCATAGGCGCTCGGGTCAACGGACGGCTCGTCCCGCTCGAATCGACCCTCGACAACGGCGATCTGGTGGAGGTCTTCACCTCCAAGGCCGAAGGCGCCGGCCCCTCACGTGACTGGCTGGGCTTCGTCAAGTCCCCCCGGGCGCGCAACAAGATCCGGGCCTGGTTCTCCAAGGAGCGCCGCGACGAGGCCATCGAGCAGGGCAAGGACGCCATCGCGCGGGCCATGCGCAAGCAGAACCTGCCGATCCAGCGCATCCTGACCGGCGATTCCCTGGTCACGCTCGCGCACGAGATGCGCTACCCCGACATCTCGTCCCTGTACGCGGCGATCGGCGAGGGGCATGTGGCCGCGCAGGGCGTCGTACAGAAGCTGGTGCAGGCCCTCGGCGGCGAGGAGGCCGCCAACGAGGACATCGCCGAGTCCGTCCCGCCCTCGCGCAGCCGCGGCAAGCGCCGCTCCAGCGCCGACCCCGGTGTGGTCGTCAAGGGTGTCGAGGACGTGTGGGTCAAGCTGGCCCGCTGCTGTACGCCGGTGCCCGGCGATCCGATCATCGGTTTCGTCACGCGCGGAAGTGGCGTATCGGTTCACCGCGCGGACTGCGTCAACGTCGACTCGCTCTCGCAGCAGCCCGAACGGATTCTTGAGGTCGAGTGGGCCCCGACCCAGTCGTCCGTCTTCCTCGTCGCCATCCAGGTGGAGGCGCTGGACCGCTCCCGGCTGCTGTCGGACGTCACACGGGTCCTGTCCGACCAGCACGTCAACATCCTGTCGGCGGCGGTGCAGACCTCCCGCGACCGGGTGGCCACCTCACGCTTCACCTTCGAGATGGGCGACCCCAAGCACCTCGGGCACGTGCTGAAGGCGGTACGGGGCGTGGAGGGCGTGTACGACGTGTACCGCGTGACCTCGGCCCGCCGTCCCTGACCGGGCAGACGCCCTGCCCGGGCAGACGAAGGGGGCTCCCGGACCGAGGTCCGGCAGCCCCCTTCACCGCGACGATCAGCCGCCGAACTCCTCCAGGCCCTTCAGCGCCTGGTCCAGCAGCGCCTGCCGGCCCTCGAGCTCCTTCGCCAGCTTGTCCGCCCTGGCGTTGTTGCCCGCGGCACGCGCGGCGTCGATCTGCCCACGCAGCTTGTCCACGGCCGCCTGCAGCTGACCCGTCAGACCCGCGGCACGCGCACGCGCCTCCGGGTTCGTACGGCGCCACTCGTTGTCCTCGGACTCCTGGATCGCCCGCTCCACCGCGTGCATCCGTCCCTCGACCTTGGGACGGGCGTCGCGCGGCACGTGGCCGATGGCCTCCCAGCGCTCGTTGATGGACCGGAAGGCGGCACGCGCCGCCTTGAGGTCCGTCACCGGCACCAGCTTCTCGGCCTCGGCCGCGAGCTCCTCCTTGAGCTTCAGGTTCTCGGCCTGCTCGGCATCCCGCTCCGCGAAGACACCGCTGCGCGCGGCGAAGAAGACGTCCTGGGCACCGCGGAAGCGGTTCCACAGATCATCCTCGGCCTCGCGCTGCGCCCGGCCCGCGGCCTTCCACTGCGCCATCAGCTCGCGGTAGCGGGCGGCCGTGACACCCCAGTCCGTCGAGGCGGACAGCGACTCGGCCTCGGCGACCAGCTTCTCCTTGGTCTTCCGGGCCTCCTCGCGCTGCGCGTCCAGCGAGGCGAAGTGCGCCTTGCGGCGCTTGGAGAACGCCGAGCGCGCGTGCGAGAAGCGGTGCCACAGCTCGTCGTCGGACTTCCGGTCGAGCCGGGGCAGGCCCTTCCAGGTGTCCACCAGGGCGCGCAGCCGCTCACCGGCCGCCCGCCACTGCTCGCTCTGCGCCAGCTCCTCCGCCTCGGCGACCAGCGCCTCCTTGGCGTGCCGGGCCTCGTCGTGCTGCTTCGCCTTCTGGACCTTGCGCTCCTCGCGACGCTTGTCGACCGTCGCGACGAGCGCGTCGAGCCGGGTCCTCAGCGCGTCGAGGTCACCCACAGCGTGATGCTCGTCCACCTGCGTACGCAGGTGGTCGATGGCGGTCTGGGCGTCCTTGGCCGACAGGTCGGTGGTCTTCACCCTCCGCTCGAGGAGGCCGATCTCGACCACCAGGCCCTCGTACTTGCGCTCGAAGTAGGCCAGCGCCTCCTCGGGAGTCCCGGCCTGCCACGAGCCGACGACCTTCTCGCCATCGGCAGTACGCACGTACACGGTGCCCGTCTCATCGACGCGGCCCCACGGGTCGCTGCTCACAGCGCCTCCTCCACCTGATGCCAGTGAGGGGGTTCGCCCCCCGGGCATCGTCCACAGTTTCCTGGACGGGCCTCGCCCGCCCTTCACAACGCGAACCCGGTCCGCGCTGCACAACGCCAATCTAGGCGAACGGCCGCCCGGCTGTCCGCACCCAGCGCGGCCGAAATTGCCCGGCTCACACCTTCGGGACGGTGGCCTTCTCGATGGTGACGGCCTTCTTCGGGGCGCCGTCGCCCGCGCCGCCCTCGACTCCGGCCTTCGACACCTCGAGCACCGTGTTCAGGCCCTTGTCGTCCATGGTGCCGAACGGCGTGTACCCAGGGGCCAGTTTGGTGTCCTTGTACACGAGGAAGAACTGGCTGCCGCCGGAGTTCGGGGCACCGGTGTTGGCCATCGCCACCGTGCCGGCCGGGTAGGTGACCGTGCCGTCCGCGCCCGCCTTGCCGAGGCTCGTCAGATTCTCGTCAGGGATCGTGTAGCCGGGGTCGCCCGTGCCGTCGCCCTTGGGGTCGCCGCACTGCAGCACGAAAATGCCCTGCGTGGTCAGACGGTGACACTTCGTGCCGTCGAAGTACCCCTTGTCCGCCAACGACTTGAACGAGTTCACCGTGTGCGGGGTCTTGGCCGCGTCCATCGCGACCGTGATGTCGCCCGCGTTGGTCTTGAGCGTCAGCGAGTACTTCGCCTTCGTGTCGATCGACATGGCCGGCTCGGGGTTGTCGCTCTTCGACGGGGTGGGCTCCGGCGATGTGCTCTCGCCCGGCACGGCGCTGTTCTCCTTGTCGCCGTCCGACATGCCGATCGAGACATAGGCGGCCGCGCCGGCGAGCAGTACGACGGCCAGTGCCGAGGCGATGACGGTGTTGCGGCGCTTCGCCTTGATCTGCGCCTGTTCCCGCCGCTGCTGCTGTCGGACGAACTTCTCCCTGGCGAGCTGCCGCCGCCGCTGATCGCTGGTGACCACCGAGGTCTTCTCCTTGTACGTCGTGATGTCACATCAATGCTGACCGCCGAGCTTGCCCGTACCGTATACGGGTTGGCTGTGGGACAAGCAGCGCCGGTAGGCTCTGATCTGCTGCAATCAGCTGCGCCAGCTGCCCTTTCGACGACCGAACCGAGGACGATCGTGCTTATTGCCGGGTTCCCTGCCGGGGCCTGGGGGACCAACTGCTATCTGGTCGCCCCTGCCGCAGGCGAGGAGTGCGTGATCATCGACCCGGGCCACCAGGCCACCGAAGGCGTCGAGGAAGCGCTGAAGAAGCACCGGCTCAAGCCTGTCGCCGTCGTCCTCACCCACGGCCACATCGACCATGTCGCCTCGGTCGTCCCCGTGTGCGGCGCTCACGACGTGCCTGCCTGGATCCACCCCGCCGACCGGTTCATGATGAGCGACCCGGAGAAGGCGCTCGGACGGTCCATCGGAATGCCGCTCATGGGTGAGCTGACCGTCGGTGAGCCCGACGACGTCAAGGAGCTGACCGACGGCGCCGCGCTGAAGCTGGCCGGCCTCGACTTCTCCGTCGCGCATGCGCCCGGGCATACCAAGGGGTCGGTGACCTTCCGGATGCCCGAGTCCGCGGACGTTCCGTCCGTCTTCTTCTCGGGCGACCTGCTGTTCGCCGGCTCCATCGGACGCACGGACCTGCCCGGTGGCGACCACGCCGAGATGCTCGAGTCGCTGGCGCGTGTGTGCCTGCCGCTCGACGACTCGACCGTGGTGCTGTCCGGCCACGGTCCCCAGACGACCATCGGCCGTGAGCGCGCCAGCAATCCCTACCTGAGGGAAGTGGCCGCCGGCCTCGGGAGCGCACAGGCCGCTCCCCGACGAGGAATGTGACGAGACCTTCCGTGAGCACTTTTCAGGCCCCCAGGGGCACGTACGACCTGATTCCGCCGCGCTCCGCCAAGTTCCTGGCGGTGCGCGAGGCGATCTCCACGCCGTTGAAGAACTCCGGCTACGGCTATGTCGAGACGCCCGGCTTCGAGAACGTCGAGCTGTTCGCGCGCGGCGTCGGCGAGTCCACCGACATCGTGTCCAAGGAGATGTACGCCTTCGAGACCAAGGGGGGCGACAAGCTCGCCCTGCGCCCCGAGGGCACCGCGTCCGTGCTGCGCGCGGCGCTGGAGGCCAACCTCCACAAGGCGGGCAACCTGCCCGTGAAGCTCTGGTACTCGGGCTCGTACTACCGCTACGAGAAGCCGCAGGCGGGCCGCTACAGGCACTTCTCCCAGGTCGGTGCCGAGGCGATCGGCGCAGAGGACCCGGCGCTGGACGCCGAGCTGATCATCCTGGCCGATCAGGCCTACCGCTCGCTCGGCCTGCGCGCCTTCCGCATCCTGCTGAACTCGCTCGGGGACAAGGAGTGCCGTCCCGTCTACCGTGACGCGCTCCAGGGCTTCCTGCGGGGGCTGGATCTGGACGAGGACACGCGCCGCCGGGTCGACATCAACCCGCTGCGGGTCCTCGACGACAAGCGCGACAGCGTCCAGAAGCAGCTGGTGGGCGTGCCGCTGCTGCGTGATTACCTCTGCGACGCCTGCAAGGCGTACCACGAGGAGGTGCGCGCGCTGCTGACCGCGGCCGGTGTCCTCTTCGAGGACGACGAGAAGCTGGTGCGCGGACTGGACTACTACACGCGCACGACCTTCGAGTTCGTCCACGACGGCCTCGGCTCGCAGTCCGCGGTGGGCGGCGGCGGCCGCTACGACGGTCTGTCCGAGATGATCGGCGGCCCGGCGCTCCCGTCGGTGGGCTGGGCACTCGGCGTCGACCGCACGGTGCTTGCGCTGGAGGCCGAGGGCATCGAGCTCGAACTGCCCGCCAGCACCAGTGTGTTCGCGGTACCGCTGGGCGACGAGGCGCGCCGCGTGCTGTTCGGTGTGGTCACCGAGCTGCGCAAGGCGGGCGTCGCCGCGGACTTCAGTTACGGCGGCAAGGGCCTCAAGGGCGCGATGAAGAACGCCAACCGCAGCGGCGCGCGGTACGCGATCGTCGCGGGCGAGCGTGACCTCGCCGAGGGCGTGGTGCAGCTCAAGGACATGGAGTCCGGCGAGCAGCAGGCCGTCGCCCTGGATGTGCTGATCGAGGAGATCCGGACGAAGCTCGTCTGAGTACGGCAGTGAGCGCGGGGCCCGGGCCGGATGAACGGCCCGGGCCCCGCGGCGTCCGGCCACCGTCCGGTCCGGCCCAACGTGCCGAACCCGCACGGCAGATGGGTCGTCTCGTCGACTCGTGGCCCACCTGCATCGCCGGTTGCGTTTCCCGCCGGTCTCCGACAGGGACGACCGGGGGGACTCCTTATGTCCCTCGAACGGCGGATGCCGAGGTGCGTGGGGCAGAATGGCCGGGCCCCCACAGGCATCGAGCGATGGAAGCGATATGACGACTGCAGCGGCCGGCGATGTGTCCTCCGACCACGGGGCGCGTGATGCGCGCGGCACGGTCGGCGGCGGCAGGGCGTTCGCCTGGCTGCTGGTGATCACGGGCGCGGCCGGACTCCTCGCCGCCTGGGTCATCACGATCGACAAGTTCAAGATCCTCGAGGCCAAGATCGCCGGGACGACCTTCACCCCCGGCTGCAGCCTCAACCCCGTGGTCTCCTGCGGCAACGTGATGGAGAGCGACCAGGCGTCCGCGCTCGGGTTCCCCAACCCGATGCTCGGACTGGTCGCCTACGGGATGGTGATCTGCGTCGGCATGAGCCTGCTGGCGGGCGCTCGCTTCCGCCGCTGGTACTGGCTCACCTTCAACGCGGGCACGTTCTTCGGCGTCGGCTTCTGCACCTGGCTCCAGTACCAGTCGCTGTACACGATCAACGCACTGTGCCTGTGGTGCTGCCTGGCCTGGGTCGCCACGATCTTCATGTTCTGGTACGTGACCTCGCACAACATCCGCCAAGGGCTGCTGCCCGCCCCGGCGTGGCTGCGCGGATTCCTCGACGAGTTCACCTGGGTGCTGCCGGTCCTGCACACCGGCATCATCGGCATGCTGATCCTGACCCGCTGGTGGGACTTCTGGACCGGCTGACCGCGTTGTCAGTGGGCTGACCTAGGCTTCATGAAGTGGAGCCCGATCTCTTTACCGCAGCCGCCGAGGAACGCCAGGAGAAGGACCCGTCCGCGAGTCCCCTGGCCGTCCGGATGCGCCCGCGCACCCTCGACGAGGTCGTGGGCCAGCAGCATCTGCTGAAGCCCGGGTCGCCCCTGCGCCGTCTCGTCGGGGAGGGCAACGGCGGGCCCGCAGGCGCGTCCTCGGTGATCCTCTGGGGCCCGCCGGGCACCGGCAAGACGACCCTCGCGTATGTCGTGTCGAAGGCGACCAACAAGCGTTTCGTGGAGCTCTCCGCGATCACCGCGGGCGTCAAGGAGGTCCGGGCGGTCATCGACGGTGCCCGGCGCGCCGCCGGCGGCTTCGGCAAGGAGACCGTCCTCTTCCTCGACGAGATCCACCGCTTCTCGAAGGCCCAGCAGGACTCCCTGCTGCCCGCCGTGGAGAACCGCTGGGTGACCCTGATCGCGGCCACCACGGAGAACCCGTACTTCTCGGTGATCTCCCCGCTGCTGTCCCGCTCCCTGCTGCTCACCCTGGAGCCGCTCGGCGACGAGGACATCGGCGGGCTGCTGCAGCGGGCACTCACGGAGACGCGCGGACTGGGCGGCGCGGTCACGCTTCCGGAGGACGCCAGGGCGCACCTGCTGCGGATCGCGGGCGGTGACGCGCGCCGTGCGCTGACCGCGCTGGAGGCTGCCGCGGGCGCCGCGCTGGACAAGGGCGAGCCGGAGATCACCCTGGCGACGCTCGAGGAGACGGTCGACCGTGCGGCGGTGAAGTACGACCGCGACGGCGACCAGCACTACGACGTGGCCAGCGCACTCATCAAGTCGATCCGAGGCTCCGACGTGGACGCGGCACTGCACTATCTGGCGCGCATGATCGAGGCGGGGGAGGACCCGCGGTTCATCGCCCGCCGGCTGATGATCTCGGCGAGCGAGGACATCGGCCTCGCGGACCCCACGGCGCTGCCGACAGCGGTGGCGGCCGCGCAGGCCGTGGCGATGATCGGCTTCCCGGAGGCTGCCCTCACCCTCAGCCACGCCACCATCGCCCTCGCGCTCGCCCCCAAGTCGAATGCCGCGACGACCGCGATCTCCGCCGCCCGGCAGGACGTGCGGAACGGGCTTGCGGGCCCGGTGCCGGCCCATCTGCGCGACGGCCACTACAAGGGCGCGGCCAAGCTCGGCCATGCGCAGGGTTACGTGTATCCGCACGACGTGGCGGGCGGTATCGCGGCCCAGCAGTACGCACCGGACGCGGTCCACGGCCGCCGCTACTACGAGCCGACCCGCTACGGGGCGGAAGCGCGGTACGCCGACGTGGTGGAGAAGGTGCGCGAGCGGCTGCGCGGGGAAGGCCCGGGCGAGCAGCAGGGCTGACCGCCACGCGTCGAGTCGAGCCGCCTCGAAGCGTCAGTGCGAGGCCGCCCCGAAGAGCGTGTGCATCGCGCGGCGCAGTTCGGTGATGTCCCGCACCGGGGTGGGGAAGTCGAACCGCGCGTCGAAGCACCGCTCACCCGTGAACCGCACTCGCAGGCCGAACCGGTCCAGCGCCAGCGGCACCGCCCGCAGTCGCGGCGTGACCGCCTCCTGCGCGTCCGCCCGCCGTTCGGCCGGCGGGACCACCGTCCCGCTGCGCTCGCCGAGCAGCCCGCACAGCGCCTGCACCTGATCGTCGTGCGCGGCGTGCAGATGCTGGAGCAGTTCGGCCTCGTGCGCGACGAGCGGATCGACCGACGCGTTCGCGAAAGCCTCCGGGTCGACGCTCTCGGCGCCCCACAGATCGTCGACGCTTGCCTCGCCGACCTCCAGGCGGAGCATCATCGACCCGGGCTCGGCGAGGTCCGGCACGCAGGTCAGCCAGCCGGAGACCCAGGCGCGGCCGCGAATACGCTGGGGGACCGAGATCGGCGCGACATCGGTGATCTCCAGAACCGCGGACAGTTCGTCGTCCTGCGCGTGCGTCGCGGCGCGTACGGTCGGTGCGTCGGCGGGGAAGAGCAGGAACACCTCGCCGTCCGTCCCCACCACACGGGCCTGCGGCATCAGCTGCTCGGGCCGGGCCGACTCCAGGCCGGGGACGAGCAGCAGTGCGGAGCATGTACTCTGTACGAGAGTTCGTGTGCGCTCGGCTGCTGACGGCATCCGAGTGATTTCAAGCCCGCTGGGACGCGGCTGACCATGAGCTGATCGGACCTCCGTCACCTCGACGCCATGAGATGCGTCGGTGTTTGTTGTGCTGTCCGTGATGCGCTTGGTGTTCCCAGGGCGAGACATGCGATCTCCTTGAGTAAGGTGAGCCTAACCTAACCCACAACGGAGGTCTGGAGAACGTGCCTAACCAGTCGCGTCCCAAGGTCAAGAAGTCGCGTGCGCTCGGTATCGCCCTGACGCCGAAGGCCGTCAAGTACTTCGAGGCCCGCCCCTACCCGCCGGGCGAGCACGGCCGTGGCCGCAAGCAGAACTCGGACTACAAGGTCCGTCTGCTCGAGAAGCAGCGTCTGCGTGCCCAGTACGACATCAGCGAGCGCCAGATGGCGCGTGCCTACGACCGCGCCAAGAAGGCCGAGGGCAAGACCGGTGACGCGCTCGTCATCGAGCTCGAGCGCCGCCTCGACGCCCTGGTCCTGCGTTCGGGCATCGCCCGCACCATCTACCAGGCCCGTCAGATGGTCGTCCACGGCCACATCCAGGTCAACGGTGGCAAGGTCGACAAGCCGTCGTTCCGCGTCCGTCCCGACGACGTCGTGACCGTCCGCGAGCGCAGCCGCGACAAGCACCCCTTCCAGGTCGCGCGTGAGGGTGGCTACGCCCCCGACGGCGAGACCCCGCGCTACCTGCAGGTCAACCTGAAGGCCCTGGCGTTCCGCCTGGACCGTGACCCGCAGCGCAAGGAGATCCCGGTGATCTGCGACGAGCAGCTGGTCGTCGAGTACTACGCCCGCTGATCTGGGGGCCTCCCCGCGGTAGCCGGGGGAGTAGCTCACAGCGCTTCTGCCCGCCGCTTCCCCACCTCACCGGTGGGGAAGCCGGCGGGCTCTCGCGTTCCTGGGGTCCACCGGCGGCGGGGCCTGCATGCTGCGCCGGGGGGCCATGTGCCGTTGCGGTGGCTCCGGCACGGCCAGCGCACGCCGCACGGCCGCGTCCAGCGACAGCTCGCGCCCCTCCCGCAGACACTCCTCGAAGCGCTCGGCCCCCAGGAGCCGGCCCGCCTGCTCCGCGCACAGCGCGCGTGGTGCGCCGAAGTGGCCGGAACCGAACAGCGGCAGGCCCACCGCGTCCCACACGGGCGCCGCCGCCCCCTGCAGCACGGCGGCCTCCGCCGGATCGCCCTCGGTCGCGGTGACCAGTGCCAGCAGCTCGATCGCCAGCACCAGGCCCACCAGGTCGTTGAACCGGTGGCCGACATCGATGCACTCGGCCAGCAGTGTCCGCGCCGGACCCGGGTCACCGGCCGTCCAGGCGGCGTACGCCAGGACGTACAGCGCGTACGACCGGGTCCAGCGCTCTCCGCGTTCCTCGCAGATCTCCCGGACCTCTTCGCACAGCGCCACGGCCGCGTCCAGCCGGTCCTGGAACACCAGGGTCATCGCCAGTTCGACCCGGGCCATCAGCACATTGTTGTTGAACTCCCCGGCCTGCTCGTACGCGATCAGCGCCGATCGCAGCAGCCGTTCGGCGCGCGGCATGTCATCGCTGACCAGCGACAGACAGCCGATGCGATGGACGGCGTACGCGGCGGCCATGCGGTTGCCGGACAGTTCCGCGGCATCCCGGCACTCGTACAGCGCGCCCGCGGCCGAGGCGTTGTCACCCTGCAGCACCGCCACGTACCCGAGCACCCACAGCGCCTTCAGGCGGGACTCCTCGTGACCCGACTGGAGCTCCAGCGACCGGTCCAGCCAGTGTCTGCCCTCGGCGAGCCGGCCGCAGCCGACCCAGTAGAACCACAGCGTGCCCGCCAGATACTGGCCCAGGTGGACCTCGTCGGGGTGCTCGAGGCACAGCTCGATCGCCGCCCGCAGATTGGGCAGTGCACTGTCGGCGCAGGCGGCGACCTCCGCCTGACGCGGGCTGAACCACTCCAGCTCGCACCAGGTGGCCAGACCGATGTACCAGTCACGGTGGCGTCTGCGCAGCCGCTCGTCGTCGCCGAGGGCCTCCAGCCATTCGGCGCCGTAGGCCCGGACGGTGTCGAGCATGCGGTAGCGGACGCCTGCGCGCGTCTCCTCGCGGCCGACCACGGACTGGGCCAGCAGCTCACCGAGTACGTCGAGCACCCGGTCCGCGGGCAGCTCGGGTCCGCTGCAGATGTACTCGGCAGCCTCCAGGTCGAACTGTCCGGCGAACACCGACAGCCGCGCCCACAGCAGCCGCTCCTCGGGCGTGCACAGCTCATGGCTCCAGCCGACCGCCGTACGCAGCGTCCGATGGCGCGGCAGCGCGCCCCGGCAGCCGCCGGTGAGCAGCCCGAACCGGTCGTCGAGCCGGTCCAGCAGCTGGCCGAGGGAGAGCACGGGCAGCCGCCCGGCGGCCAGCTCCAGCGCGAGCGGGATCCGATCGAGGCGGCGGCAGATCTCCTCGACCGGATGACGGTCGGCGCCGGTGAGCCGGAACGTCGGGCAGGTACGTCTCGCCCGGTCGGTGAAGAGCTCCGCGGCGTCGTCCTCGGTCATCGCCGCCAGCGTGAAGACCTGCTCACCGGAGAGGCGCAGCGGCCTGCGGCCCACGGCGAGGACCTGGACGGCGGGGGCACGGCGCAGGATGTCCCGTACCAGCGCCGCGCACTCGTCGACGAGATGCTCGAAACCGTCCAGGACGAGCAGCAACCGGCGTCGTGCGAGATGTGCGAGCAGAACCTCGCGGGGCGGCCGGCGAGTGTGGTCGGTGATCCCCAGCGACTCCGCCACGGTATGGGCCATCAGATCGGCGTCGTGCAGCAGCGAGAGCTCGGTCAGCCACACGCCGTCGGCGTACCGATTCTGCGCTGCGGCCGCAGCGTGTGCCGCGAGCCTCGACTTCCCGGCCCCGCCGGGTCCGACCACGGTCACCAGGCGGGCGCGCGTGTCGTCCAGCGCCCGGTCGAGGGCTGCCAGCTCGTCGGCCCGCCCCACGAAGCGGTTCAGCTCGGCGGGGAGATTGCCCTGACGGGGCGGGCGGTCGCCGACGGGGGGTAAGGAGCGAGAGGAGCGTCGCATGAGACACGCAGCGTACCCACCCGTAAGCACTCCGTACAATCTGCCCGGGGCAACTGCCGTCCCGTGCACCGCTAATGCGGTATGGGGTGCCACCCCGGGCGCGATAGGGTCGGAGGGAGATTTTCTACAAGCAGGGAGCGGTGCACAGTGACCGGTGGAGAGGTTGCCGGGCTTCTGGTGGCCGTCTTCTGGGCGATCCTGGTCTCCTTCCTCGCCGTGGTGCTGGTGAGGCTGGCGCAGACGCTCAGGGCGACCACCAAGCTGGTTGCGGACGTGACCGAACAGGCCGTTCCGCTGCTGGCAGACGCCTCCGTGACGGTACGCGCGGCGCAGACCCAGCTCGACCGGGTCGATGCCATCGCATCCGACGTCCAGGAAGTCACCTCCAACGCCTCCGCGCTCTCCACGACGGTCGCATCGACCTTCGGTGGCCCCCTGGTCAAGGTCGCCGCCTTCGGGTACGGCGTACGCCGGGCGCTGGGCCGCACGAGCGACGACACCCCCGCCGCGCCGACCCGTCGCACGCTGATCGTCGGACGCACGGTGCCGGCCGCGAGGCGCGGAAAGCGGAAAGGCTGACGAACGATGTTCCGCCGCACGTTCTGGTTCACCGCCGGCGCAGCAGCCGGAGTGTGGGCCACCACCAAGGTCAACCGCAAGCTCAAGCAGCTCACCCCTGAAAGCCTTGCCGCGCAGGCCGCGAACAGGGCGGTCGAGGCGGGCCACCGCCTCAAGGACTTCGCCCTTGACGTCCGGTCGGGGATGCTGCAGCGCGAGGCGGAGCTCGGCGAGGTGCTGGGCCTGAACACATCGCCGGACCGCGAGCTCCCCGCCCAGCCGAGGCTGGGCGCGGTCGAACGCAGTGGGCCCGCGCCCATCGCCTACCTGCACAGCAAGCACGCACCGGCGAAGCCGCCGAAGGCGAAGCGCCCGCAGACCAACGATTCACCCACCGAGCACTCGTACAACCGGAATGAGGACCACTGATGGAGTCGGCTGAAATCCGCCGCCGCTGGCTGAGCTTCTTCGAGGAGCGCGGGCACACCGTCGTCCCTTCGGCGTCGCTCATCGCGGACGACCCGACTCTGCTGCTGGTCAACGCGGGCATGGTGCCCTTCAAGCCGTACTTCCTCGGTGAGACCAAGCCGCCCGCCCCGCGGGCCACCAGCGTGCAGAAGTGCGTCCGCACGCCGGACATCGAAGAGGTCGGCAAGACCACCCGGCACGGCACGTTCTTCCAGATGTGCGGCAACTTCTCCTTCGGCGACTACTTCAAGGAAGGCGCCATCAAGTACGCCTGGGAGCTGCTCACCAGCTCCGTGGCGGACGGCGGCTACGGCCTGGAGCCCGAGAAGCTCTGGATCACCGTCTACCTCGACGACGACGAGGCCGAGACGATCTGGCGCGACGTGATCGGCGTGCCTGCCGAGCGGATCCAACGCCTGGGCAAGAAGGACAACTTCTGGTCCATGGGCGTCCCCGGCCCCTGCGGACCCTGCTCCGAGATCAACTACGACCGCGGCCCGGAGTTCGGCGCCGAGGGCGGCCCCGCCGTCAACGACGAGCGGTACGTGGAGATCTGGAACCTGGTCTTCATGCAGTACGAGCGCGGCGCCGGCGAGGGCAAGGAGGAGTTCCCGATCCTCGGTGACCTGCCCTCCAAGAACATCGACACCGGTCTCGGCCTCGAACGCCTCGCCATGATCCTGCAAGGCGTACAGAACATGTACGAGACCGACACCCTGCGCGTCGTGATGGACAAGGCCACCGGGCTCACCGGTGTCCGCTACGGCGACAAGCACGACACGGACGTCTCGATGCGCGTGGTCGCCGACCACATGCGCACCTCCGTCATGCTCATCGGCGACGGCGTCACCCCGGGCAACGAGGGCCGGGGCTATGTGCTGCGCCGCATCATGCGCCGTGCCATCCGCAACATGCGCCTCATGGGCGCCTCCGGTCCGGTCGTCAAGGACCTCATCGACGTCGTGATCGACACGATGGGGCAGCAGTACCCGGAGCTCATCACCGACCGCCGGCGCATCGAGACCGTCGCGCTCGCCGAAGAGGCCGCCTTCCTCAAGGCCCTCAAGGGCGGCACGAACATCCTCGACACCGCCGTGACGGAGACCAAGGCCGCCGGCGGCACCGTCCTGGCCGGCGACAAGGCGTTCCTGCTCCACGACACCTGGGGCTTCCCGATCGACCTCACCCTCGAGATGGCCGCCGAGCAGGGCCTGTCCGTGGACGAGGACGGCTTCCGCCGTCTGATGACGGAGCAGCGCGACCGCGCCAAGGCCGACGCCAGGGCCAAGAAGACCGGTCACGCCGACGTCTCCGCCTACCGCGAGATCGCCGACGGCGCCGGTGCCACCGAGTTCACCGGATACACGGCCAACGAGGGCGAGTCCACGGTCGTCGGCCTGCTCGTCAACGGTGTCCCGTCGCCCGCCGCCTCCGAGGGAGACGATGTCGAGGTCGTCCTCGACCGCACCCCGTTCTACGCCGAGGGCGGTGGCCAGCTCGCCGACCAGGGCCGTATCAAGCTCGACTCGGGCGCAGTCATCGAGGTGCGCGACGTCCAGCAGCCGGTCCCCGGTGTCTCCGTGCACAAGGGCTCCGTCCAGGTCGGCGAGGTGACGGTCGGCGCCTCCGCCTACGCCGCCATCGACGTCAAGCGCCGCCGTGCCATCGCCCGCGCCCACAGCGCCACCCACTTGACCCACCAGGCGCTGCGCGACGCCCTCGGCCCGACGGCCGCCCAGGCCGGTTCGGAGAACTCGCCGGGCCGTTTCCGCTTCGACTTCGGCTCGCCCAACGCCGTTCCCGGCACGGTCCTCACCGATGTCGAGCAGCGGATCAACGAGGTCCTCTCGCGTGAGCTCGATGTGCACGCCGAGATCATGAGCATCGACGAGGCCAAGAAGCAGGGCGCCATCGCCGAGTTCGGCGAGAAGTACGGCGAGCGCGTACGCGTCGTGACCATCGGCGACTTCTCCAAGGAGCTGTGCGGCGGCACGCATGTGCACAACACCGCCCAGCTGGGCCTGGTGAAGCTGCTCGGCGAATCGTCGATCGGTTCCGGTGTGCGCCGCGTCGAGGCTCTGGTCGGAGTGGACGCCTACAACTTCCTCGCCAAGGAGCACACGGTCGTCGCCCAGCTCCAGGAGCTGGTCAAGGGCCGTCCCGAGGAGCTCCCGGAGAAGATCGCCGCGATGCTCGGCAAGCTCAAGGACGCCGAGAAGGAGATCGAGAAGTTCCGTGCGGAGAAGGTGCTCGGCGCCGCTGCCGGTCTCGCCTCGGGTGCCAAGGACGTCCGCGGTGTCGCGCTGGTGACGGGCACGGTGCCGGACGGCACCGCGGCCGACGATCTGCGCAAGCTGGTCCTCGACGTCCGCGGCCGGATCCCTGGCGACCGTCCTGCCGTTGTGGCCCTGTTCACCACGGCGGGTGGCCGTCCGCTGACCGTCATCGCCACCAACGAGGCCGCCCGCGAGCGCGGTCTCAAGGCCGGCGACCTGGTCCGTGCGGCCGCCAAGACCCTCGGCGGCGGCGGTGGCGGCAAGCCGGACGTCGCCCAGGGCGGCGGCCAGAACCCGCAGGCCATCGGCGAAGCCGTGGCCGCCGTCGAGCGCCTCGTCGCCGAGACCGCGTGACGGTGGGCATGCGCCGCGGCCGACGCCTCGCGATCGATGTCGGGGACGCCCGTATCGGGGTCGCCTCGTGCGACCCCGACGGGGTCCTCGCGACGCCGGTGGAGACCGTGCCGGGACGTGATGTCCCGGCCGCCCACCGGCGGCTGCGGCAGCTGGTCGAGGAGTACGAGCCGATCGAGGTCGTGGTCGGCCTGCCCCGCTCGCTCAGCGGCGGGGAGGGCCCGGCCGCGGCCAAGGTCCGTGTCTTCGCCCAGGAGTTGGCGCGGGGCGTCACCCCGGTTCCGGTACGACTGGTCGACGAGAGGATGACCACAGTGACGGCCGGCCAGGGGCTGCGCGCCTCGGGCGTGAAGTCGAAAAAGGGCAGGTCGGTCATCGATCAGGCGGCCGCTGTGATCATCCTTCAGAATGCTCTTGAGTCTGAACGGGTATCCGGTAATCCGCCCGGCGAGGGCGTCGAAGTGGTCATCTGATCGCGATACGGTAACGTTCCGCGCGGTGCGGCGGTTCGAACAGCTGCCGCACAGCAGAGAGAGGCGGGACCGACACGCGCCCTGTCTCGCGGCCGCTAGGGGATCGATGACTGAGTATGGCCGGGGCCCGGGCTCCGAACCGTGGCATCCCGAGGATCCCTTGTACGGGGACCAGGGGTGGAGAGGGCAGCAGGCCGACGGCCATGCCCCGTACGGCGGCCAGCCGCAGCAGCAGTACCCGCAGCAGCCGCAGCAGTACGGCACGCCTCAGGACCCGCATCAGCAGAGCTACGGCCACCAGCAGTACGGCCAGGATCCGTACGGTCAGGGTCAGCAGCAGTACGGTCAGCAGCCCGGGCAGCAGTACCCCCAGCAGGCCCCGCAGCAGTACGGTCAGGGCCAGCAGCAGTACCACCCGCAGGCGCCGCAGTCGTACGGCCAGGGCCAGGGCCAGGGCCAGCAGCAGTATCAGCAGCAGCAGTACACCGGCGCCTGGGACACGGGACAGCACCCGGTCATGCCGTACGGCGCCGATCCGACGGGCACCTACGCGGGACAGCCGGCACCCGGCTACGGCAGCCCGCAGGAGGCCGACTACTACGGCACTCCCCAGGCCTATCCGCCACCGGAGCCCCCGAACCGCAGGCGGCAGCCCGAACCCGACCCCGCGCCGGACTGGGACGCGGAGGACTCGCAGGCGGAGAACCACCCCTTCTTCACCGGCGCCGGCGGCCGCGACGATGACGATGACGACGAGTACGAGTACGACGACGACTCGGGCGATCGGCGTCGCGACGACGGCGGACGCGAGCGCGGGGGCAAGGGCAAGAAAAAGGGCCGCAACGGCATGGCCTGCCTCCTCGTCGCCACGGTCCTCGTCGGCGGCCTCGGCGGTGCCGCCTACTTCGGCTACCAGTTCTGGCAGGAGCAGTTCGGCGGGGCACCGGACTACGACGGCAGCGGCAGCGGTTCCGCAGCCGTGACGATTCCCAAGGGAGCCACCGGCTACGAGATCGGCAACATTCTCAAGGCCGCCGGTGTGGTCAAGAGCGTCGACGCGTTCGTGTCCGCCCAGAGCCAGAACCCTGACGGGAACTCCATCCAGGACGGTGCCTACCTCCTGAAGAAGGGCATGTCGGCGAAGAGCGCGGTCGCCCTGATGCTCAACCCGGAGAGCCGTAACGTCCTGATCATTCCCGAGGGCCAGCGCAACAGTCAGATCTACGAACAGATCGACAAGGAGCTCGAGCTCAAGGCAGGCACCACGAAATCGGTCGCGACCGCCAAGGCCAAGAACCTGGGCCTGCCCAAGTGGGCGACCGGCCACCGCGACGTCAAGGACCCGCTGGAAGGTTTCCTCTTCCCGGCCAGCTATCCGCTCCCCAAGGGAACCAAGCCCGAGGCCCTCCTCAAGGAGATGGTCGCCCGGGCCGACAAGGAGTACGAGAAGGCCGGCCTGGAGAAGAAGGCAAAGGGCCTGGGGCTCAAGAACCCGTGGGAGCTGCTCACGCTCGCGAGCCTGGTCCAGGTCGAGGGCAAGACGCACGACGACTTCCGCAAGATGTCCGAGGTCGTCTACAACCGCCTGAAGCCCACCAACACCGAGACGAACCAACTGCTCCAGTTCGACTCGGCGTTCAACTACCTCAAGGGTCAGAGCAAGATCGACCTCACCGAGGACGAGGTCAACAACAACCAGGACCCGTACAACACGTACACGCAGAGGGGTCTGACCCCCGGGCCCATCAGCAATCCGGGCAATGATGCGCTCGCGGCGGCGCTGAACCCGACGAAGGACGGCTGGCTGTACTTCGTGGCCACCGATGGCCAGAAGAAGACCGAGTTCGCCAAGACGTATGCCGAGTTCCAGCGGCTGAGGGACAAGTTCAATGACCGGAAGAACTGACGTCCGGCGAGCGGCGGTCCTCGGCTCTCCCATCACGCACTCCCTGTCGCCTGTGCTGCACCGCGCCGCCTACGCGGAGCTGGGCCTCACCGACTGGTCGTACGAGCGGTTCGAGGTGGACGAGTTCCGGCTCGCCGACTTCATGAAGAAGCTCGACAGCACATGGGCCGGGCTGTCGCTGACCATGCCGCTCAAGCGGGCGGTCATTCCGCTCCTGGACGGCATCAGCGACACCGCTGCCTCCGTGGAGGCCGTCAACACCGTCGTCATCACCGAGGACGGCAGGCGCCTCGGCGACAACACGGACATCCCCGGTATGGTCGCCGCCCTGCGCGAGCGGGGTGTGGGGAAGGTGGAGTCGGCCGCCGTCCTCGGGTCGGGCGCCACCGCCGCATCGGCGCTCGCCGCACTGTCCCGTATCTGTACGGGGCCGGTCACTGCCTACGTCCGCAGCGAGGCGCGCGCTCAGGAGATGCGTGGGTGGGGCGAGCGCCTGGGCCTCGACGTGCGCACCGCCGACTGGGCCGAGGCGCCCGGCGCCTTCGCGGCGCCGCTGGTGATCGCGACGACTCCGGCGGGGACGACCGACGCTCTCGCCACCGCCGTGCCCGACGGGCCGGGGACGCTCTTCGACGTGCTGTACGAACCCTGGCCCACCCCGCTCGCGGCCGCCTGGTCGCGGCGCGGCGGTGCGGTGGTAGGAGGACTCGACCTTCTGGTCCACCAGGCGGTGCTCCAGGTCGAGCAGATGACGGGCCGTTCGCCTGCCCCGCTGCAGGCGATGCGTATTGCTGGTGAACAAGCGCTCGAATCCCGCTAGTATCTGCGCGTTCATGCAGGAGCACGTCAACAGCACAGGGGGAGCCCGGCCATGGAAACCGGTCAGCCGCAGGCATCGATCGCCAAGAACATCTTCGAGGGCCTGATCTCGTTCCTGCCCGACTGGCTGGAGATCCCGCTGCTCTGCCTGATCGTCCTCCTCGTCGTGTTCGGCTGGATCCAATCGCTCCGGAAGAAGATCGCCGAGCGGCGGGCGGCACGGACCGGGCAGCCCGTCGTCGTGCCGTCGGCCGGCCAGGGCAGCGGAGCCGACTACCTCGGCCCGTACGCGCCGGCTTCGCCGGCGCAGGACCCGCAGCCCGCCCGCCAGGAGCCGAGCGGCGCGAACTTCCTCGGCTCGTATGCTCCGCAGCAGCGTCGCGACGGCGACTGAGACCGGGTCCCGAAGGCCGGTCCCCGGGCCCCGGGGACCGGCCTTCGGGCTGTCCACGCCCCGTCCGCCTGATGGACCGGTGGCCGGGCGATCCGCCCGGACGTGGGAGGATCGAGTCAGGCGGGGCAGGGCCGCGCTCCCCAGCTACCGCTGGGAGGTGCCCCCAGGCCGCGCCGTCGCAGTTGCAGGCGCGAGCATGAGGAGCACCGTTGAGCAGGTTGCGTTGGCTGACCGCGGGCGAGTCGCACGGACCCGCACTGGTGGCGACGCTGGAGGGTCTTCCCGCCGGTGTCCCCGTCACCACCGAAATGGTGGCGGACCACCTCGCCCGGCGCCGCCTCGGCTATGGACGCGGTGCCCGGATGAAGTTCGAGCGCGACGAGGTCACCTTCCTCGGCGGTGTGCGGCACGGTCTGACCATGGGATCGCCGGTCGCGGTCATGGTGGGCAACACGGAGTGGCCCAAGTGGGAGAAGGTCATGGCGGCCGACCCCGTCGACCCCGACGAGCTGGCCCAGCTCGCCCGTAACGCGCCGCTGACCCGGCCCCGGCCCGGCCACGCCGACCTGGCCGGTATGCAGAAGTACGCGCTGGAGGAGGCCCGGCCGATCCTGGAGCGCGCCAGCGCCCGCGAGACCGCGGCCAGGGTCGCGCTCGGCGCGGTCGCCCGCTCCTACCTGAAGGAGACGGCCGGCATCGAGATCGTCTCCCACGTCGTGGAGCTGGCCGCGGCCAGGGCCCCGTACGGCGTCTACCCGACGCCCGCCGACGTGGAGAAGCTGGACGCGGATCCGGTCCGCTGCCTGGACGCGGACGCCTCGAAGGCGATGGTCGCGGAGATCGACCAGGCCCACAAGGACGGCGACACCCTCGGTGGTGTGGTCGAGGTGCTCGCCTACGGGGTGCCCGTAGGCCTCGGCTCGCACGTCCACTGGGACCGCCGCCTGGACGCCCGGCTCGCTGCCGCCCTGATGGGCATTCAGGCGATCAAGGGCGTCGAGGTCGGCGACGGCTTCGAGCTCGCCCGGGTGCCCGGCTCCAAGGCGCATGACGAGATCGTCCCGACCGAGGACGGCATCAAGCGGACCTCCGGCCGCTCGGGAGGCACCGAAGGCGGGATGTCCACCGGTGAGCTGCTGCGCGTGCGCGCCGCGATGAAGCCGATCGCGACCGTGCCGCGGGCCCTGCGGACCGTCGACGTCGAGACGGGCGAGCCTGCCGCGGCCCACCACCAGCGTTCCGACGTCTGTGCGGTGCCCGCTGCCGGAATCGTCGCCGAGGCCATGGTCGCGCTGGTGCTCGCGGACGCCGTCGCGGAGAAGTTCGGCGGCGACAGCGTCACCGAGACCCGGCGCAACGTCCGGTCCTACCTCGACCACCTGCACATCCGGTGAGCGCGCCGCTGATCGTCCTGATCGGGCCGATGGGCTCGGGCAAGTCCACGGTCGGCGAGCTGCTCGCCGGCCGGCTCCGCGTGCCCTACCGGGACACCGACGCCGACATCGTCGCGGCCGAGGGCCGGGAGATCTCGGACATCTTCATCGAGGACGGCGAGCCCCACTTCCGTGCGCTGGAGCGCGCCGCGGTGCGGACCGCGGTCGCCGAGCACACGGGCGTGCTCGCCCTCGGCGGCGGCGCCATCCTCGACGAAGGAACCCGGGAACTGCTCGCGGGGCTGCCCGTCGCCTATCTCTCGATGGACGTCGAGGAGGCCGTCAGGCGCGTCGGGCTGAACACGGCCCGCCCGCTACTCGCCGTCAACCCGCGCCGCCAGTGGCGCGAGCTGATGGAGGCCCGGCGTCATCTGTACACCGAGGTGGCCCGGGTCGTGGTGGCCACCGACGACCGCACCCCTGAAGAGGTCGCCCAGGCGGTCCTCGACGCACTGGAGTTGCCGCATTCCCCGGGGGACGCCCCCCGGACCCCCGGCAAGGAAGAGACATCATGACGGAGCAGGCAGTGACGCGTATCCAGGTCGGCGGCACCGCGGGCACCGACCCGTACGACGTGCTCGTCGGCCGGCGGCTGCTCGGCGAGCTGCCCGGCCTGATCGGGACCAGGGCCCAGCGTGTGGCCGTCATCCACCCCGAGGCGCTCGCCGAGACCGGTGAGGCGCTGCGCGGTGACCTCGCCGCGCAGGGGTACGAGGCCGTTGCCATCCAGGTGCCCAATGCCGAGGAGGCCAAGACCGCCGAGGTCGCCGCGTACTGCTGGAAGGCGCTCGGCCAGACCGGCTTCACCCGCACCGATGTCGTCGTGGGTGTCGGTGGTGGCGCCACGACCGACCTCGCCGGGTTCGTCGCGGCGACCTGGCTGCGCGGAGTGCGCTGGATCACCGTGCCGACCACCGTGCTCGGCATGGTGGACGCGGCGGTCGGCGGCAAGACCGGGATCAACACCGCCGAGGGCAAGAACCTCGTCGGCGCGTTCCACCCGCCGGCCGGAGTGCTGTGCGACCTGGCCGCGCTCGACTCGCTTCCGGTCAACGACTACGTCAGCGGAATGGCCGAGATCATCAAGGCCGGGTTCATCGCCGACCCGGTGATCCTCGATCTCGTCGAGGCGGACCCGCAGGGGGCGCGTACGCCCGCCGGGCCGCACACCGCCGAGCTGATCGAGCGTGCGATCCAGGTCAAGGCCGAGGTCGTCTCGAGCGACCTCAAGGAGTCCGGACTGCGCGAGATCCTCAACTACGGGCACACCCTCGCCCACGCCATCGAGAAGAACGAGCGCTACAAGTGGCGCCACGGCGCGGCGGTGTCCGTCGGCATGGTCTTCGCCGCCGAGCTCGGCCGGCTGGCCGGGCGGCTCGACGACGCCACCGCGGACCGGCACCGCAGCGTCCTTGCATCCGTCGGGCTGCCGCTGACCTACCGCGGCGACCAGTGGCCCAAGCTGCTGGAGACCATGAAGGTCGACAAGAAGTCCCGCGGCAGCCTGCTGCGTTTCATCGTCCTCGACGGCCTTGCCAAGCCGACCGTCCTCGAAGGCCCCGACCCGGCCGTGCTCCTCGCCGCGTACGGGGAGGTCTCCGCGTGACCCGCCAGGTGCTCGTGCTGAACGGTCCCAACCTGGGCCGGCTCGGATCCCGCGAGCCCGATGTGTACGGCTCGACGTCCTACGCCGGCCTGGTCGAGGCGTGCCGTCAGCTCGGCAAGGAGCTCGGCTTCGACGTCGACGTGCGCGAGACCAACGACGAGGGAGAGCTGATCCGCTGGCTGCACGAGGCGGCGGACGGTTCAATTCCGGTCGTTCTCAACCCCGGTGCCTTCACGCACTATTCGTACGGGATGCGCGACGCCGCCGCTCAGCGGACCGCCCCGCTGATCGAGGTGCACATCTCGAACCCGTACGCCCGGGAGTCGTTCCGGCACACGTCGGTGGTCGCCGCGGTGGCCAGCGGCACGGTCGCCGGTTTCGGGATCGGCTCCTACCGGCTCGCTCTGCGCGCGCTGGCGGAGGAACTCGGCGGCTGACCGGCCCCCTGGCACTTTGTGCCGTTCCCGGTCGTTGCCGCAGTGGCGGCCGGGAACGGGCCGCGTGCGAGCGGTGATCCAGGGGGTACCGTTCGGGAACAAGGCGGCCGATGCCGCCCTGACCAGCGTCAGTCGCACGAGACGGAGTGGCACCGGATGCAGCACGCAGTGGGGGCTCCGCTGCCGCCGCCCCACGGACCGGGGCAGGGACCGGCCGGATGGACACACAGCGCCCAGCACCCGGGGCCGGTTCCCCACCTTCCCGCAGGGCCACCGCCGCCCGCGCCCGGCGCTCCCGCAGGGCCTTTGCCTCCGCGGCCGGCCGGGGCTCCCTCCGGACCACCGCCCCCTCCGGCACCGCCGCAGGGGCAGCCGCCGGGCCCCGGCTGGAGCGCCCCCGCCCCGTACCACCCCTCCGCGCCCTCCCGCGAGCACACGGGCCACATCCAACTGCCGCCGGGCGGGCCGGTTCCCATGCCGGCACCACCGCCCGCCGACACCGGCACCGGTGCGACCATGCTGGCCGTACTGCTCATCGGCCCGGCCGGCGCGGGCAAGACGACCGTGGCCCGGCACTGGGCCGGTACGCGCCGGGTGCCCACCGCCCACATCAGCCTCGACGACGTGCGCGAATGGGTCTGCTCGGGCTTCGCCGACCCCCAGTCCGGGTGGAACGAGAACTCCGAGGCGCAGTACCGGCTCGCACGCCGAACCTGCGGCTTCGCCGCCCGCAACTTCCTTGCCAACGGCATCTCGTGCATCCTCGACGACGCCGTGTTCCCGGACCGCCCCGTCGTGGGCCTCGGCGGCTGGAAGCGCCATGTCGGCCCCGGCCTGCTGCCCGTCGTCCTGCTCCCGGGCCTCGAGATCGTGCTGGAGCGCAATGCCGAGCGCAGCGGCAACCGCCGCCTGTCGGACGAGGAGGTGGCGGGTATCCACGGCCGGATGGCGGGCTGGTACGGATCGGGCCTGCCGATCATCGACAACTCCACGTACGACGTGGAGACCACGGCCCGCGTCCTGGACGACGTCCTGGCGCGCGCGATAGCGAGCCCTCCGAGCTGGTAGCCGCGCCCCGCTGCCGGAAAGGTGCGGGCAGGGGCACGTCCGACGCCGAGGCGCACCCCGTCCGGACGCGCTGACCGGGCCGAGCCGCCGCATCGCTCGTACGCTCGGAGAATGTCAGAGGTGTATGGCGTCCGCCGTAGCCGGCTGCGTGACCGGTGCGCCGCGACCGGTAGTGCCGCGGCCCTCGTCTCCCGGCCCGCCAACGTCCGCTACCTCGCGGGCGCTGCCCCGCCCGGTGCCGTGCTGCTGCTCGGGCCCGACGAGGACATGCTGCTGTGTCCCCGTACGCCCAGCGGCGATCCCGCCGACGGGCGGCTCGACGAGGAGGTGCGGCTGACCGCCCTGCCCACCTCGGCCAGTGACGCGGCCGTCGCCGCCGCCGAGATGGCGCGCGGCACCGGGGTGGAGTCGCTGGCCGTCGAGGAGCACCATCTGACCGTCGCCCGGCATCGCGCGCTGCGCTCCGTGGCGCCGCGGCTGCGCCTCGACGACCTCGCGCTCGCGGTCGAACAGCAGCGGATCGTCAAGGACGAGGACGAGATCGCCTGCCTGCGCATCGCCGCGGAGATCACCGACCAGGCCCTCGGCGAGCTGCTCGAATCCATCCTCGTCGGCCGTACCGAGCGGCATCTGGCGCTCGAGCTCGAACGGCGGCTCGTCGACCACGGCGCGGACGGGCCCGCCTTCGCGACCTCCGTGGCCACGGGGCCGAACGCCGGGCGGGCGGGGCACCGTCCCACCGACAGGAGGGTCGAGGAGGGTGACTTCCTCTCCGTCTGTCTCGGCGCGAACTACCGCGGCTACCGCTGTGAGATCGGCCGTACCTTCGTGATCGGCACGACGCCGGCGGACTGGCAGATCGAGCTGTACGAACTCGTCTTCGCCGCTCAGCGGGCCGGCCGCGAAGCTCTGGTACCCGGCGCGGCATACCGCGATGTGGACCGCGCCGCCCGCCAGATCCTCGACGGGGCCGGTCAAGGGGTGGCCCTCGCGGCCCGCACGGGGCACGGCGTCGGGCTCGAAATCGACGAGGACCCGCAGCTGGCCCCTGCGGCCATGGGTAAACTGGACACTTGTGTGCCGGTCACCGTCGAACCGGGGGTTCACCTCCCGGGCCGGGGCGGCGTCCGGATCGATGACACGCTCGTCGTGCGCCAGGAGGCGGACGGCGGACCCGAGCTACTCACCATCACGACCAAGGAGCTGCTCGCGCTGTAGCGCGCCACAGGCAGCCACTGGGTCGTCCACCAGCGTCAGTCCAGGAGATTCCGCAACCGTGGCTTCCACGAACGACCTCAAGAACGGCATGGTGCTCAAGCTCGACAACGACCAGCTGTGGTCCGTCGTCGAGTTCCAGCACGTCAAGCCCGGCAAGGGCCCGGCCTTCGTGCGCACCAAGCTCAAGAACGTGCTCTCCGGCAAGATCGTCGACAAGACGTTCAACGCCGGTGTGAAGGTCGAGACGGCCACCGTCGACCGCCGCGACATGCAGTTCTCGTACATGGACGGCGAATACTTCGTCTTCATGGACATGCAGACCTACGACCAGCTGCATGTCTCGCGCGCCTCCGTCGGTGACGCCGCCAACTTCCTGATCGAGGGCTTCACCGCCACCGTCGCCACGCACGAGGGCGAGGTGCTCTACGTCGAGCTCCCGGCCGCCGTCGAGCTGGTCATCCAGGAGACCGAGCCGGGTGTCCAGGGCGACCGTTCCACCGGTGGCACCAAGCCGGCCACGCTGGAGACCGGTCACCAGATCCAGGTCCCGCTCTTCATCACCACCGGCGAGAAGATCAAGGTCGACACCCGTACGAGCGACTACCTCGGCCGGGTGAACAGCTAACCGTGGCTGCCCGCAACAAGGCCCGTAAGCGTGCCTTCCAGATCCTCTTCGAGGCCGATCAGCGCGGGGCGTCCGTGCAGACCGTCCTCGCGGACTGGGTCAGGCACTCGCGGTCCGACGACCGGCAGCCACCGGTCGCCGAATACACGATGGAGCTCGTCGAGGGGTACGCGCAGCACGCGGACCGCATCGACGAACTCATCAGCACCTACTCGGTCGGCTGGACGCTCGACCGGATGCCGGTCGTCGACCGGAACATCATCCGGCTCGGCGCGTTCGAGCTGGTGTGGATGGACGAGACCCCGGACGCTGTCGTGATCGACGAGGCGGTCCAGCTCGCCAAGGAGTTCTCCACCGACGAGTCTC
Organism: Streptomyces sp. NPDC006208; assembly: GCF_040613775.1. Classification (NCBI taxonomy): domain Bacteria; kingdom Bacillati; phylum Actinomycetota; class Actinomycetes; order Kitasatosporales; family Streptomycetaceae; genus Streptomyces; species Streptomyces sp. NPDC006208. Next base: position 29,263 of record NZ_JBEXSW010000050.1, on the reverse strand, counting down.
CGTCGTTCGTGAACGGTCTGCTGGGCCGGTTCAAGGACCTCAAGCCGAGCCTGCGCCGCGACTAGCGGTGGCCGGTCTCATCAGGCCCGAAGCAGAAGGTTGTTCGCCTTCTGCTTCGGGCCTGATGCATGCCAGGAGGCTCCGGCCGCAGCGCCCCCGGCACACCCGGAAGCGAGAGGCGAACCGTCCCGGCGTGCTCGCCCGAGCCGTGGCCAAAGCTCGGCCGCCAGAGCCCCGGCCGAGGACGGTCCCGCGATCGCTGCCGCTCCTGCGGCCGCTGCGGCGCAGCCGGACGCCGGACGGCGCCGGCGCCCGACGAGGTCGCCGTGGCGCCACGCCGGGGGAGAGGGTGCGCCTCACGACGGGGGTGGCGCCGGTGCTCGCCGTACTCCGCGGACCCGCCCGGGAAAGCCTGCTTCCCGAGGCGCTCGGCCGTCTTTACCGCGTCCGGGGACGGTCTGCAAACGGGACAGACGTCGGAGGGCGGACCCGGTCAGACCAGGCCCGCCCTCGGAGGTGACGTTTTTTCTGAAGTGATGGCGGCTGCTTCTCAGCTCTCCTCATGAGCCACGGCGCGGCGCGCGTCCGCGTCCAGCACGCCCCAGCTGATCAGCTGCTCGGTCAGGACCGAGGGCGACTGGTCGTAGATCACGGCCAGGGTGCGCAGGTCGTCCTGGCGGATCGACAGCACCTTGCCGTTGTAGTCACCACGCTGGGACTGGATCGTGGCCGCATAGCGCTGCAGCGGGCCGGCCTTCTCCTGGGGCACGTGCGCCAGGCGCTCCAGGTCCAGGACGAGCTTCGGCGGCGGCTCGGCGGCCCCGCCCGGCGTGGTGCCGGGAAGCAGTTCCTGTACCGGGACGCCGTAGAAGTCCGCCAGCTCGGCGAGCCGCTGCACGGTCACGGCACGGTCGCCGCGCTCGTACGAACCGACCACCACGGCCTTCCAGCGGCCCTGCGACTTCTCTTCCACACCGTGGAGGGAAAGGCCCTGCTGGGTGCGGATGGCGCGGAGCTTGGCCCCGAGCTGTTTTGCGTATTCGCTGGACATATAGCTCCCCGGACACTGTGTCGACGTGCGGCTCCGCCGCGCGGCTGGTCACTCACTGTGAGGTTACGCAGCGTGACTTGGGTGAGTCAAGCCGAACGGTCCGGACCGCTTTCGGCCGGCCGGGGTACCGGGGGCGGATCAGGAGCCGGCAGCGGGCCCTGGTAACGTGGAGGCCGCAATTTCCGACGTCCTTTAAGGTCCGTCCCGTGAGGCGGAGAAGGAGGTCCGTTTCATATGGACACGCACAACAGCTCCGATGTGGCCCGCCCCGTCCTCGAGGCGCCCGACATCGCGCGGGTACTGACCCGCATCGCCCACGAGATCGTCGAACGCGCCAAGGGCGCCGACGACGTGGTGCTCCTCGGCATCCCGACCCGCGGGGTCCATCTCGCCCGCCGGCTCGCCGACAAGCTCGAATCGATCACCGGCCGCAAGACGGCAGTCGGCTCGCTCGACACCACGATGTACCGGGACGACCTGCGTATGCGGCCCGCCCGCGCGCTCGCCCGCACCGACATCCCCGGTGACGGCATCGACGGCCGCCTGGTCGTCCTCGTCGACGACGTTCTCTTCTCCGGCCGCACCATCCGCGCCGCCCTCGACGCGCTCGGCGACATCGGCCGCCCCCGCGCGGTGCAGCTCGCCGTCCTCGTCGACCGCGGCCACCGTGAGCTGCCCATCCGCGCCGACTACGTCGGCAAGAACCTCCCCACGTCGCTGCGGGAGACGGTCATGGTCCAGCTCGCCGAGGAGGACGGTCGCGACACCGTGCTGCTCGGTGTGAAGGAGACCGCCCCGGCAGGCGGGCAGTAGCGCCCCCGTACGACCCACCCCTTGCGTACGGCGGGTCGCCCTGCGTGCCCGCATGTCGTCACAACCTCCACAGACCTGGAGAAAACTCCCAGATGATGCGCCACCTCATCTCGGCCGCCGACCTCACCCGCGACGAAGCCGTCCTCATCCTCGACACCGCCGAGGAGATGGCCCGGGTCGCCGACCGGCCGATCAAGAAGCTTCCGACCCTGCGCGGCCGTACCGTCGTCAACCTCTTCTTCGAGGACTCGACCCGGACCCGGATCTCGTTCGAGGCTGCCGAGAAGCGCCTGTCCGCCGATGTGATCAACTTCAGCGCCAAGGGATCCTCGGTCTCCAAGGGCGAGTCCCTCAAGGACACCGCCCAGACCCTGGAGGCGATGGGCGTCGACGCCGTCGTCATCCGGCACGGCGCCTCCGGAGCCCCCTTCCGCCTCGCCACCTCCGGCTGGATCGACGCCGCCGTCATCAACGCGGGCGACGGCACCCACCAGCACCCCACGCAGGCCCTGCTCGACGCCTTCACCATGCGCCGCCGCCTGGTCGGCAAGGACGACGGCATCGGCCGGGACCTGGACGGCAAGCGGATCACGATCGTCGGCGACATCCTGCACAGCCGCGTCGCCCGGTCCAATGTCGACCTGCTGCACACCCTCGGCGCCGAGGTCACCCTCGTCGCCCCGCCCACGCTGGTGCCGGTCGGAGTCGAGACCTGGCCCTGCGAGGTCTCGTACGACCTGGACAGCACACTGCCCAAGTCCGACGCCGTCATGATGCTGCGCGTCCAGCGCGAGCGGATGAACGCCGCCTTCTTCCCGACCGAGCGCGAGTACTCGCGCCGCTACGGCCTGGACGGCGATCGCATGGCGCGGATGCCCGAGCACGCCATCGTGATGCACCCCGGGCCCATGGTCCGCGGCATGGAGATCACCGCCGAGGTCGCCGACTCCGACCGGTGCACGGTCGTCGAGCAGGTCGCCAACGGTGTCTCCATCCGCATGGCCGTCCTGTACCTGCTTCTGGGCGGCAACGAGCCGGCCACCACCACCCGTACCGAGGAGAAGTAAGAACCATGAGCAAGATCCTTATCCGTGGTGCGAAGGTGCTCGGGGGCGACGCCCAGGACGTCCTGATCGACGGCGAGACCATCGCTCAGGTCGGGACGGGCATCAAGGCCGGCGATGCGACGGTGGTCGAGGCCGAGGGCAGGATCCTGCTGCCCGGCCTCGTCGACCTGCACACCCACCTCCGTGAGCCCGGTCGCGAGGACTCCGAGACCGTCCTCACCGGTACGCGCGCGGCCGCAAGCGGCGGCTACACGGCCGTGTTCGCCATGGCCAACACCTTCCCGGTCGCCGACACCGCCGGCGTGGTCGAGCAGGTCTTCCGGCTCGGCAAGGAGTCCGGCTACTGCGACGTCCAGCCCATCGGGGCCGTCACCGTGGGACTTGAGGGCAAGAAGCTCGCCGAGCTCGGCGCGATGCACGACTCGGCTGCCGGCGTCACCGTCTTCTCCGACGACGGCAAGTGCGTCGACGACGCCGTGATCATGCGCCGCGCTCTGGAGTACGTGAAGGCCTTCGGCGGCGTGGTCGCCCAGCACGCGCAGGAACCCCGTCTCACCGAGGGCGCCCAGATGAACGAGGGCATCGTCTCCGCAGAGCTGGGACTCGGCGGCTGGCCCGCCGTCGCCGAGGAGTCGATCATCGCCCGTGACGTCCTGCTCGCCGAGCACGTCGGCTCCCGGGTGCACATCTGCCACCTGTCGACGGCCGGCTCGGTCGAGATCGTGCGCTGGGCCAAGTCCCGCGGGATCGACGTCACCGCCGAGGTCACCCCGCACCACCTGCTGCTGACCGACGAACTGGTCCGCTCGTACAACCCCGTCTACAAGGTCAACCCGCCGCTGCGCACCGAGCGCGACGTCCTGGCGCTGCGCGAGGCGCTCGCCGACGGCACGATCGACATCGTCGCCACGGACCACGCCCCGCACCCGCACGAGGACAAGGACTGCGAGTGGGCCGCGGCCGCCATGGGCATGGTCGGCCTGGAGACGGCGCTGTCCGTCGTCCAGCAGACGATGGTCGAGACCGGGCTCCTGGACTGGGCCGGCGTCGCCGACCGGATGTCGTTCAAGCCCGCGCAGATCGGACAGGCCAAGGGGCACGGCCGTCCCGTCTCGGCAGGTGAGCCCGCGAACCTCACCCTGGTCGATCCGGCATACCGTGGAGTGGTGGACCCCGCGGGCTTCGCCTCCCGCAGCCGCAACACCCCCTACGAGGGCCGCGAGCTGCCCGGGCGCGTCACCCACACCTTCCTGCGGGGCCGGGCAACGGTCGTGGACGGGAAGCTGGCGTGACACCTGCACTGATCAATCTGGCCGCCGAGCAGAAGTCGGCGGAGGTGACCGACTGGGCCGCCCGCCTCTCCTGGGTCGCCGGACTCCTGCTCTTCATCGCCTTCGTCTACTGGCTGATGCGCCAGGGCTGGAAGTGGCGCGGCAGCCTCCAGTCGGACCTGCCCGAGCTGCCCGGCGCGCCGGAAGAGCCGGGCGAGGCGAAACTGACGATGAGCGGCCGCTACCACGGCTCGACGACCGCGGGGCAGTGGCTCGACCGGATCGTCGCCCACGGCCTGGGCGTCCGCAGCCGCGTCGAGCTCCGGCTCACCGACGCGGGCCTGGATGTCGTACGGCCCGGCGCGCAGGACTTCTTCGTACCGAGTCATGCGCTGCGCGAGGCCCGCCTCGACAAGGGCATCGCGGGCAAGGTCCTCGCCGAAGGCGGACTGCTCGTCATCACCTGGGCGCACGGCGACAAGCTGATCGACTCCGGGTTCCGCTCCGACCATGCGGCGGAGCACATCGCCTGGGTCGAGGCCCTGGCCGCCCTCATTCCGGGGACGACCCCCGGCACCCCCGAAGCCATGACCCACACGACGGAAGGCACCGCACGATGACGATCTCCACCCGGGGAGCCGGCAAAGCTCCCGCCGTACTCGTCCTGGAGGACGGCCGCACCTTCCGCGGCCGTGCCTACGGGGCCGTGGGGGAGACCTTCGGCGAGGCGGTGTTCAACACCGGTATGACCGGCTACCAGGAAACGCTCACCGACCCCTCCTACCACCGCCAGGTGGTCGTGATGACCGCGCCGCACATCGGCAACACCGGCGTCAACGACGAGGACGACGAGTCGAAGAAGATCTGGGTCGCCGGATACGTCGTTCGCGACCCCGCCCGGGTCCGCTCCAACTGGCGCTCCCGGCGCACCCTCGACGACGAACTCGTCGCCCAGTCCATCGTCGGCATCAGCGGCATCGACACGCGGGCGCTCACGCGCCATCTGCGTGAGCGCGGCGCGATGCGCGTCGGCATCTTCTCCGGCGAGGCGCTCGCCGACGACGCGACCCTGCTCGCGAGGGTGCTCGAAGCCCCCGAGATGAAGGGCGCCGACCTCTCCTCCGAGGTCGCCACCACCGAGCCGTACGTCGTCCCCGCGATCGGTGAGAAGAAGTTCACCGTCGCCGCCATCGACCTCGGCATCAAGGGCATGACGCCGCACCGCATGGCCGAGCGCGGCATCGAGGTGCACGTCCTTCCCGCCACCGCCACCGCCGACGACGTGTACGCGGTGAACCCGGACGGCGTCTTCCTCTCCAACGGCCCCGGCGACCCCGCCACCGCCGATGTGAGCGTCGTCAGGGCGGTCCTGGAGCGCAGGACCCCGCTGTTCGGCATCTGTTTCGGCAACCAGCTGCTCGGCCGCGCGCTCGGCTTCGGCACCTACAAGCTCAAGTACGGCCACCGCGGCATCAACCAGCCCGTGCAGGACCGCACGACGGGCAAGGTCGAGGTCACCGCGCACAACCACGGCTTCGCCGTCGAGGCCCCCCTCGACAAGGTCTCCGACACCCCCTACGGCCGCGCCGAGGTCTCCCACGTCTGCCTGAACGACAACGTGGTGGAGGGCCTCCGGCTCCTCGACCAGCCGGCCTTCAGCGTCCAGTACCACCCCGAGGCGGCCGCGGGCCCGCACGACGCCGCGTACCTCTTCGACCGCTTCGTATCCCTGATGGAGGCCGAGCGTGCCTAAGCGCACCGATATCCAGTCCGTCCTGGTCATCGGCTCCGGCCCGATCGTCATCGGCCAGGCCGCCGAGTTCGACTACTCCGGCACCCAGGCCTGCCGCGTCCTCAAGTCCGAGGGCCTGCGGGTCATCCTGGTCAACTCCAACCCGGCCACGATCATGACCGACCCGGAGATCGCCGACGCCACCTACGTCGAGCCGATCACCCCCGAGTTCGTCGAGAAGATCATCGCCAAGGAGCGCCCCGACGCCCTGCTGCCCACCCTCGGCGGCCAGACCGCGCTCAACACCGCCATCTCCATGCACGAGCAGGGCGTGCTGGAGAAGTACGGCGTCGAGCTGATCGGCGCCAATGTCGAGGCGATCAACAAGGGCGAGGACCGCGACCTGTTCAAGGGCGTCGTCGAAGCCGTCAACGCCAAGATCGGCCACGGCGAGTCCGCCCGCTCGGTCATCTGCCACTCCATGGACGACGTGCTCGGGGGCGTCGAGACCCTCGGCGGCTACCCCGTCGTCGTCCGCCCCTCCTTCACGATGGGCGGCGCCGGCTCCGGCTTCGCCCACGACGAGGGCGAGCTGCGCCGCATCGCCGGCCAGGGACTGACGCTCTCCCCGACCACCGAGGTGCTCCTGGAGGAGTCCATCCTCGGCTGGAAGGAGTACGAGCTGGAGCTGATGCGCGACAAGCACGACAACGTCGTGGTCGTCTGCTCCATCGAGAACTTCGACCCGATGGGCGTGCACACCGGCGACTCGATCACCGTCGCCCCCGCGATGACGCTGACCGACCGCGAGTACCAGCGGCTGCGTGACATCGGTATCGCGATCATCCGTGAGGTCGGTGTCGACACCGGCGGCTGCAACATCCAGTTCGCGGTCAACCCGGACGACGGCCGGATCATCGTCATCGAGATGAACCCCCGCGTCTCGCGGTCCTCGGCGCTCGCGTCCAAGGCCACCGGCTTCCCGATCGCCAAGATCGCCGCGAAGCTCGCCGTCGGCTACACGCTGGACGAGATCCCGAACGACATCACCGAGAAGACCCCGGCCTCCTTCGAGCCGACCCTCGACTATGTCGTGGTCAAGGCCCCGCGGTTCGCCTTCGAGAAGTTCCCGTCCGCGGACGCCACCCTCACCACCACCATGAAGTCGGTCGGCGAGGCCATGGCCATCGGCCGCAACTTCACCGAGGCACTGCAGAAGGCCCTGCGTTCCCTGGAGAAGAAGGGCAGCCCGTTCTCCTTCACCGGGGAGGCGGGCGACAAGGACGAGCTGCTGCGCGAGGCCGTGCGCCCCACGGACGGCCGTATCAACACCGTCATGCAGGCCATCCGCGCGGGCGCGAGTCCCGAAGAGGTTTTCGAGGCGACGAAGATCGACCCGTGGTTCGTCGACCAGCTCTTCCTGATCAAGGAGTACGCGGACGAGCTCGCCGCAGCCGAGAAGCTCGACCCCGAGCTGCTCGCCGAGGCCAAGCGCCACGGCTTCTCCGACGCCCAGATCGGCGAGATCCGCGGACTGCGCGAGGACGTGGTGCGCGAGGTACGGCACGCGCTCGGCATCCGCCCGGTCTACAAGACGGTCGACACCTGTGCCGCCGAGTTCGCCGCCAAAACGCCGTACTTCTACTCCTCCTACGACGAGGAGAGCGAGGTCGCGCCGCGCACCAAGCCCGCCGTGATCATCCTCGGCTCGGGTCCGAACCGTATCGGCCAGGGCATCGAGTTCGACTACTCCTGTGTCCACGCCTCCTTCGCGCTGAGCGACGCGGGCTACGAGACCGTGATGGTCAACTGCAACCCGGAGACCGTCTCCACCGACTACGACACCTCCGACCGGCTCTACTTCGAGCCGCTCACCCTGGAGGACGTGCTGGAGATCGTCCACGCGGAGTCGCTCGCCGGGCCGATCGCCGGTGTCGTCGTCCAGCTCGGCGGCCAGACCCCGCTCGGCCTCGCCCAGGCCCTCAAGGACAACGGCGTACCGGTCGTCGGCACGCCCCCGGAGGCCATCCACGCCGCCGAGGACCGCGGCGCCTTCGGCCGGGTGCTCGCCGAGGCAGGACTGCCCGCCCCCAAGCACGGCACCGCCACCACCTTCGCCGGTGCCAAGGCCATCGCCGACGAGATCGGCTACCCCGTGCTCGTACGCCCGTCGTACGTGCTCGGCGGCCGCGGTATGGAGATCGTGTACGACGAGGCGCGTCTGGAGACGTACATCGCCGAGTCCACCGAGATCTCCCCGAGCCGCCCGGTCCTCGTCGACCGCTTCCTCGACGACGCGATCGAGATCGACGTCGACGCGCTCTACGACGGCACCGAGCTCTACCTCGGCGGCGTGATGGAGCACATCGAGGAGGCCGGTATCCACTCCGGTGACTCCGCCTGTGCGCTGCCCCCGATCACGCTGGGCGGCTTCGACGTCAAGCGCCTGCGCGCCTCCACCGAGGCGATCGCCAAGGGCGTCGGCGTCCGCGGGCTGATCAACATCCAGTTCGCGATGGCCGGCGACATCCTCTACGTCCTCGAGGCCAACCCGCGCGCCTCCCGGACCGTCCCCTTCACCTCGAAGGCGACCGCGGTGCCGCTGGCCAAGGCCGCCGCCCGCATCTCGCTGGGCGCGACCATCGCGGAACTGCGTGCCGAGGGCCTCCTCCCGGCGCACGGCGACGGCGGCACGCTCCCCATGGACGCCCCGATCTCCGTCAAGGAGGCGGTCATGCCGTGGTCGCGCTTCCGCGACATCCACGGCCGCGGCGTCGACACCATCCTCGGCCCGGAGATGCGCTCCACCGGCGAGGTCATGGGCATCGACTCGGTCTTCGGCACGGCGTACGCCAAGTCGCAGGCCGGTGCGTACGGCCCGCTGCCCACGAAGGGCCGCGCGTTCATCTCGGTCGCCAACCGCGACAAGCGCTCGATGATCTTCCCGGCCCGTGAGCTGGTCGCCCACGGCTTCGAGCTGCTCGCCACCTCAGGCACGGCCGAGGTGCTCAAGCGCAACGGCATCCACGCCACCATCGTGCGCAAGCAGTCCGAGGGCGAGGGCCCGAACGGCGAGCGGACCATCGTCCAGCTGATCCACGACGGCGATGTCGACCTCATCGTCAACACCCCGTACGGCACCGGAGGCCGCCTCGACGGCTACGACATCCGTACGGCTGCGGTGGCCCGCTCCGTACCGTGCCTGACGACGGTCCAGGCGCTCGCCGCCGCCGTCCAGGGCATCGACGCGCTCAACCACGGCGACGTGGGCGTGCGTTCACTCCAGGAACACGCCGAACACCTGACCGCGGCCCGCGACTAGCAACCGAGAGGGGGACACCGGAAACGGTGTCCCCCTCCTCATGAGGACACCGCTGAGATGTACAAATTCTTCTTCAACCTGGTCTTCAAGCGGATGGACCCCGAGGAGGCCCACTACCTGGCCTTCCGCTGGATCCGGCTCGCGGTCCGCATCCCCGTGCTGCGCACCTTCGTCGCCGCCGCCCTCGCCCCCCGCTACAAGGAGCTGCGCACCGAGGCACTCGGCCTGCGGATGCACGGCCCCTTCGGGCTGGCGGCCGGCTTCGACAAGAACGCCGTCGCCATCGACGGCATGGCGATGCTCGGCTTCGACCACATCGAGATCGGCACGGTCACGGCGCAGCCCCAGCCCGGCAACCCCAAGAAGCGCCTCTTCCGGCTGGTACCGGACCGTGCGCTGATCAACCGCATGGGCTTCAACAACGAGGGTTCGGCAGCCGTCGCCGCGCGCCTCGCCGCCCGCAAGGCGGCCCTCGGCAAGAAGCACAGCCGGACCATCGTCGGTGTCAACATCGGCAAGACCAAGGTCGTCCCGGAGGCCGAGGCCGTCGGCGACTACGTCACCTCCACCGAGCGCCTGGCCGCCCACGCCGACTATCTCGTCGTCAACGTCAGCTCACCCAACACCCCAGGGCTGCGCAACCTCCAGGCGACCGAGTCGCTGCGCCCCCTGCTCACCGCCGTACGCGAGGCCGCCGACCGCGCGGTCACCGACCGCCGGGTCCCGCTGCTCGTCAAGATCGCCCCCGATCTCGCCGACGAGGACGTCGACGCCGTCGCCGATCTCGCGGTCGAGCTGGGCCTGGACGGCATCATCGCCACCAACACCACGATCGCGCGCGACGGACTGGGCCTGAAGTCCTCGCCCGAGCTGATCAAGGAGACCGGTGGCCTGTCCGGCGCTCCCGTCAAGGCACGCTCTCTGGCGGTGCTGGGCCGTCTGTACGCCCGCGTCGGGGACCGGATCACGCTCGTCGGCGTGGGCGGCATCGAGAACGCCGAGGACGCCTGGCAGCGCATCCTGGCCGGGGCCACGCTCGTCCAGGGCTACAGCGCCTTCGTCTACGAGGGCCCGTTCTACGCCCGCGCGATCCACAAGGGCCTCGCCGTCCGCCTGGCGGCCAGCCCGTACGCCACCCTCGCCGAGGCGGTAGGGGCCGCCGCCCCGAAGAACCACGCGTGAGCGGACCGGGAGGCGTCCTGCGGCTGCCGCCGGCGGCGCCCCCGGCAAGGCCGCCGCTTCACCGCGCGCGTGCGCGACCATCCACGGAGGAACTGCCATGACCGACATCACCGAGCCCTTCGGCGCCCGCCTGCGCCGTGCCATGGACACCCGCGGCCCGCTGTGCGTGGGCATCGACCCGCATGCGTCCCTCCTGTCCGCCTGGGGCCTGAGCGACGACATCGCGGGCCTGGAGACGTTCACGCGTACGGTCGTGGACGCACTGGCCGACCACGTCGCCGTCTTCAAGCCGCAGAGCGCGTTCTTCGAGCGCTTCGGCTCGAAGGGCATCGCCGTGCTGGAACGGGCTGTCGCGGATCTCCGCGCGGCCGGCGGGCTGGTCGTCATGGACGCCAAGCGCGGGGACATCGGCTCGACCATGGCCGCATACGCCGAGACCTTCCTGCGCAAGGACGCGCCGCTGTTCTCGGACGCCCTGACGGTCTCCCCGTATCTCGGGTACGGCTCGCTGAAGCCGGCCGTGGAGCTGGCCCGGGAGAGCGGCGCCGGTCTGTTCGTGCTGGCCCTGACCTCCAACCCGGAGGGCGCGGAGGTCCAGCGGGCGGTGCGTGAGGACGGCCGTTCGGTCGGCGCGACCATGCTGGGTCACCTCGCCGCCGAGAACGCCGGCCGGACCCCTATGGGCTCGTTCGGCGCGGTGGTCGGCGCGACGCTCGGGGACCTTGCCTCCTTCGATCTGGACATCAACGGCCCGCTGCTGGCCCCGGGGATCGGAGCTCAGGGCGCGAATGCCGCGGATCTTCCGGCGGTGTTCGGCCCGGCGGTGCGCAATGTCGTTCCGAATGTCAGCCGTGGCGTCCTGCGCCACGGTCCGGACGCGGCGGCGCTGCGCGATGCGGCTCTGCGGTTCGCGGACGAGGTGCGCGAGGCCGTCGCCTCCGCGTGATCCAGGGGCGGGATCCGGCGCCCTTGACGGAATCTTGGCTCAAATGTCGGTCGTTATGGCGGAAATGTCCTGGTCGGTCGATGCTGACCAGGACTTTTCGTCTGTTCTCGCTGACGAGAGCGGTCATGGCCGCTAGTCTCCGACCAGAGCGAACATGCAGCGCAGGTGATCTGCGTTGTTCGTTGCTCGCCTGGTGCGGGGCTACCCAGCTTCCTCACCGGTCCGTATCCGACAGTTCGACATCCGAGGTGACGTAGGCGTGGCTCTTCCGCCCCTTACCCCTGAACAGCGCGCAGCCGCGCTCGAAAAGGCCGCCGCGGCTCGCCGGGAGCGGGCCGAGGTCAAGAATCGACTCAAGCACTCCGGCGCCTCGCTCCACGAGGTCATCAAGCAGGGCCAGGAGAACGACGTCATCGGCAAGATGAAGGTCTCCGCCCTGCTCGAGTCCCTGCCGGGCGTGGGCAAGGTCCGCGCCAAGCAGATCATGGAGCGGCTCGGCATCTCCGAGAGCCGCCGCGTGCGGGGTCTCGGCTCCAACCAGATCGCCTCCCTCGAGCGCGAGTTCGGCGGCGGCGCCGCCTGACGTTCCCGGGCACTCCCGAGAACCTGGATAATCGCTGCATGGCAGCAGAGGTACGTCCGCGGCTGACCGTGCTCTCCGGCCCCTCCGGGGTCGGTAAGAGCACGGTCGTCGCCCATATGCGCAAGGTCCACCCCGAGGTCTGGCTCTCGGTGTCGGCCACCACCCGTAAGCCGCGCCCAGGCGAGCGCCACGGCGTCCAGTACTTCTTCGTGACCGACGACGAGTTCGACAAGCTCGTCGCCAACGGAGAGCTTCTGGAGTGGGCCGAATTCGCGGGCAACCGCTACGGCACGCCGCGCCGTGCGGTTCTCGACCGCCTGGAGGCGGGCGAACCCGTGCTGCTGGAGATCGATCTCCAGGGTGCCCGCCAGGTCAAGGAGTCCATGGCGGACTCCCAGCTGGTCTTCCTGGCCCCGCCGAGCTGGGACGAACTGGTCCGCAGGCTCACCGGTCGGGGTACCGAGTCCCCCGAGGTCATCGAGCGCCGGCTGGCGGCCGCCAAGGTGGAGCTCGCCGCCGAAGCCGAGTTCGATACGACCCTGGTCAACACCTCCGTCGAGGACGTAGCCCGTGAGCTGCTAGCCTTGATGGCAGTTGTTTGATCTTTTGTCCGATCTTTTTTGCAAGTTCTTCGGAAGGCTAGAGCGTGTCCTCTTCCATCACTGCGCCCGAGGGCATCATCAACCCGCCGATCGACGAGCTGCTCGAGGCCACTGACTCGAAGTACAGCCTCGTGATCTACGCGGCCAAGCGCGCGCGTCAGATCAATGCGTACTACTCGCAGCTCGGGGAGGGCCTGCTCGAGTACGTCGGTCCGCTCGTGGACACCCACGTCCACGAGAAGCCCCTCTCGATCGCCCTGCGTGAGATCAACGCGGGTCTGCTGACCTCCGAGGCCATCGAGGGCCCGGCCCAGTAGGCGTCAACAGTTCTTCACCACAGGCCCGGCGGAACATCCGCCGGGCCTGTGGTGCGTACCGGGGGGTCCCGGGGAGCCTTCCCCCAGGGTGATGCAGCATGGAGTCGTACGGAACGTGTCGTACGCATCCGAGTGCGGGGAGACGCAGTGGACAAGCCGAAGGTCGTTCTGGGTGTCAGCGGAGGCATCGCCGCGTACAAGGCCTGCGAGCTGCTGCGGCGGTTGACCGAGTCCGGCCATGACGTCCAGGTCGTCCCGACCGCGTCGGCGCTGCAGTTCGTCGGTGCCGCCACCTGGTCGGCGCTGTCCGGCCGCCCCGTCTCGACCGAGGTCTGGACCGATGTGCACGAGGTCCCGCATGTGCGCATCGGTCAGGGCGCCGATCTCGTCGTGGTCGCCCCCGCCACCGCCGACATGCTGGCCAAGGCCGCTCACGGCCTCGCTGACGACCTGCTGACGAATACGCTGCTCACCGCGCGGTGTCCGGTCGTCTTCGCGCCGGCGATGCACACCGAGATGTGGGAGCACCCCGCCACCCAGGAGAACGTCGCCACGCTGCGCAGCCGCGGCGCCCTGGTCGTGGAGCCCGCCAGCGGCCGCCTCACCGGCGTCGACACCGGCAAGGGCCGGCTTCCCGAGCCGGGCGAGCTGTTCGAGGTCTGCCGCCGGGTCCTCGCCCGCGGCGTCACCGACCCCGACCTCGCCGGCCGCCATGTCGTCGTCAGCGCCGGCGGCACCCGCGAGCCGCTCGACCCTGTCCGGTACCTGGGCAACCGCTCCTCCGGCAAGCAGGGCTACGCCCTGGCCCGTACCGCGGCCGCTCGTGGCGCGCGCGTCACCCTGATCGAGGCGAACACCGGCATCCCGGACCCGGCGGGCGTCGATGTCGTCCATGTCGGCACCGCCGTGCAGCTGCGCGAGGCCGTGCTCAAGGCGGCCGCGGACGCCGATGCCGTGGTGATGGCCGCGGCGGTGGCGGACTTCCGCCCGGCCGCGTACGCCGAGGGCAAGATCAAGAAGAAGGACGGGCAGGAGCCCGCGCCCGTCGCCCTGGTCCGCAACCCGGACATCCTCGCCGAGATCTCCGCCGATCGCGCCCACCCCGGCCAGATCGTCGTCGGCTTCGCCGCCGAGACCGACGATGTGCTGGCCAACGGCCGGGACAAGCTGCGCCGCAAGGGCTGTGATCTGCTCGTCGTCAACGAGGTGGGCGAGCGCAAGACTTTCGGGTCCGAGGAGAACGAAGCCGTCGTGCTCGCCGCCGACGGCGCCGAGACCCCGGTGCCCTACGGCCCGAAGGAGTCACTGGCCGACACGGTCTGGGATCTGGTCGCACCACGGCTCGGATGAACTCTGGGTGTCGTCCCGGCGCTGAAGAAATTCGGAGAAAACTGGCGAATTGCTCCCGGAACCGGCGTCGGCCACGTACCGTTTGCCATTGGACCGCAGGCAGATGCCCTTCCAAGCCGCGAGACGGGTTGTCCGGTGGCGGAGCGCGACCCGTAAACTGGTCGCGGAACGTCGTGGGGCGCAGCCCCCTGCCGGTCCGCCAATGATCAGCCAGCAGCCGCTGCAACCCCAGGGAGCGATGTGTCCCGCCGTCTCTTCACCTCGGAGTCCGTGACCGAGGGTCACCCCGACAAGATCGCCGACCAGATCAGCGACACCATTCTCGACGCGCTTCTGCGCGAGGACCCGACCTCCCGGGTCGCCGTGGAGACCCTCATCACCACCGGCCTCGTGCATGTCGCCGGTGAGGTCACCACCAAGGCGTACGCCGACATCCCCACGCTCGTGCGGAACAAGATCCTCGAGATCGGGTACGACTCCTCGAAGAAGGGCTTCGACGGCGCGTCCTGCGGCGTCTCGGTCTCCATCGGCGCCCAGTCGCCCGACATCGCCCAGGGTGTCGACACGGCGTACGAGAACCGGGTCGAGGGTGACGACGACGAGCTCGACCGGCAGGGCGCGGGCGACCAGGGCCTGATGTTCGGCTACGCGTGCGACGAGACGCCCGAGCTGATGCCGCTTCCCATCTACCTGGCGCACCGGCTCTCCCGTCGCCTGTCCGAGGTCCGCAAGAACGGGACCATCCCGTACCTGCGCCCCGACGGCAAGACCCAGGTCACCATCGAGTACGACGGCGAGAAGGCCGTCCGCCTCGACACGGTCGTCGTCTCCTCCCAGCACGCCTCCGACATCGACCTGGACTCGCTGCTCGCCCCGGACATCCGCGAGTTCGTCGTCGAGTACGTGCTCAAGGAGCTCGTCGACGACGGCATCAAGCTCGACACCGAGGGCTACCGTCTGCTGGTGAACCCGACCGGCCGCTTCGAGATCGGCGGCCCGATGGGCGACGCCGGCCTCACCGGCCGCAAGATCATCATCGACACGTACGGCGGCATGGCCCGCCACGGCGGCGGCGCGTTCTCCGGCAAGGACCCGTCCAAGGTGGACCGTTCGGCCGCCTACGCCATGCGCTGGGTCGCCAAGAACGTGGTGGCCGCCGGTCTCGCCGCCCGCTGCGAGGTCCAGGTCGCGTACGCGATCGGCAAGGCCGAGCCCGTGGGTCTGTTCGTGGAGACCTTCGGCACCGCGACGGTGGACGTCGACAGGATCGAGCAGGCCATCGCGGACGTCTTCGACCTCCGCCCGGCCGCGATCATCCGCGACCTCGACCTGCTGCGCCCGATCTACGCCCAGACCGCGGCGTACGGCCACTTCGGCCGCGAGCTCCCCGACTTCACCTGGGAGCGCACGGACCGCGTGGACGCGCTGCGCCAGGCCGCCGGCCTCTGAGCCGTACCGCTTCGTACGAGGGCCCCGGACCACCTGGTCCGGGGCCCTCGCGCGCAGGCCGCTCAGGCCCTGTCCGGGCGATCTTGTCGGGCCCGCGACGACAGCTGCGGCACCTCGCCGTGTTGTCGGCGCCCATGTACGTCCAGTACGAGGGTGATCTCCCCCGGCCTCCGGCCGGGCGGTGCCCCTGCCGCCTTGCGATGCGTCCCCTCGGCCCTGGGGGGCCTGGGGAGACCCCATGCCTCGGCCCTGGGGGGCCTGGGGAGACCCCATGCCTCGGCCCTGGGGGGCCTGGGGAGACCTCACGCATCTGACGCCGCAGGCTGGTCCTCGAAGATCGCCCGGACAGGGCCTAGAGCCAGCCGCGGCGCTTGAACAGGCGGTAGAGGCCGTAGACCGCGGTGGCCATCAGCAGGATGACCGCCGGATACGCCCAGGGCTGCTTCAGCTCCGGCATGTACTCGAAGTTCATTCCGTAGATCCCCGCGACCATCGTGGGAACCGCCGCCATCGCAGCCCAGGCCGAGATCTTGCGCATGTCGTCGTTCTGCCGCACGCCCATCTGCGCGAGATGGGCGGAGAGGATGTCCGACAGCAGCCGGTCCAACCCGTCCACCTGCTCGTTCGCCCGCGTCAGATGGTCGCTGACATCGCGGAAGAACGGCTGCGCGTGCTCGTGCACGAACGGCACGCCCGCACTCGCCAGACGGACCATCGGCGCCGCCAGCGGACCGGACGCCCGGCGGAACTCCAGCAGCTGGCGCTTGAACGTGTAGATCCGCGCCGCTGTGTTGCGCAGCTCCCCGCCCGTCGGGGCGAAGACGTCCGCCTCCATCTCCTCCAGGTCCACCTGGAGCTCGTTCGCCACGTCGATGTAGTGGTCGACGATGGCGTCGCTGACCGCGTACAGGACAGCCGTGGGGCCGTGTCGGAGCACCATCGGATCGGCCTCCATCCGCAGCCGCACCGAATGCAGCGGCGTGCCCTCGCCGTGCCGGACCGTCACCACGAAGGAGTCACCGATGAACACCATCACCTCCTCGCTGGTGACCGTGTCGCTCTCCGGCTCGTACACGACGGGCTTCAGGACCACGAACAGCGAGTCGTCGTACACCTCCAACTTGGGGCGCTGATGCGCCCGCAGCGCGTCCTCCACGGCCAGCGGGTGCAGACCGAACTCGCTGCTGACGAGATCGAACTCCTTCTCGGTCGGCTCGTGCAGCCCGATCCACAGGAAGGCGTCTCCGCTCGCGCGCGCTTCCTCCAGCGCGTCCGAGAGGTCGTCGGGGCCCTCGGTACGCCGCCCGCCCCGGTAGATGGCACAGTCCACGATCACGGCGCGCATTCTTCCGCGCTCGGCGCCTCGGCGCACCCCGGCGGGCACCCCCTAGGCTGACGGGCATGGCCACGCTGATCCTCGTACGCCACGGACGATCCACCGCCAACACCTCTGGAGTGCTCGCCGGCTGGACGCCGGGCGTCCTCCTCGACGAGCGCGGCGCCGAACAGGCCGCCGCCCTGCCCGAGCGCCTGGCCCGGGTACCCCTGGTCGCCGCCGTCACCAGCCCCCTCGAGCGCTGCCGGCAGACCCTGCAGCCCCTGCTGGACGCCCGGCCGGAACTGGAGCCGGTGAGCGACGAGCGCATCGGGGAATGCGACTACGGGGACTGGTCGGGGCGCAAGCTCGCCGAGCTCGCCGACGAGGCGCTGATGGAGGTGGTTCAGCAGCACCCGACCGCGGCGGCCTTCCCCGGGGGCGAGTCGATGCGGGCCATGCAGGCGCGCGCCGTCGACGCGGTACGGGACTGGAACGCGCGCATCGACGCACAGTACGGCGAGCACGCCGCCTATGTGATGTGCTCGCACGGAGACATCATCAAGTCCATCGTCGCCGACGCCCTCGGCATGCATCTCGATCTCTTCCAGCGCATCCATGTCGAACCGTGTTCCATCACGGCGATCCGCTACACCCGTACCCGTCCCTTCCTGCTGCGTCTCGGTGACACCGGGAACTTCGCCTCGCTCGTGCCGCCTGAGAGGGGCGAGGCCGAAACGGGCGGTGACAGCGGGGCCGCAGTCGTCGGAGGCGGCGCGGGCGCACCGTGATCCGTTCGCGCAGTAGGGTGGACGGGCCGTAATGCTGAAGTCCCCGCGACCGCAGTCTCTACCGACCCTTCCCAAGGGAGACAGAACGTGTCCCGTCAGGTGTTCCTCTACGACCCGCCGGAGCGTTTCGTGGCCGGTACGGTCGGGCTGCCTGGGCGCCGTACGTTCTTCCTGCAGGCTTCCGCCGCTGGACGCGTGACCAGCGTCGCCCTGGAGAAGACCCAGGTGGCCGCGCTTGCCGAGCGGATCGACGAGCTGCTGGACGAGGTGGTGCGCCGCACCGGCGGTAACGCCCCGGTGCCGGCCATGGCTCCCGCCGACGTCGCCGACACCGCTCCGCTCGACAACCCGGTCGAGGAGGAGTTCCGGGTCGGCACGATGGCGCTGGCCTGGGACGGCGAGGAACAGCGCATGATCGTCGAGGCGCAGGCGCTCGTGGAGCTGGACGTGGACTCCGAGGAGGACCTTGCGGAGGCCGAGGAGCGGCTGCTTCAGGACGAGGAGAACGGCCCGCCGATGCTGCGTGTGCGGCTGACCGGGGCACAGGCCCGGGCATTCGCCAAGCGCGCGCTGGACGTCGTGAACGCCGGCCGGCCGCCGTGCCCGCTGTGCAGCCTGCCGCTCGATCCGGAAGGACACGTATGCCCGCGCCAGAACGGATACCGACGGGGCGCCTGACGGCGGTGGATCTGCTCACCAAGGGGGAGCTCACCGTACGGGGACGGGTCCGCGAGGCATCCAACGCGGTGCTGTACTGCTCGGTTTCGTACGACGGTCAGGAAGCCCACTGCGTCTACAAGCCGATCGCGGGCGAGCGCCCGCTGTGGGACTTCCCGGACGGCACGCTCGCGCACCGCGAGGTCGCGGCGTACGAGCTCTCCGAGGCGACCGGGTGGGGCCTGGTGCCGCCCACCGTGCTGCGCGACGGCCCGTACGGCCAGGGCATGGTCCAGCTGTGGATCGAGGCCGATCCCGAGGCGTCGCTGCTGGCGCTCGTGGAGGACGAGGAGCCCGGCGCCGGCTGGAAGGCTGTCGGCTTCGCCGACATCGGCGATGGACGCACCGCCCTGCTGGTCCACGCGGACGACGAGCGGCTGCGGCGGCTCGCCGTGCTCGACGCGGTGATCAACAACGGCGACCGCAAGGGCGGCCATCTGCTGCCGACGCCCGACGGCGCGCTGTACGCGATCGACCACGGCGTCAGCTTCAACGTGGACGACAAACTGCGCACCCTGCTGTGGGGATGGGCGGGGGAGCCGCTGACCGCGGACGCGCTCGAGGCGCTCGGCACGGTGGCCCGGTCCCTGGCCGAGGGCGCGCCGCTCGCCACCCGACTGGAGCAATTGCTCACCGCGGACGAGGTGCGTGCGCTCAAGGACCGGGTCGAGGCCCTGCGGGGCACGGGGAAGCACCCTGTCCCGTCGGGTGACTGGCCGGCGATTCCCTGGCCTCCCGTATAGCCAGGAACGCAGCACACGCCGCGCCCAGGCGCAAGAATGCCCAACCGGCCAAGATCAGTGATCCGGTTCGTATGTGGAACTGGCGTCCGGTTACGCTCATGACATGCATGCCTGGCCCGCTTCTGAGGTCCCCGCCCTGCCCGGCAAGGGCCGCGACCTCCGGATCCACGACACCGCGACCGGTGGTCTGGTGACCCTCGACCCCGGTCCCGTCGCCCGTATCTACGTCTGCGGCATCACACCGTACGACGCGACCCACCTGGGTCACGCGGCGACCTACAACGCGTTCGACCTTGTGCAGCGCGTGTGGCTCGACACCAAGCGGCAGGTTCACTACGTCCAGAACGTGACGGACGTGGACGATCCCCTGCTCGAGCGCGCGATCCGCGACGGGCACGACTGGACCGAGCTCGCCGAGCGCGAGACCGCCCTGTTCCGTGAGGACATGACCGCACTACGGATGCTGCCCCCGCAGCACTACATCGGCGCCGTCGAGGCGATACCCGGCATCGTGCCGCTCGTCGAGCGGCTGCGGGACGCAGGCGCCGCCTACGAGCTCGAGGGCGACGTCTACTTCTCGGTCGAGGCCGACCCGCACTTCGGCCAGGTGTCGGGACTCGACGCCGAAGCCATGCGGCTGCTGTCCGCCGAGCGCGGCGGTGACCCGGACCGGACCGGCAAGAAGAACCCGCTCGACCCCATGCTGTGGATGGCCGCCCGCGACGGCGAGCCGAGCTGGGACGGCAGCTCGCTCGGCCGCGGCCGCCCCGGCTGGCACATCGAGTGCGTGGCGATCGCCCTCGACCACCTCGGCATGGGCTTCGACGTGCAGGGCGGCGGCTCGGATCTGGTCTTCCCGCACCACGAGATGGGGGCCTCGCACGCTCAGGCCCTCACCGGCGAGCACCCGTTCGCCAAGGCGTACGTCCACGCCGGCATGGTCGCCCTGGACGGCGAGAAGATGTCCAAGTCCAAGGGCAACCTGGTCTTCGTCTCCAAGCTCCGCCGCGACGGCGTGGACCCTGCCGCCATCCGCCTCGCCCTGCTCTCGCACCACTACCGGGCGGACTGGGAGTGGACGGACTCCGTGCTCGAGGAAGCGGTGGAGCGGCTCGGGCGCTGGCGCGCCGCCGTCTCCCGGCCTGACGGGCCGTCCGCCGACGCGTTGGTCGAGGAGATCCGCGGCGCGCTCGCCGACGACCTCGACGCCCCGGCCGCACTCGCGGCCGTGGACCGCTGGGTCGCGGCCCAGCATGCCGAGGGCGGCGCGGACGAGGGCGCCCCCGGCCTGGTCTCCCGCTCCGTGGACGCACTGCTCGGCGTGGCCCTGTAGGTTCCCGCGGTGCCGGGGCGGGCCCGAGCCCGCTCCGGCACCCTTGCCTCCGCTTCGGGGTTCATGCTGCGGGGGCCACTCGTCGTGTGGTGGGGTGTGGGGCGTTCGTCGATGACGAGTCGGAAGGACGCACCATGGAACGTTCCTTCGCACGCAGAGAATTACTGGGCACGGCCGCCGCTGTCGGCGCGACCGCACTGCTCGGACCACTGGCCGGCTCCGCACGGGCGGCGGACGGATCCGCCGAAGGGCCCTGGCCCACCCGCTTCCTCCTGCCGAACGGCTTCCAGCCCGAGGGCATCACGATCGGACGCAGCCCGTACGCCTACTTGGGCTCGCTCGGCACCGGCGATGTGTACCGGGCGAGTCTGGCCACCGGACGCGGCCGGATCGTGAGCAAGGGGCCCGGCGCCGGCCACTCGGTCGCCGGGCTGAAGATCGACCGGTACGAGCGGCGGCTGTTCCTCTCCGGCGGCTTCAGCCGGGAGATCCGGGTCGCCGACGCCCGCTCCGGGGACATCGTCCGGAACTTCCCCGTGGGCGCCGCGAACTCGATGGTGAACGACGTGATCCTCACCCCGGGCGCCGCCTGGTTCACGGACTCCTTCCAACCTCAGCTCTACCGGCTGCCGTTGGACCGGCGGGGCGAGCCAGACCGGGCGGTGGAGACGGTGCCGCTGGGCGGAGAGTGGGAGCAGGGCACGGACTTCACGGCGAACGGCATCGAGCGAACCCCGGACGGGCGCGCCCTGCTGGTCGTGAACACCGTGGTCGAGGGCGGCTCGCTGATGCGGGTCGACCCGCGCACGGCCACGGCCCGCAGGGTCGACCTCGGCGATCTCAGGATCCCCTTCGGTGACGGCCTGTTGCTGCTCGGCCGTCACCTGTACATCGTCCAGCAGCAGCGCAACCAGGTCGACGTGGTCCTGCTGAACGACGTGGGCACCAGGGGCACGGCGATCGGGCGGATCACCGACCCGGAGCGTTTCCGCATCCCGACCACAGCCGCGGCCTTCGGTGGCCGGATCTATCTGCCCAACGCCCGCTTCGATGTCGGGCCGACCCCGGAGACCGAGTACGACGTGGTGGCGGTCGGCCAGGTGTGAGGGGCGCGGATGCGGGAGCGGGGTGGTACCGGCCGGCACCACCCCGCTGCTCGTACTGCTCGGCGCTCCTACCGCTCAGTCGTCGGACGCATCGGGTGCGTCCTCGTCGCCCTCCGCGTCCGGCCCGGCTCCGGGCCCGCTCTCCGGCGGTGAACCAGGTTCCGGACGCGGTGGCTTGGGCGGCCGGGTGCGCCCGCTGGAGGTGTCCCGCAGATACGAGTCGCCGCCCTCGGTGGCATGACCGCCCGGCGCCTGGCCGTGGCCGCCGTCGCGCCGCCGCAGATAACGCTCGAACTCGCGGGCGATGGCCTCACCGGACGCCTCCGGGAGCTCCGCGGTGTCCCGCGCCTCCTCCAGCGTCTGTACATACTCCGCCACTTCGCTGTCCTCGGCGGCCAGTTGGTCCACGCCCAGCTGCCAGGCCCGTGCGTCCTCGGGGAGTTCACCCAGCGGGATGCGCAGGCCGATCAGGTCCTCGAGCCGGTTGAGCAGCGCCAGTGTCGCCTTCGGGTTGGGCGGCTGCGACACGTAGTGCGGCACCGCCGCCCACAGGCTGACCGCGGGAACGCCCGCGTGCGTGCACGCCTCCTGCAGGATGCCGACGATGCCGGTCGGGCCCTCGTACCGGGTCTCCTCGAGATCCATGGTCCGCGCCAGATCCGGGTCCGAGGTGATCCCGCTGACGGGCACCGGCCGGGTGTGCGGGGTGTCGCCCAGCAGCGCGCCCAGGATGACCACCATCTCGACTCCCAGCTCATGGGCGAAGCCGAGGATCTCGTTGCAGAACGAGCGCCAGCGCATGGACGGTTCGATACCGCGGACCAGCACCAGGTCGCGCGGCTTGTCACCGCCGATCCGGACCACGGACAGCCGTGTGGTGGGCCAAGTGATCTTCCGTGCACCGCCGTCCAGCCACACCGTGGGCCGGTTGACCTGGAAGTCGTAGTAGTCCTCGGCGTCGAGCGCCGCGAACACCTCGCCCTTCCACTCCCGGTCCAGATGCGCGACCGCGGTGGAGGCGGCGTCGCCGGCGTCGTTCCAGCCCTCGAACGCGGCCACCATGACCGGGTCGATCAGCTCGGGAACCCCCTCGAGCTCGATCACCCAGTGCCTCCTTCCGAAGTTCCCTTTCGTACACGCCAACCTTACGGCTTACGGGGCCCCGCTCCGCAGCCCTCCTGCACGGCGGGGTGAAGTTCCCCCACGCAGGCATATGCCGCGGCGTCCGGGCCTCTGACCGGCCGATTCATCCGAGCTGTGCAGGGGAAATCGGTACCGGCGCGGAGCTCGCTCCGCCTCTGGCGCCCGGACGGGGACGGAGAGCGGATGTCGGGGAGAGGTCCGATGTCCTTCTCGCCCCGGTCGGCACGAGGCGGCGCGTCAGGGTCGAGCGGCGTGCACGACGAGGTCAGAGAGTGGACCTCAGTCCCTGCTCCGCGCTCGCCACATGCACCGTGGCCCACGACCTCGCCGCCTCTCCGTCACGGTCACGCAGCGCCGCCAGGATCGCGCGGTGTTCGTCCAGGGTGCGGCTGACCGCGCCCTCCCGGGTGAGTCCGCGCCACACCCGGACCCGCGCCGTCGGCCCCGACAGCCCCTCCAGCAGCGAGCACAGCACCAGGTTCCCCGAGCAGCGCGCGATCGAACGATGGAACTCCAGATCCGCGGCTGCCAGCTCCTCCACCGACGGGTCGGTACCCAGCGCGTCCAACTGTGCGGCGAGCTCGGCCAGTTCGTCGTCGGTGATCCGTGCCGCCGCCATCGCCGTCGCGGCCGCCTCCAGGATGCGGCGCACGGCGAGGAACTCCGGCGCCGTGTCGTCGCTGTGGAAGTCGACGACGAAGCCCAGCGCCTCGAGCAGCAACTGCGGATCCAGGCTTGTGACATACGTACCGTCGCCCTGCCGGACGTCGAGGATGCGGATGAGGGAGAGTGCGCGCACCGCCTCGCGCAGCGAGTTGCGCGACAGGCCGAGCTCGGCGGCGAGTTCGCTCTCCTTGGGGAGTCGGTCGCCGGGGCGCAGGGCGCCCGAGACGATCATTTCCTTGATCTTCCCGATGGCCTCGTCGGTGACAGCCACAGCGACCTCCAGACATCCGATGTATCACCCCATTATGTGCACCGGAGTCCTGCACGAGCCTGCCGCGGACCTGAGGAACCGGAGAGGCACCGGACACGAGAAAGGGGCGGCATCCCCGTGGGCCGCCCCTTTCACCTGCTGCTACTTACCGAGGATGTCCTCGACCTTGGCGCGGATCTCGTCCGTCGCGAGACCACGGATCGTCAGCGTCGTACGGCGGCGCAGCACGTCGTCCGCCGTCTCGGCCCACTCGTGGTCACGCGCGTACACGACCTGCGCCCAGATCTCGGGCGCGTCCGGGTGGACGCGCTCCGCCAGCGCCGGGTTCTCGTTGGCCAGGCGCGCGATGTCGAAGGACAGCGAGCCGTAGTGGGTGGCCAGATGACGGGCGGTGTCGGCGGCCATCCGCGGACCGGGCGCGGGCCCGTCCACGAGCAGCCGATGGGCGACCGCGCGCGGGTTTGCTATGCCCGGCAGCGGAAGCTTCTTGGGCAGGTGCGCGATCGGCTCCATGTCGTCCGCGAGCGGCCGGCCCGGCAGCTCGGCCAGCTTGGTCATCACCGTACGGCCGATGTGGCGGAACGTCGTCCACTTGCCGCCGGCCACCGACAGCATGCCGCCGCTGCCCTCGGTCACGACCGTCTCCCGCTTGGCCTTCGAGGTGTCGCCGGGACCGCCGGGCAGTACCCGAAGTCCTGCGAAGGAGTACGTGATCAAGTCGCGTGACAGCTGCTGGTCGCGGATCGAGAACGCGGCCTCGTCCAGGATCTGCGTGACGTCCTTGTCGTTGACCGAGACATCCGCCGGATCGCCCTCGAACTCCTCGTCGGTCGTACCGAGCAGCAGCATGTCCTCCCACGGGAGGGCGAAGGTGATGCGGTACTTGTCGATCGGGGTGGCCAGCGCGGCCTTCCAGGGGGAAGTGCGCTTGAGGACCAGGTGCGCACCCTTGGAGAGACGGATGGAGGGAGCGGCGTTCGGGTCCTCCATCCTGCGCAGGTGGTCGACCCATGGGCCGGTGGCGTTGAGCACCAGGCGGGCCGTGACACCGAACTCGGCGCCGTCGGTGCGGTCCTTGAGCTCGGCACCGGTGACCCGGCCCTTGGTGAAGCGCAGGCCCGTGACCTCGGCGTGGTTGAGGACGGCCGCGCCCGCCTGGACGGCCGCACGGACCGTCATCAGCGCCATCCGGGAGTCGTTCATCTGGTCGTCGCCGTACACGGCCACGGCCTTCAGGTTCTCCGTACGCAGCTCGGGCACGTCACGCGCGGCCTTGGATGCGGAGATGACATGACCGACGCCGTCCCCGAACGCGGAGAGCGCGGAGTAGGCGAAGACGCCTGCGCCGAGCTTGGCCGCGCCGTGCGGGCCGCCCTTGTAGACCGGCAGGTAGAAGGTGAGCGGGTTCGAGAGGTGCGGCGCCACCTGACGGGAGACCGCACGCCGCTCGAAGTGGTTCTCGGCGACCAGTTTGACCGCGCCGGTCTGCAAGTAGCGCAGACCGCCGTGCAGCAGCTTGGAGGAGGCGGAGGAGGTGGCGCCGGCGAAGTCGCCGGCGTCCACCAGTGCCACCCGCAGCCCGGACTGAGCCGCATGCCAGGCAGTGGAGATGCCCAGGATGCCGCCGCCGATCACCAGGAGGTCAAAGGTCGCCCTGGAAAGCTGCTCCCGAGTTTCGGCCCGGCTCGGGTGAGAGCCGGAGGCCGGGTGCGTCCCGAGGGCCGGGACGCTCTGCAGGGTGGTCATCTCGTATTACTCCTCGTCCTCGATCCAGCCCATGGTCCGCTCGACGGCCTTGAGCCAGTCCTTGTACTCGCGTTCACGCTTGTCAGCGTCCATGCGGGGGGTCCACTCGGCGGCCCTGCGCCAGTTGGCACGCAGAGCCTCGGTGTCCGGCCAGAAGCCGACGGCCAGGCCGGCGGCGTAGGCGGCGCCGAGGCAGGTCGTCTCGGCCACCATCGGGCGCACCACAGGGGCGTCCAGGAAGTCCGAGAGCGTCTGCATCAGCAGGTTGTTGGAGGTCATGCCGCCGTCGACCTTGAGTGCGGAGAGCTCGACGCCGGAGTCCTTGGTCATGGCGTCGGTGATCTCGCGGGTCTGCCAGGCGGTGGCCTCGAGAACGGCGCGCGCAATGTGCGCCTTGGTGACGTACCGGGTCAGGCCGGCGATCACACCGCGGGCGTCGGAGCGCCAGTACGGGGCGAACAGTCCGGAGAAGGCCGGTACGAAGTACGCGCCACCGTTGTCCTCGACCGACGACGCGAGCGTCTCGATCTCGGCGGCGGTGCTGATCAGGCCCATCTGGTCGCGCATCCACTGCACCAGCGAACCCGTGACGGCGATGGACCCCTCGAGGGAGTACACCGGCGCCTGGTCGCCGATCTTGTAGCCGACGGTGGTGATCAGGCCCGAGTACGAGTTGATGATCTTGTCGCCGGTGTTCATCAGCAGGAAGGTGCCGGTGCCGTAGGTCGACTTGGCCTCGCCCTCGGCGAAACAGGTCTGGCCGAACAGCGCGGCCTGCTGGTCGCCGAGCGCGGAAGCGACCGGGATGCCGTCCAGGACGCCGCCCCTGACGTGCCCGTACACCTCGGCGGAGGAGCGGATCTCCGGCAGCACGGTCGCCGGAACCTCCATGGACTGCAGGATCTTCTCGTCCCACTCCATGGTGTGCAGGTTCATCAGCATGGTGCGGGAGGCGTTGGTGACGTCGGTGACGTGGTGACCGCCGTCGACACCGCCAGTGAGGTTCCAGATGACCCAGGAGTCCATGGTGCCGAAGAGGATGTCGCCGCGCTCGGCGCGCTCGCGCAGCCCCTCGACGTTGTCCAGCAGCCAGCGGACCTTGGGACCGGAGAAGTAGCTCGCCAGAGGCAGGCCGGTCTCGCGGCGGAAGCGGTCCTGGCCGACGTTGCGGCCGAGCTCCTTGCAGAGGCTGTCGGTGCGGGTGTCCTGCCAGACGAGGGCGTTGTGGACGGGCTCACCCGTGTTCTTGTCCCAGAGGACGGTGGTCTCGCGCTGGTTGGTGATGCCGATGGCCAGAACGTCGGAGGGGGTGATGCCACCCTTCTCGATGGCGCCCTGCACCACTTCCTGGACGTTGGTCCAGATCTCGGCGGCGTTGTGCTCGACCCAGCCCGGCTTCGGGAAGATCTGCTCGTGCTCCTTCTGGTCGACCGAGACGATCCGGCCGTCCTTGTCGAAGACGATGCAGCGGCTGGAGGTGGTGCCCTGGTCGATGGCCGCGATGAACGGGCCGGCGTGTGCGTCAGTCACGGTTGCTCCTGTGGTCTGTGAGGAGGACGTACGGCTTAGGCGAACGCGATGTTGTAGATACCCGCGGCAATCGCAGCACCCACGAGCGGGCCGACGACGGGAATCCATGCGTAGCCCCAGTCGGAACCACCCTTGTTGGGCAGCGGGAGCAGGGCGTGCACGATGCGCGGGCCCAGGTCACGAGCAGGGTTGATGGCGTATCCGGTCGGACCGCCGAGCGAGAGGCCGATGCCGACGACGACGAGCGCGACAATCAGACCGCCGAGGACGCCGAGCCCCTTGCCGCTGTCGTTGAGGCCCTGGGTGAGGACCGCGAGGACGAGCACGGCGGTGCCGATGATCTCGGTGGCGAGGTTCTGCCAGACCACGCGGACCTCGGGGCCGGTCGAGAAGACACCGAGCACCGGACCGGCGTTCGGGGCGGCCTTCTCGCTGACCAGGCCCTCCTCGTGAGGCGGCGCGGCGAGGATCTCCGGGTCCGTCAGGTGGGCCTTGAACTGGCCGTAGTACGCGACCCAGGCCAGGAAGGCACCGAGCATGGCACCGACCAGCTGGCCCGCGAAGTAGACGGGGACGTTGTTCCAGTCCCCGCTCGTTATCGCGATACCGAGCGTGACCGCCGGGTTGAGGTGGGCACCGGACAGGGGGCCTGCGATGTAGACCGCGGTCAGGACCGCGAAGCCCCACCCGAAGGTGATGGCCAACCAGCCGGCGTTCTGCGCCTTCGAGCGCTTGAGCACGACGGCGGCGACTACGCCGGCGCCGAGCAGGATGAGTACGGCGGTACCAATGATCTCGCCGATGAAGATGTCGGAGCTGGACACCCGCGACTCCTTGTCCTTCGTCCAGGGGAAGGCGAACCAACGGGTCCCACCGTGGTTCGCGCCCTCGGGGGTGAGAGCGATGCCCTCGGGATGAGAGCGTTGCCGGCCCTTGGCGTTGCCACACTCTAGCGCGTATTGCCGTTAGGTGTTCGACAATGCCGACCGATGAACGGCAGTTTTGTCCTCCGGTTAAGACGGCGTCAAGGGTTGTGACGCCGATAACCCGATCGTTACTTACGATGGAACAAAACGGTCAAAACCGCCCGGCGCCCAGATCCCGTGAAACGGCGCGCGCGCAGTCCCGCACCGCCGCGACCAGCTCGGAACGCAGCTCCTCGCCCTGGCAGACCCGCTCCACGGCACCCGTGATGGCAACGGCGCCCACCGGCATCCGGCGCCGGTCGTGGATGGGCGCGGCGACGGCTGCCACGCCCTCCCAGGTCTCTTCCACATCTGCTGCCCAGCCGCGTGCCCGCGTGTGGTCCAGAAGCGACTCGAACTCGGTCAGATCCGTGACCGTGCGCGGCGTGAACGCCTTGAAGTCGACCTCGAGCGCCTCGGTGTGAGCGACCGGGTCGTAGGCCACCAGGACCTTGCCCAGCGCCGTGGAGTGCAGTGGCTGCATGGCCCCCACCTCCAGGACCTGGCGGCTGTCGTCGGGCCTGAAGACGTGGTGGACGATGAGCACGCCGTGCTGGTGCAGCACTCCCAGGTGCACGCTCTCGCCGCTGGAGCGGGCGAGATCGTCCGTCCAGACCAGGGCGCGTGCCCGCAGCTCGTGGACGTCCAGATAGCTGTTGCCCAGCCGGAGCAGCTCGGCTCCGAGCTGGTAGCGGCCGGAGGCGGCGTCCTGCTCGACGAAGCCCTCGGCCTGGAGCGTGCGCAGAATCCCGTGGGCCGTGCCCTTGGCCAGGTCCAGCGACGAGGCGATGTCGGACAGTCCCAGCCGGCGTTCTCCGCCCGCGAGCAGACGCAGCATGGCCGCGGCCCGCTCGAGTGACTGGATGCTCTTCGCCATCGTCTCGGCCTTTCTCACCTGTGGTTCGACAATGCTGAACACTATCGGCCGATGTCGACCTTGGTCATCGGTGACGAGTATCTCTCCGATGGTCAGACTGCAGAAACCCTCGGTACAACTTGCCGTCCGCCCCGTGGGACGCCCCCGCCCGCGGCGGGAAGCACGGCTACCCTGACTTCGTGCGCCTTCCACCGGGAGACGCAAAGCCGACAGCCGTCGCATCCCAGGGAGTACATCCATGGCCTCGTTGCCGACCCCTTCCGCTGACAGCCGGACCCGAATCGAAGCTCTGCGTGAGGCGCTGGCCACCCGTGTGGTGGTGGCGGACGGTGCGATGGGCACGATGCTTCAGGCGCAGGATCCGACGCTGGAGGA
>NZ_JBEXSW010000049.1:0-67332 GCF_040613775.1 Streptomyces sp. NPDC006208 | reverse complement strand
TTTGTGGTGTTCAGTTTTGTGATATACATTACTCCCCAAACCCGCGGGGGGGCCCGAACACCGGCCCCCCCCCCCCACGGGGCGATGCGGAAACCGCCGCTCGCCCGGATTGTCAGCGGCCCGCGCCCCTCAGGCAGTCACGGCTGCGTCTTGGTCCACCGACAGTGCACCTGTCGGCGTTCCGTCCTCCCCGTGCAGATGGACCGGCAGGGACTGGTAGCCCTGGAGCGGGATCGACGTCAGGCGGGCAGGCTCCGAGGCCAGCTTGAGGTCGGGATAGCGGCGCAGGAGTGCGCGAAGCGCGATCTCCGTTTCCAGCTTGGCCAGCCGCGCTCCCAGGCAGTAGTGCGCACCGAACCCGAAAGCAACATGCTCTCGGCTCGTGGTTCTCGCGATGTCGAATGCGTCGGGGTGCTCGTGTCGGCCCGGGTCCCGCCCGGCCGGTACGAGGCTGGCGAGGACGGCCTCCCCCTTGGCAACCCGGACGCCTGCGATCTCTGTGTCCTTCATCGCGTACCGCAGGAGGGCGTGACGCACGGGAGGGGAGTAACGCAGGCCCTCCTCAACCACATTGGCCCAGGTCTCACCGTCCTCGGCGCCCAGGGCGGCCGCCAGCATGACCGGGTTCCGCAGGAGGGCGTGGAGCGTGTTGGTGATCGAGTTGATCGTGGTTTCGTGCCCTGCGATCAGCATCAGGAACAGGGTCTCGACCAGTTCCTGCTCGCTGAGATGGGTTCCGTCGTCGCCGGCCTGGATCAATGCGGTGGTGAGATCGTCCCCGGGATCGGTGCGCTTCCAGTCGATGAGCGCCGACAGGGAGCTGTAGATGTCTGCCACGGCCAGCCGGATGTCATCGTCCCCGATGGCGCCCTTCTGGGGCGTGACGAGGCGATCGAAGCGGCTGCGCAGCTCGCCGACAGCCGAGTCCGGTACTCCCAGGACATGGCAGATGACGGTCACAGGCAGCGGGAATGCGAAGTGTTCCCGCAGGTCGACGGGGCTCCCAGCGCTGCTCGTGGCCGCCAACCGGTCCAGCAGCCCCTCAGCTGTCTGCTCGATGCGGGGCCTCAGTGCCTCGATGGGCGCCCGCGCGAAGCCGGAGCTCACCAACTGCCTCAGCCTGCGGTGATCGGCGCCGTCCATGTGGAGCATTCCAGCACCACGCACCAGGGCGATCAGTTCCCAGTCGTCCGCTATCCGGCCGTCGGCGAGCGAGGGCCAGCAAGCGGGATCCTTCGTCAGGTCCTCATGACCGAGAGCCCGCTGCGCCGTTGCGAGGTCTGTGGCTGCCCAAGCCGGCACCGCGCCAGGCAGTTCCACCGCTACCAGCTGTCCGAGTGCGCGGAGCTGCTCAGCCTCCTCCATGGGGTCAGTATGGGGATCGAGGGGGAAGAGCTTGCGGTTCGTCAGGTCCACGGACACTCCAGTGTTGAGACAGAAAGACTCGGACAGAGGCACGACACCAAGCAGGTTCCGACTCGAAGTCTGCCAATTTGCGCCACAGCCAAACGAGCGTTGAGGCGGCGGCCCCACCGCGGGTCCTCATGCCACACCGGGTAGATCAGGCACGCCATGTCGGCAGTCCGGAACTTCAGGCGAGCGGGCGCAGCGACACGGTACAGACGTCCGACCAACCTCGAACCGTGCCTGCTCTGCAGCAGCGCGCTCATCCACGCTCACGTCGGCACAGTCGCCTATGCTGCTCCGACTCCCTCTGG
Organism: Streptomyces sp. NPDC006208; assembly: GCF_040613775.1. Classification (NCBI taxonomy): domain Bacteria; kingdom Bacillati; phylum Actinomycetota; class Actinomycetes; order Kitasatosporales; family Streptomycetaceae; genus Streptomyces; species Streptomyces sp. NPDC006208. Next base: position 65,614 of record NZ_JBEXSW010000049.1, on the reverse strand, counting down.
CACGGGGTCGAGAACGTTCCGCACGTCGGTGCGCTACCGCGGAACGCTGGGCACGCCGTGACGGACCCTTGGAGGGACCGCTCGCCGTTTTCGGCGCGATGCTCATGGATCTCTGGACTCTCGTCCATGCCTCCCCCACCGATGGACGGGAACCCGCCAGTGGCCCCTTTTGTGTCGCTGGCCCGACAATGTCTCGAAGCCAAGGGATTCCTCGACGCCTCCACCGCGCAGGCGGCCTATCGGCCGGCATGGGCCTCACTGACAGCCGAGAGCCCTGACCTCAACCGCGCACCGTACTGACCGGCGACTTTCGAACCCATCGAACCTGCGGCGTCACGAACCCGAAGAGCGAACCGCGATACTTGAGGCGTCGGGTGGTGATCCGGGTGCTGGATTTGCAATCATGGGCGGCATGATCGTGAGCACCCGGCCGGTGACGCTTGACGACGTACGGGCCATCGGCGAACTGCTGCGTGCCAACCGCGAGTTCCTGCTGCCGTTCGAACCGGCCCGGCCCGACGACTATTTCTCACCCCGGGGGCAGGAGCCCGTGATCCGGACCGCGCTGGAGCGGTACGCCGCGGGCATCACCGTGCCGCACGTCATCCTCGTCGACGACCGGATTGTCGGGCGGATCAACCTCAACGACATCGTGCGCGGTCCGTTCCTCAATGCTCACCTGGGCTACTGGGTGAGTCAGGCGGACAACGGCCGGGGCGTGGCCACCGCGGCCGTGCGGCACATGGCGCGGGTGGCGTTCGAGGAGGAGGGGCTGCACCGCATCCAGTCGGGGACGATGCTGCACAACGTTGCGTCGCAGAAGGTGCTGGAACGCAACGGGTTCATCCGCTTCGGCGTGGCCGAGAAGTATCTGAAGATCGCCGGCAAGTGGGAGGACCACGTGCTGTTCCAGTTGCTGGCCGATGACGAAGGTGAGAGCGACCCGCAGTAGGCGCCACTTCAGGCGTCGCGTGGTGTGCCCGGTGATCCTTGCGTCGCAGTCGGTGCAGCGGCGGTTCTCGCTGTAGCCGCTTGTCCAGGAGTTGGTGCGCTCGACCACCCTGCGTTTGCCCCATCAGGGACCGTGGGAGTCCGCCGGAGTGCCGGAACGGGCTCAGAGGTGGGTGGCTACCAAGCTCCGCCAGCGGCTGGCCGGGGACGGCGCCGAGTTGGAGGTCTTGACGGTGTTCGCCGACGGGCCGTACAAGACCATGGTCGTCCAGTACACGCCCGCACCCTGAAAGCGGTCCGCCCGGGCCGCACGGTGTGATGCCCTGGTGGTCTCAGATGTCGAGGCTGCCGGGGCGCCTTAGGTCCGCCTGGACGCGCACGCTCACGCCCGGCTCGCCGGGCCGACTCGTGCCGGTAGCGGCCCACCACAAGGCGCTTCGCCGGCGGCGCCGGCACACGAATGTATGGCGGCCGGGAATTCGGCGCCAACGGCACCAGCAGTATCCTCTTGACGCCAGGTCAGAAATCCTCAACAATCTCTGCTGTGGGGAAGATTCCGGCTGCTCCGGAAAGCGAGAGGGAACGGTTCGAAGAGGCATCGATGGCTTGATGGTTCTTCATATTTCGTGCTACACTGGGGACATGAAGTAGAAAGCAAGATGGAGCGCCGAAGGGTGCAGCCTTCAGGCGTACCCATGCCCGGGCGAGTCAAGGGACTCGGACCGGGCTTTTCTTTACCAAAAAACGGATGAAGTCAACCGAGACGAGGGCGGTACATGGCCGGTCAGGCAAGCAGGACAGAGGTGCTCTGCATGGAGAGCATGCAGGTAGATGGCTCAATCACAGGTCGGCTACGCGGGGTGTTGCGGCAGGTGGCCTCGGCAGGAGGTGGGGTTCCCGGTTCGCTCGATGTCGCACTGCTCAACTATCGAGCGAACCGCATGAGGTTTGCTGGTTATGTTGTTGGATTGATAACGGCAATTGTTGCTGCAGTAGGCATTGGAAACATTCATTTCAACCTGAGCGTCAACGTCAACTCGCCCACTGTCAAGCATGTGGAGTATGCGCCAGTGGTGCAATGCTGTCAGCCGCATTGTGAAGGCCTGGAATTGAGGTCCACCTGAATCCTTGAGCCTTGTGTTGTTCATCGTCGAAGCGAATGCTCTCGGCGACTTTTTTATGCTCTGCTCCAGGAGGCCACATCTCCGCGGCGACAGGCTGCCCCGCAGCGACGGAACCCGTGCGACGGGTTTGCGTGCAGGCCGGTGCCGGCGGCCTTGCGGCGGAGAGCCGTCAGGGCGCAAGAGGCTGCGCCCTCAGGGGCGATGTTGCCTCTCGGACGCGCTCCGCGTGTGAAACAGGCGTCGGTGCGCGCCGCCGGAACGTACTGCCCGCGGTCAGGAATCAAGGCTGCCGGGGGGCGTCCGCCGGCGTGGACTCGCGCGCTCATGCCCGGCTCGCCGGGCCGTCGGGGGACGGGGCTGGTGCCGGAGGTGGCCCAGCACTGCTCGAGTTCGTGCATGACGGCCTGTGCGGTCGCTTCGTCGGCGGCGGTGAGTTCGTGGACGACGAGGCCCGGGTGCGAGGTTCGGCGCGGGGGTGGCAGTTCGCTTGGACGGGCGACGTCTGAACTCCTTCGGAATGTGGGGCGTTGACGGCTGCGGCTGGGGCAGACGGTCGGTGAGGGCTCCTGCCGTGTCCCCCCGTCGCGGCAGGAGCCCCATGCGCTGTGTTGTGTGAAGCGCCCCAGGCGTGCGAAGGAACGGTCAGAACGGCCGTGACCGACATCGGTGCCGCCGTCCGCGCCGATGCGCCGGACAGCGCAACCGGTCGTGCGCCGGAGCGCACCAACGGTTGCTGCTGATCAGCAAGGGATGGGCGCAGCGGTCCAGGGCCACGTCCGCCACGTATATGTGTGCTTCGGTTCCGGTGGTAGGCGGAGCGGTTGCGTCAGTCTTGAACGCGTTCAACTCTGCGATAGATTCGTGCCACACACCTAGGGGAGCCTGATGAAGATAGTGATACCCGGGGGAACCGGGCAGGTAGGCACAATCCTGAATCGCGCGCTGACCGCCGCAGGCCATGAGGTTGCGGTCCTGACCAGACGGCCGGTGCGCGACCGTGAAGTCCTCTGGGACGGCGAGACCCTGGGTCCGTGGGCGGAGGAGATCAACGGCAGCGACATCGTGGTCAACCTGGCCGGACGCAGCGTCAGCTGCCGTTACACCGCGGCCAATCTGCAGGCCATGATGGATTCACGCGTGCACTCCGCACGGGTTGTGGGTGAGGCGATCGCAGCCGCCGCGCGGCCTCCCCGGGTCTGGTTGCAGATGAGCACTGCCACTGTCTACTCCCACCGCTTCGACGCGCCCAACGACGAGGCGACCGGCGTGCTCGGCGGCACTGAAACCGGCGTCCCGGGCTACTGGGCCTACAGCGTCGAGATCGCAAAAGCGTGGGAGCGGGCGCAGGAACGAGCCCAAACCCCGCACACGCGCAAAGTCGCCCTGCGCTCTGCCATGGTGATGAGTCCCGATCGCGGCGGCGTCTTCGACGTCTTGCTGCGGCTGGCGCGGCTCGGCCTTGGCGGCCCGGTTGCGGGCGGCGCGCAGTACGTGTCCTGGATTCACGACCGCGACTTCGTCCGCGCCGTTGAGTTCCTGGCCGACCGGGACGACCTCGTCGGGCCGGTGAACCTTGCCGCTCCCGTTCCTTTGCCGCAACGCGCGTTCATGCGCGCGCTGCGCGCCGCATGGGGTGTTCCGGTTGGCCTGCCCGCAACGAAGTGGATGGCCGAGCTCGGCGCGTTCGCGCTGCGTTCGGACACCGAACTCCTGTTGAAAAGCCGCCGCGTCGTGCCCGGCCGCCTGCTCGAGGCGGGTTTCGCCTTCGACCACGCCCAGTGGCCGGAGGCCGCCGACGACCTCGTGCGGCGCGTGCGCGGCGGGCCCCGAGTGGGCCAGCCGGCTTCCGGCTCCCAGTAGGTCCCGCCACCGTGAGTTGTACTCGTGCACGGCACAGCAGGCATTGTGCAACGACGGCCGGGCCGGCCACGTTCACCGTCGCTGCCACGGGACTTGCCGTTGATGTCTCCGCCCTGCCTTGATCAGGAGTTGCACCGAACGACCTGCAATCCTCACCGTGGCCGGCCCCTGATAGGTTCCAGGCCTTGATCCGCCGCTAGGACTGGGGAGGGGGCTCCGTGGCCCGGGTGCCGTCATGGTTGCGCATGCCGTTGTTCATAGGGCTGCCGCTCGTATTGATCGTCACCGGGGTGGTGCTCTTCTTCGGTGCCGACGATTCGGGTGGCCATTCAGCGGCGAATCAGGCGCAGTTGAAACGTGCCTGTGCGGGGCTGCTGCCGTACGAGGAGCTACGGGGCCTCGTGCCCGACGAAGTTGCGGGCGAAGTGAGCCAGTACGGCACGATGCTCCAGCCCGATGAGGACAGCCGCTCCCTGGTCAACTGCTCTCTTACCTGGCCGGGGCACGGGTCGGTCCGGGTGCGGGCCGTCGCGCTCATCTCCCGGATGCCGATGACGCTTCGGGCCGAGGACATCCTGCCCGGCGGTGACGAGGACGGGTACGAGGCGCCCGGGGTCACCGGCAGGGTCGGCAAGGACGGGAGGACGTGGGTCGTCGCCGAGTGCCCCAACGGGCTCGAAGGGCGGGCGCGCGAGGTGTCCGGGATGTATGTCACCGCGGCTGTCGATCTGCCCGTGCCTGGCAAGGGGAAGCGGGCCGAGTATCTCGCGGACTTTCGTACCGCAGTCCAGGTCGCCAACGGGATCACCACGGCTCAGAAATGCGGTGGCTCCCCGCTGAAGATGCCGTCGCAGGTCATCGACACCTATGAGGCCCACGTCACCACGGACGCGGACGGGGGCAACATGAGGGTCGTGAAGATCGACGAGCCGGGCCTGGGAGTGAAGAAGTGCCGTGGGCTCGGCAAGCGCGCAGGCTTCCCCGGCAAGTGGACCGCGAGCGGGGACCTGCAGGACTCACGGCTGCTGAGCGTCTGTGACGCCACCATCCTCGACCGCAAGGACCCGATGGAGACCGAGCCGACACCATCCGACGGTGCGGTCGTCGACGTCTCGGCGGCGAGTTGGGCCGGGCCGCTCAGCGAGTCCGCGAGCGGCCAGTACCACTACACCGGTGACAGCTTCGCCTTCCGCGAGGGATCGCGGACCACGGTCATCCCCGACTCGGAGCCGCACGAACTCGCCCTGTGGGCGCGGTCGGAGTGCGCCGCAGGGAGCACCTACCACCGTGTCAACGTCCGCACGGAGACGTTCAGCCTCAGTGCGCACACGCTCAGCGAGGCACAGCGGACCACGTTCTCGAAGGACGCCCGCAAGCTGATGGACAGCTATCTCGCCGACCCCGACGGCTGGCCCATGCAGCAGCGGTGCCATGACACCAAGATCCTTGGAGAGGTGGAGGGATGGCAGTGAGGCGGATCGTCCTGCGGACGCTCGCGGCCCTGGCGGCGACGGCCGTTGCCGTCGCCGGCTATCTCCTGGTGCACGGCGACTTCCAGCGCTGGAGCGACGAGTCGGCTCTCGACGGTGCCTGCGACGGCCTGCTCGACCGGAACACGGTGCGCAGCGTCCTCGGCCCGGGAGCCGTCGAGGTCGAGCACGAAAGACGCGATGCGGGCCTGGTGGGCTGCGAGGTGCACGTCCACGACGGCGGCACCGCCGAGATCCGTGTCCTCGACACCACACACGTCGGACAGTCCTTCGACTCCCTCTACACGGGCCCGCCCGGAGCGAGCGCGCTCTCCGTGCCGGTCGGCCATGGATGGACGGGGCTCTTCGGGGCCGACCCGGACACCCTCGGAGCGGACACGGACCCCTTCAGGGCCGACGAGGACGAGAAGGTGACCACAAGTCTGGTCCTTGCGTGCACCAAGGCAAGCAGCGCCAAGGGCATGTCCGTCACCGTCGAGACCACGCTCGACAAGACGCTGGACGACCCGGCGAACCGGCCGGAGTTCGCCAGGATCGCGACCTCCACCGCGGCGAAGGCGTCGAAGACCCGGCACTGCGGAGCCAAGCTCGGAAAGCCCGTCCTCAGCCTCGACCTGCCGGTGAACGAGGACGAGTACAAGCCGCTCGGCACAGCCGACGGAACCTGCTCCGACGTCCCCGCCGCGCGCGGTGTGGCCATCGCCACCGAGACCGCCCGCGGCGGCGCCCCGCACGAAACCTGCCGGCTCGCTGACACCGGCCTCAGGACGCGCTACGTACTCGCAGCCAACTACGGTCCCTATGCGCAAGAGCAGTTGCTCGGTTACGAGAATGAGCAGATTGACGACACGCCGAACGCTGACACACCCGTGCACCACCGGGACCCTGACGGCCTGATGAGCTGGACGACGGCCAAGTGCCTGGACGGCCGAGCACTGTTCACCCTCCATCCCGCCCATGACAGGGGCGAGGACCGCAAGTATCCGAGGAGCGAAGCAGACCTCGCCTACGAACGTGCCGCACTCAAGACATTCGCTGAGCGCTCGGCGAAAGCCCACGGCTGCTCCGCCCCCGTCACCCGTTGACGGCGCCCCCGATCGTGAGGGCCGCTTCAGCGGCCCGCACGCCGGGAGGCACAGGGTGTTGCACACAGGCAGAGTGCGTTCCGTGCCGAGCCGCGTGATCGCCACCGGATGAGGGGGCCGGCCCAATCCAGGACGTGTCCGTCTATGGAGTCGTCCTGCCCACCAGCACCTCGAGCGGCACCTGGCACAGCCGCTTGAGCCGGTCTTGCCGGCGGCACGCGACCGCGAGGTAGGACCTGTGCGAGCCGGGCCATCGACTCGGCCGCGGTGTGCGTGAGCTCGCCGATGTCCGGCGCCTTGACCGCGGCGCGGCCGGCGAGCCGTCCGGGCCGGGGCCGGGTGGCGGTCCGGCGAGGACACGGTGCGTCCCCGCCGGACCGGCCAGGTGACGGATCAGGGAAGGTAGTTGTTGCTGAAGGCGTCGGTGGCGGTCACCGGCTTGTCCAGCAGACCCTGCTCCTTCATGAACTTCGCCATCCTGGTCCAGGTTGCCGGATCGTTGTGACCTGGCTTGCCGGAGGCCGGCGGCTTCATCAGCGGCGTGGTGGCCTTGAGGACCGCGAGCGCGGAGTCCTGCTGCTTCTGGTTGTTCATCCCCGGTATGTAGGTCTTGCTGATCTCCACCGCCTCGTCGGGGTGCTCCAGCGTGTACTGCACACCGCGGAGGGTGGCCGCGACGAACTTGCGCACCTCGTCGCCGCGCTGGTCCAGCGTCTTCTCCGCGGCGCCGAGCCCGGCCGCGACCAGCGGGAGCGCCGTCGTGCCGGCAGTGCCCTCCACCGGGCGGACCTCGATGCCCGCCTGCTGGAACTGGACGGCGTCGTTGTTGCGGTAGCCCATGACCGCGTCCACCTTCTTGCCGGCCAGTGCGGCCTGCTGGGTGAAGCCGATGTGCTGGACCTTCACATCCTTGGTGGTGAGCCCGCCGGCCTTCAGCTGCGCGAGCAGACCGAAGTAGGTTTCGCCGTACGGGCCCGGAGTGCCGATGCGGCGGCCGCGCAGGTCCTTGACCGTTCGGATCGGGGAGTCCTCGGGCACCAGCATCGCCACCGGGTAGGTGTGGTAGAGAGTCGCGACGTCCACCACCGGCATGCCCTTGGACCGCGCCTGCAGCATTTCGTCGCCACCGGCGTAGACCACGTCCTCCTTGCCGGCCGTCATGCCCCCGAAGAGGTCGTCGGTGAAGCTGTGGTGACGCAGGTTCACCTTGAGTCCGGCGTCCTTGTAGAAGCCCTTGCTCTCGGCCACGTAGAAGGGGGCGAACTGGATGTTCGGGATGTAGGTGAGGCCGACCGTGATGCTCTTGCCGCTCTTGCCGTCCGCGGGCTTCGAGGCGGTGGGGTCCGTGGCGCAGGCCGGTAGCACGGCGCTGCCCGTCAGGACCAGGGCGAGAGCCCCCACGGATCGTCTGCTGATCTTTCGCATGCGCATTCGCGTCCTGTTCGTGTCGTGTCGTGCGTTGTCATAGGGCGTCATGGCTTTTTGAACAGCACCGCAGGCGGGGCGGCGCTAGCGGTCGACCGCCAGCTCGGCCAGGCGCACCGCGCCGTAGGTGACGGCGGCCAGCAGTGTGAGGGTCAGCAGCGTGACGAACAGTCCGGTGGAGTCCGCCTGGCCGCGCTGGACGGCGAGCAGCTGGCCGAGCCCCTCGCCGCCCATGACGAACTCGCCCACCACCGCCCCCGTGATCGACAGGGTGCAGCCGGTACGGACTCCGGCGAGGATGCTCGGCAGGGCAAGCGGGAACTCGATGTGCCGCAGCATTCCCCAGCGGCCGACGCCGTCGACCCTGGCCGCATTCAGCACCTCGGGGTCCAGTTCCCGCAGGCCGAGCACGGTGTTCACGAGCATCGGGAAGAAGACCATCAGTGCGCAGAGGATGGCGATCGGCAGCAGTCCGTACCCGGCCCAGAGGGCGAGCAGCGGTGCGAGTGCCACGGCGGGCACCGCCTGCGAGGCGGCGATGTACGGCTGCAGGGCCTTGGCGGCGAGCGGGCTGCGGGCCATCAGGTATCCGAGCGGAAGGGCGGCCGCGATGCCCAGGCCGCTGCCGGCCGCGCTCTCCACGACGGTCTGCCAGGTGTAGTCGAGCAGCCCGCCCTGTGCCACCGCGTCGGCGAATCCCCGGGCGACCGTGCCCGGCGCGGGCAGGAAGAAGGCCGACACTGTTCCCGTCCTGGTGACCGCCTCCCAGGCACCGAGCAGCAACGCGCCGAACACCAGCGGCGGTAGCACGGCGCCCGTCCGGCCCCTCGGTCGTCCGGCCGGGGCGGGCGCGGCAGCCGCTCGTGCGGGTCGGTCGGCCGTGGCGGCTGCCGCCGTGGTCCGCGGGGCCGCGGTCGTGGTCTTCGGCTGTGGCACTGCTGCTCCTTTCGTCTCCCCTGCGGTGGGGCGGTCGGTTCTGCGGGCTGCGCCGGCCCGGCCGTCGATGTGAGCTCATGGCTCCAGGCGGCGCAGCAGGAGCGTCGTGCCGCAGATGGCCACGGCTCCCGCGGCGAGGGCCAGCCAGCCGGCGGTGGTGCCGGTCATCGTCACGACCGCGATGCCCACGGGCGGCCCTGCCGCCGTACCGGCACTCCAGGCGAGTGAGGACAGCGCGCTGCCCCGGCCGAGCGAGGCCGGGCCGGACAGGCGTACCAGCAGAGGAAAGAATGCCGAGGAGTACGCGATCTCGCCGAGCGCGAAGAGGGTGGCGAACGCGGCCAGCAGGGCCGTCCTCGCGGCGCCGGTGCCGGAGGCTGCGGCCAGTGCGCCGGCGCCGAACGCCGCGCACCACAGCAGCGGCGCCGCCATCAGCGCGCTGGTCTCCGCGACCCGTTCGCAGCGCGCGCCGACTGGATGCTGGAGCAGCAGCAGCGCGAAGGCGTTGCCGGCAGTCACCATGCTGACCCCGGTCAGACCGATGCCCATGCCGTGATGCAGCAGCAGCGGGACGGTGGCCTCGATCTGAGTGAAGCCTGCCGCGGCGAACAGGGCCTGACCGAGGAGCAGCAGTACCAGCGGACGGCTGCGGACCAGAGCGCGGTAGCTGTCGCCCCCCGGAGCCGGTGACCCGGGTGACGGCTTGGCCGGCCGGGCGCGGTGCATCCGATGCGCCACGAGGAAGACCAGGGCCAGCGGCACCGAGCCGGCCGCGCCCGCCTCGTACAGCTGCCGCAGTGTCCCGGTCGAGCGGGCGGCGCCGGCGAGCAGCAGACCACCGCAGGTGGCGCCCGCTCCCATGCCGACGTTGGTCATGACATGGCGCAGGACGAAGGCCCGGCGTTGCAGGGCGGTTGGGACCAGGGCGCTGACGACGCCGGTGATCGCCGCGTACTGCAGGCCGTAGCCGATGCCCGCGAGCACGCCCGATGCGGTCACGGGTGCGATGCCGTGGGCGGCGCCCAGCAGCGCGTAGGCGAGCACGAGCGAGAACGTGCCGACGGCTCCGACCGCCGCCGCGCTGCCGCGGTCGGCCCGGGGGCCGCCGATCACCGCGGCGGCGCACCCGGCGACGGCCATGGCGACGAAGTAGCTGCTCGCGCCCGCAACGCCCAGTCCGAGCTGGTCGCTGATGAAGATGCTGGTCAGCGGGAACACCAGGCCGATGCCGGCGCTGGACACCAGCAGACCCGCCATCAGCGCGTGGAACAGCCCGCCGAGGCGCTCAGGCGCAGGCCCGGCGTCCGCCGCCGACAGCCCGGCCCGGCCGACTCGCCGGGCCGGGCTCACTGCGCGGCCAACGCGTCACGCAGGCGCAGGAGTTCGCGGACCGGGGCGAGGTCGAACGGACCGGGGACCGAGACGATGATCTCCGTGGCGCCTGCCGCCGCGAAGTCCCCGGCCAGTCCGGTCTGCGGGGTGTCGATCATGACGGTACGGCCGATCTCGCGGGGATCGCGGCCGACCCGCTCGCACCACTGGTCGAGCAGGCCGTTGCGGCGGCGGAACTCGGCCACCGGGTCGGTGGAGTCCCAGCCGTACCAGTTCCACAGGTCGGCGTGCCGCGCGACGGCCGCCAGTGTGCGCTTCTCGCCACCGCCGCCGATCAGCAGCGGCAGCGGACCGGGCGGTGCCGGGTTGAGGCGGCCCAGACGCTCACGGATGGCCGTCACCGATGCTTCGAAGGCGTCGACCCGGGCGCCCGGGCCGGGGAAGGGGTAGCCGTACTCCTGGTGCTCCTGCTCGAACCAGCCGGCGCCCACACCGAGCACCAGTCGGCCGCCGCTGAGCAGATCGACGGTGCGCGCCTGGTCGGCCAGCAAGTGCGGGTTGCGGTAGGCGGTGCAGGTCACGAGGGAACCGATGGTCGCATGCCGGGTCTCGACGGCCATGGCGGCCAGCAGCGTCCAGCACTCGTAGTGGCGGCCATGGGGATCGCCGGTATGGGGTATGAAGTGGTCCCATGTCCACAGCGAGTCGACACCGAGGTCGTCGGCGGCGCGCCAGGCGGCGCGCAGGTCGGGCAGGTCGCAGTGCTGTGGGTGGAGCTGGGCGCCGATCCGGAGGGCGGGGCGGCTGGTGGGGGAGGTGGTCATCGGGTGTCTCCTGGTACGGCCGTGCCGGGCTTGGCGGGTGGGGATCGGGCGGCGCGGGTCAGCGCGGCTCGACGAAGACCCGGTACACCGGCGATCGGGAGCTCTCGGCCAGCGCCTTCTCCACGTCATCCAGTTCGTGGCGGGAAGTGATCAACGGCGTCAGCCGGCTCGCGAGCACGCCGCTGCGCAGCAGCGCGGCGGCAGTACGCCAGTCGGCGGGCTCCTGGCTGTAGGAGCCGGTGACGGTGAGCTGGCGGCGGTGCACCTCGTAGCCGGGCAGCACGGCGTCCGGGGTGTCGTGCGAGCCGCCGAACAGGACGATCCGGGCCCCGTCGGCGGCCGCCCGGAACGCCGTGGCAATCGCCTCGGGGGAAGCGATGGTGACGAACACGACGTCGGCGGACGGCAGTTCGCGGGCATTCTGCGGGGTCACCGCCTGGTCGGCACCGGCCGCGAGGGCGGCCTGCCGGCGCTCGGCGTCGGTCTCCACGACCGTGACCGACCGGGCCTGCTCATGCTGGGCGAGCAGCAGATGGAGACGTCCCATGAACCCGGCGCCCACCACGGCGACCCGGTCGCCGGGCCGGAACGCGGCCCTGCGGAAGGAGTGCACGACACAGGCGAGCGGCTCGCCCATCGCGGCGTGCACGGGGTCGGCGTCACCGACCGGCCAGGCGTGCGCGGCCGGCACCCGGACGTACTCGGACAGGCCCGCGCCCATGCTGATGCTGCCGTCCGGCAGCAGGCTGCCCTGCGGCGACGCGCAGACGGCGCTGTCGCCGGCGCGGCAGTTGCGGCAGGTGCCGCAGCGGGTGAGCAGGTCGACGGTGACCAGGTCGCCCACGGCGGGCGCGTCCTCGAGGGCGGCGGCACGCGCACCGACCCGCTCGATGCGGCCGGACACCTCGTGCCCGGCGGCGACCGGGTAGACGGGCATCTCGCCGGTGTAGAGCTTGGCCTCCATGGTGCACAGGCCGCAGGCCGCGATCCTGACGAGCACGTCGTCCTCGCCGATCTCGGGGACCGGGGTGTCACTCATCTCCACCGAGCCGGGGGAGGTAACCAACGCGATGCGCATCGGTCCTGGTTCCTTTCGTCGTGCTGTGCTGTGAGGGGCGTTCCGAGGACCGCCGGGGAGTGCAACGGGGCTGCCTGAACGCCCGGCGGCGCGGAGTGCGGGCGGCTTCGCTCGCCGGCAGGACTCCAACCGGCCTGCGATGCAGGGGAGTTCCCTGTGCGGCGCACGCCGGAGACAGCTCGGGACCGCGCGGTCAGCGAGCGGTCGGGGCACCCGTCCACACGGGAGGTGTCTCCCAGCCGGCAGGGGGCTGCCACTGCGCCCAGTCCTGGTCCCACCAAGGCGTGTTCCGGTCGAGCAGTTCGGCGACCCGGTCACCTTCGGCGCGCACCGCGGCTGCCTGCTCGGGCGTGAAGCCGCCGCTGCGGGCGCGGTGCTCGAACTCGTCCACGTCCTTCCAGCGGTACGGCCCTCCGTCGGCGGGGACCCAGAGGTCGAGTTCGTGGTCCAGGGTGTCGAAGCCCGCCGCGGTCCTGCGGTACGGGTCCTGGAAGTTGATGTACCACCCGGCGAACTCGTCGGTCGCGTCGTCCCGGAAGACCCAGACGGCGTAGGCGTCGCCGGGGCGTTGGAGCTGGAGGACGCCGCGGCTGCGCCAGTGGTCGGCCACGTCGCGCCAGGGGTGGGGACCCCAGGTGAAGTCCCCGTCACCGAAGGAGAGCCGGGTGCCGCGCGCCAGATGCACCGCGAGCAGGTCGGACCGGTCGGCGACCACCCGGACCGGGTAGCTCAGCCACGTCCGTCCGTCGAGGACCTCCCGGCGCAGGACGGTCGTGCCGGGTGCGAACCGGCCGGGCTCCGGGGTCCCGGCTTCGTCATCGGTGGGCACGGCTGCGCGTAGCGCGCCCTCGGAATTGTTGCGCATTGAAGTATTGCTCCCCCGTATTCACCGATCCGGCATTACGCGGACCCGAAATGCCCCTTTGCCGGAGAGGCGCCGAACTCACCCGCCCGTCCCTTGTCCACTGAAGCGGGCAACTGGTGCCGGTCTGACCTGTACTGACGGGTAGTTAGTGGCGTCCGGATCGTAGGCACAGCCTCGAGGCGTTGGCAACTCCTTTCGAGCGGCGCGTCGTTCACCCGCCGACCGGCGCGTGATGCAGGCCACAGTGACTCGATTTTGCCGATGCCTTGTCAAGATCACGTGGAGTGTGCAAGGTTGACGAAAGTTAATACGAACGTTTGCGCACTCCGGGGTCGGTGCAATTCCGAACCGGCGGTTACAGTCCGCGACCCGACCGCCTCCAGCGGCCGGTTGACCAGGTGAAATTCCTGGACCGACGGTGAAAGTCCGGAAGGGAGGCAGTGCGCGGCGAGCAGGGTCGTTCCCGATCGCTGTGGAAGTTCCGCACGTCCTCACGGGGGCTGCGGCGCCCGACGGGAAGAGTCACGTGTCCTTACGCTCGCCCGTGTCCCAGGCCCCGGAAGTCCGCGCCGCCAGCGCGAGGAGAGACTTCGATGGGCCATTTGCCGGGCAGTGCCACTGCCGGCGTGCAGCCCCGCCCGACCGGTCGTAGTGCCGTGTGCCGGGCGCGTGTGGCCCGCTTGGTCGACCGCGCGCCCCGACCTTGCTTCCACCGAACGCTAGGACCACGGGCATGACCACTACCGAATCGATACCGTCTCCCGTCGCCGGGGACACTCGGCCGCTCGATCCGATCGACCACGCGGTCGCGGAGATCGCCGCGGGCCGGGCGGTCGTCGTCGTCGACGACGAGAACCGCGAGAACGAGGGCGACATCGTCTTCGCAGCCGAGCTGGCCACCCCTGAGCTGGTCGCATTCGCCATGACCGAGTGCCGGGGCCTGCTCTGCGCCCCGATGCCGGGAGGCGATCTGGACCGGCTGGAGCTGGATCAGATGGTCCCCCGCAACACTGAGAGCCACCGCACCGCCTTCACGGTCTCCGTCGACGCCGCCGCCGGCATCAGCACCGGGATCTCCGCCGCGGACCGGGCGCTGACCCTCCGTCTGCTGGCCGACCGCAAGCGTTCGCCCGACGACTTCGTGCGGCCCGGGCACATCTTCCCGCTGCGGGCGCGTGAAGGCGGCGTGCTGGTGCGGCCCGGTCACACCGAGGCCGGTGTGGATCTGTGCCGGCTCGCCGGGCTGCGCCCGGCGGCGGCCGTCTGTGAGATCGCCAACTCCGACGGCACCATGGCGCGGCTCCCGGAGCTGCGCGACTTCGCGCAGCGTCACGGGCTTGCGCTGATCTCCATCGCCGCCCTGATCGACCATCTGCGGCGGATCGAGGGGTCGGCTCCCGTGCGAGCGGCTCGGCCGGGAGCGGCCCTGGGCTGATCGGCGGGGGAGCACCACGGGGGAAGGACCACGGGCCCGGCAGGCCCGCAGCTCTTTGAAGGGCATTTGCCGGGCCCCGTTCCGCCGTGCCCAGAATTGCGAATACTAATGAATTCGCCAAGAGTTCCCGCAGGCTTTGACATTGCGCCTGCGGTCATCCAATACTCGAAAATGACCACGAGTCAGGGGGAGGAACGGGCATGCTCGAACAGGGCGCTATAGAAATACTCAGAGGAATTTGGGAAGAGGTACTCGGCATTCCGGTCGACGATGTCGACGCCGATTTCTTCGACCTCGGCGGCGATTCGCTGCTGGCGCTGGCGATTTCCACCCGCGCCATCGAGTCCGGCCTTGCGATGCCGCGGTCCGCAGTTCTGCGCCGCAGCACGCTCCGCGAGCTGGCCGAAGCGGTCAAGGATCCCCAGCTGTTCGAACGGGTCTGACCGATGGCCATCGTCGTCGTCTACGACCAGGGCGCGGCCTCGCCACGTGAGATCATCGGCCGGCTGGGCACATCGGAGCCCGTGGTGGTGGTACTCGCGGACTCCGGGCACGCCCGCCAGGTCCGCCCGCTCCTGGAGGAGAACTGCGCTGCTCTTGTGCCGCTGGCCGACGGTGACGACGCGGTCGCCGCCCGACTGCGCGCCGTTGGGGCAAAAGGCATCCTGACCTTCAGCGAACGCATGCTCACCGACACCGCGTTACTCGCGGAACGGCTCGATCTTCCGTTCAACACCCCGCAAACCGTCGAGCGGTTGACCGACAAGGCTGTTCAACGGCGTCGGCTGCACGAGGCCGGCGTGGACGCCGTCCGCAGCGCGGTCGTCACCACCGCCGGACAATGGCCGGACGCACTGGCACACGTGGGGCTGCCCGCCGTGGTCAAACCGGTGCGCGGCGAAGGCAGCCGGAACACGGTCCGGGTGACGGACGCCGACCGCGGCGCCGCCGTGACCGGGGAGTTCTTGCGCGGCGAACCGGCTCTGGTGGTCGAGGAGTTCCTCGAAGGAGCCGACTGGGCCCCCTTCGGCGACTACGTCTCCGTGGAGAGCGCCGTCACCCCTGATGGCACGTGTCACTTCGCCGTGACGGGCAAGCTGCCGCTGGCACCTCCCTTCCGGGAATCGGGTCAGTTCTGGCCCGCGCCCCTCCCGCCGGAGCAAGAGGCCGAGGTGGTCGCTCTGGCCGATGGCGCACTGCGCGCACTGGGCGTCACCCACGGCCTGGTCCACACCGAGATCAAGCTGACGCCCGCCGGGCCCCGCCTGATCGAGGTCAACGGACGGCTCGGCGGGGACCAGACCGACCTGGCCATGCGTGCCGCGGGGCTCGATCTCGTCGCCCTGGCGGGCGAGCTGGCCCTGGGACGCAGCGTCCCGTTGACCCCCGTACGTCCGGAGCGGGTCCACTTCCAGTACTACACACCCGGACCCACCTCCGGCGGCCTGCTGGAACGTGTCGACGGCGCCGCGGCGGTGCGGGCACTGCCCGGGATCACCGCCTACCGCCACACTGTGCGGCCCGGCACCCTGCTCGCCGGCGGCACCGGCACCGCACTCCTCGACATCACATGCGGCTCGGCCGACGACCACGAGGGCATGATCGCGCTGGTGGAGCAGGCGGTTGGCCATCTCGCGTACGAGTTCACCGTCGACGGGCGGCGCGTCCTGCGGACCGCCCGGGACCTGCTCGTCAACCCGTAGAACGGGCCCGGTTCCTTCGGACCCGTCCGCCGCGGGCCCGTCCCCGCCCGGCGAACGGCGTTGCGACCAACCCGTTCCGATGTTCCGTCATATCCATTCCGTCATCGACCCTGGAAGGCTCATGCCTAGCCTCAGCGCGGCCGCAACCGGGTTCCTGAAGGATCTCGTCCCGGCGCCCGGCGCCGAGCGCCGGATGGGTGTCCTCACGCTCGCCCAGTCGCTCGGCACCGGCCTCTTCCTGACGTCCGGCGCCATCTTCTTCACCAGGACCGTCGGCCTGTCCGCCGAGAGCGTCTCGGTCGCCATGTCCGTGGCCGGCCTCTGCGGGTTCCTCGCCACCGTCCCGGGCGGCAAGGTCGCGGACCGGTTCGGCGCGCGCCGGCCACTGGCGGCGAGCTATTTCCTGCTGGCCGTACTCTTCGTCGGCTACGCTTTCGTCGACGGCATCGCCACGTTCGCGGCCATCGCGTGCGCCATCGCCGTGTGCGAGACGGTCGGCAGCCCGCTGCGCGCGGCCCTCACCCACGCCCTGTTCGGCTCCGCCAGGTCAGCGAATGTCCGGGCCAGGATGCGCAGTCTGTTCAACCTCGGCTTCACCGGCGGAGCGGGGCTGGCCGGAGTCGCGCTCGCCACCGACTCGCGGACCGCTTTCGTCCTGGTGGTGATCGTCAACGCGGCGCTGCAGTTCGCCTGTGGCATCGTCGCGCTTCGACTGCGGCCGAGTGGTCCCGAGGTGGTGCCGGCCACAAAGGGGCGGTCCTGGGCGGCCTTCCGGGACGGCAGGTTCCTGCTCGCCACCGTGCTCACCGGGATCCTCGAGCTGTTCCAGCCCGTGCTCGCCGTGGGCGTACCGTTGTGGATCGTCAACCGCACCGACGCGCCGGTCGCCCTGGTGGCCGTGCTGACCGTGGTCAACACCGTCCTGGTCGTGCTGCTCCAGGTCGCCGTCGGCAAGGGGTCGGACACCGTGTCCGGCTCCGGCCGCCTGTTGCTGCGGGCCGGCCTGCTGATGGCGATCGCCTGCTGCCTGTTCGCCGGGTCGGGCGGCACCACGACCACCTGGGCCGTCGTCCTCCTGATCGCCGGCACGGTCGTGATGACCATCGGCGAGCTTGCCCAGTCCGCCGGCGGCTGGGGTCTGTCCTTCACCCTTCCGCCCGAGGGCCGGATGGGCGAGTACCAGGGGGTGTTCGGCCTCGGCCGAGGCCTCCAGCAGTTCTTCGGACCCGCCCTCGTCATCATGCTCCCGCTCGGCATGGGGACCGCCGGCTGGCTGCTGCTGGCCGCCGTGTTCCTGGTTTCCGGTCTCATCGCCATGTGGGCCTTCGCCTCTGACAAACCGTCAGATGAGTATCCGAGCCCTGCCCCCACACCTTCACCGTAGGAGCACCACGTGAGTCCCACCAACCGTAACTATCCCTCCTTCCGCAGCGTGCTCGCCGAGCATCCGCTCAGCCGGATCGCCGGGGCGCACTCCCCGCTCGGCGCCGTGATCGCCGAACAGGTCGGCTTCCAGGCCGTCTGGGCCTCCAGCTTCGAGATCTCCGCCGCACGCTGCCTGCCCGATGCCAGCCTGCTGAGCATGACCGACTACCTGGCGGCGGCGGCCAACATCCAGAAGGCGCTGTCCGTCCCGGTGGTCGCCGACTGCGACACCGGCTTCGGGAACAGCATGAACGTGGCCTACATGGTCGCCGAGTACGAGCGGGCCGGCATCACCGCCGTGTGCATCGAGGACAAGATCTTCCCGAAGATGAACAGCTTCGCGGCGGCCGACCACAGCCTGCTCGACGTGGACGACTTCGCCCACAAGATCGAGACGGCCAAGAAGGCCCAGCACCACGAGGAGTTCTTCGTCATCGCCCGCACCGAGGCCATGATCAGCGGTCTCGGCGTCGACGAGGCGCTCAAGCGCTGCGCCGTCTACGCGGACGCCGGTGCCGATGCCGTGCTGGTGCATTCCAAGCAGGCGACCAAGGACGAAGTCATCGCGTTCCTCGACCAGTGGGACGACCGCCTGCCGGTGGTGGTCGTGCCCACCACCTATCCCGACTGGCACGCCGACGAGGCCCGTGCCGCGGGCGTCTCGGCCGTCATCTACGCCAACCAGGGACTGCGGGCCACCATCACCTCCCTGCGGACCGCCCTCGGCTCGATCTACGAGACCGGGCACTCGGCCCACCTGGAGGGCAGCATCGCCGGGGTCAAGGACGTCTTCGAACTCCAACGGCTCGACCAGTGGCAGGAGTTCACGGCCTGATGGCCGGCTCTCCGCAACCGCGACCCGACCAGCGAAAGGACCACACGTTGTCGTCGCAAGACGCGGCCCTGGTGCGCCGTCAGGCGGCACGGGCCCGAGCGCTCGCGCTGACCACCGTCAGCACGGCCGGCACCGGCCACATCGGAGCGGACCTGTCCGCCATGGACATCCTCTGCGCGCTGTACTTCGGCGTGCTGCGCGGCGGACCGGACGATCCGGACCGGGACCGCTTCATCCTCAGCAAGGCGCATGCCTCGGCCGCCATGTACAGCGTCCTCGCCCTCAAAGGCATCCTGCCCGAGGAGGAGCTGGCGACGTTCGGCGGCGCCGACTCCCGCCTGAGCACGGTGGTCTCCACCCGCGTGCCCGGCATCGAGTTCAACACCGGGTCGCTCGGCCACGGCCTGTCCCTCGGGGCGGGCGCCGCGCTCGCCGCGCGGGTCCAGGGCTCCGACCGCCGCACCTTCGTGCTGACAGGCGACGGCGAGCTCCAGGAAGGCAGCAACTGGGAGGCGGCGATGCTCGCGGCGTCCCGCAAGCTGAGCAGCCTGGTTGTGATCGTCGACCGCAACCTCGCCCAGAAGGGCGCCAGCACCGAGGACATCAACGCCCTGGAGCCGCTCGACGAGAAGTGGCGCTCCTTCGGCTGGGCCGTGCGGACCGTCGACGGCCACGACGTCGAGGAACTGCTGGAAGTCCTCCGCGGCGCGCCGCTGGAGGAGTCCAGGCCGACGTGCGTGATCGCCTCGACCGTCAAGGGCAAGGGCGTCTCCTTCATGGAGCGCAACCTCGAATGGCACAGCCGCCGGCTGACCCCCGACCTTCTCGACCAGGCACTCCGGGAGCTTGAGCATGGCATCCACAACTGACTGCGCCACGGCCTTCTCGGCCGCGCTGCTCGACATGGCACGCAGTGACGAGCGGATCTGCATCGTCAACAACGACTCCGCCGAGACCCACTCCGCCCTCGGGTTCCAGTCCGAACTGCCCGACCGCTTCGTCGATGTCGGCATCGCCGAGCAGAACCTCGTCGGCGTGGCGATCGGTCTGGCCAACGCGGGCCTGCGCCCGTTCGTCTACTCCGCCTCCTGCTTCCTGACCGCCCGCGCCCTGGAGCAGATAAAGAACGCCGCCTACACCAACGCGAACGTGGTGTTCTGCGGGTTCGTGAGCGGCCTGGCGTACGGCGCGCTCGGCGGCACCCATCACGCGGTCGAGGACCTCGCCTGGATGCGGTCGATACCCCGGATGACGGTGCTGGCCCCCGCCACCCCGGCGGACACCGTGGCCGCCCTGCGCGAGGCCCTGACCCACGAGGGTCCGGTCTACATCCGGATCGTCAGCAAGCTGGACACGCCGGAGCTGTTCCCGGCGGACCACAGCTTCGCCTACGGCGGGTCCGTCCAGCTCCGGGACGGCGCCGACGTCACGCTCGTCGGCACCGGACTGCTCACCGGTCGGCTCGTGGAGGCCGCGGATCTGCTCGCGGCGGACGGCGTCGACGCCGGCGTCCTGCACCTGGGGTCCGTCCAGCCGATCGACGCGGAGGCGATCGGCAGGGCGGCCTCCCGCAGCGGGCGCCTCGTGGTGGCCGAGGACCACGTGCTCAACGGCGGACTGGGCGGCGCGGTCGCCGAAGCAGTCGTGCGCACCCACCCCGTGCCCGTGCTGCAGATCGGCGTACCCAACGAGTACGCCCCGATCGGACCGGCCGAGCACCTCTACGAGCACTTCGGCCTGACCGCGCAGGGCGTGGCGAAGCGGGTACGGGAGTGGCTGTCATGACGGTGCGCGTGGCCGATTACGTGGCCTCCTATCTGCACGCGCTGGGTGTGGACACCTGCTACAGCCTGTCCGGCACTGGTTCCATCCACCTCGACCAGGCATTCGCCCAGCAGCCCGGACTGGTGAGCATCTGCGCCCGCCACGAGACGGCGGCTGCGCTGATGGCGACCGGCGCGGCAAAACTCACCGGCAACCTCGGGGTCGCGCTGGTGACCAGCGGACCCGGCGCGGTCAACGCGCTGGCCGGCCTGGTGGACGCCTACGCCGACGGCGTTCCGGTGCTCGTCGTCTCCGGGCAGGTCGAGACCCGGCACATGGACGAGGGCGTACGCTCCTTCGGGGTCCAGGGCTTCGGCGTGGTCAGCAGCGCCCGCAGCATGACCAAGTACGCCGCGGTCGTGGAACGCCCCACCGACATCCGGATGCACCTGGACGAAGCCGTCCGGCACGCCCTCGACGGCCGGCCCGGCCCCGTCTGGCTGGACATTCCCCTCGACGTGCAGGCGGCGACGGTCGACCCCGACGCCCTCCAGGGCGCGCTCCCCGCCGCCGGCGAACCGCGCGGGGCCGGAGCCCGGCAGACCGCCCGGCAGCTGATGACCATGCTGCGCTCGGCCGAACGGCCGCTGATCGTGGCAGGGCAGGGCATCCGCCAGGCCGACGCGGTCGCGCCGTTCAGGGACCTCGTCGAACGGCTGCGGATCCCGGTGGTCACCTCGCGGCTGGGCACCGACCTGCTGCCGTACGACTCGGAGTTCTGCTTCGGGCAGGGCGGCATACGCGG
Organism: Streptomyces sp. NPDC006208; assembly: GCF_040613775.1. Taxonomy (NCBI): domain Bacteria; kingdom Bacillati; phylum Actinomycetota; class Actinomycetes; order Kitasatosporales; family Streptomycetaceae; genus Streptomyces; species Streptomyces sp. NPDC006208. Next base: position 44,677 of record NZ_JBEXSW010000049.1, on the reverse strand, counting down.
ACGCCTGTACCCCGGCCTGATCATGGGTCGCTCCGACCTGGTGATCGCGCTCGGCTCCAGCCTCTCCACCGCCTTCGTCGGCGAGGACGCGGACGCCTTCGACCCGGACGCCACCGTGGTTGCGGTCGACATCGACCCCTCGCAGCTGGCCAAGAAGGGCGTCCGGGTGGACTTCCCGGTCTGCATGGACGTCGGCCTGCTGGTCGAGGCACTCCGGGCGGAGGCCGCCGAAGCGGACGTCCCCACCGCCCACAAGGCGTGGCTCACCGACTGCGCCGAGCTCAAGGCCGCCCACCCCACCGTCGGCGAGCACCCGCCCGGCGGGCCGATCAACTCCTACCGCTTCATCGGCCGACTGGAGGCACAGACCGGAGCGGACCATGTGTTCGTGGTCGACACCGGCAGCGCCTACTACGTGACCGGCCAGACCCTGGAGTTCACCACCTCCCAACGGGAGATCACCTCCGCGGCCTTCCTGAACATGGGCGCAGCGGTCCCGATGGCCGTCGGCGCCGCCTTCGCCCAGCCGCGGGCCCAGGTGCTGGTGATCGTCGGCGACGGCGCGATCGAGCTGAACATCCAGGAGCTGGCGACCATCAGCCAGTACGCACTGGACATCAAGGTGTTCGTGCTCAACAACGGCGGCTACGCCTCGATCCGCGAGTCGCAGGCCGCGCTCACCGGGGGGCCCGAGCTGCCCGAGCCGGAGACGCTCGACTTCCGTGCGGTCGCCGCCGCCTTCCGGCTGCCGTACCGCACCCTGTCGCGCACCGACACGCTGGACGCCGACATTGCGGCGGTGCTGGCCGAGGACGGACCCGCGCTGGTCGAGGTGATCTGCGACCCCGAGCAGCAGCTGCTGCGGCCCCTGCGTGCCGACGGCGGCCTCCGCGCCCACGACGGCGCGTCGGTCGCCCACCTCGTCACGGAGAGGGAGCTCAACCATGCGTGAGACGCTCAAGGCCTCCTGGAACCACCGGCACCGGCTCGGGCAGACCCGTGAGGACGCCGAGCGGGGCGTGTTCAACCCGCATCACAGCAACCTGCCGCTGACACTGCACGGCGCGCTCGACCTCGAAGCGCTCAACCGCGCCTGGCACGCGCTGCAGATCAGGCACCCGGTGCTGTTGAGCGGTTTCGACACCGATGCCGCGCTGTGGCACGTCGGGGCGGCCCACCCGGGCGACATGCTGCGGCTGCCGGCCGGCGCGACCGAGGAGGACGACCTGGCGGCCGTCCGAGCGGCCGTCGCCGAGCCGTTCGACCTGGTCGACGGGCCGGTGGCCCGGCTCGTGGTGCTCCCGCGCTCCTCGCAGGAGACCTACTTCGCCCTGGTCACCGAGCACTTGGTGAGCGACGGCTGGTCGCTGAACGTGCTGATCCGTGACCTCGCCGCACTGTACGGGCAGGAGACCGGCGCGCCGGTGCCGGAGCTGCCCCCGATCGAGCTCACCTTCCAGGAGTTCGTGCGGCGCCAGAACACGACAGCCGCGTCGGCCGACGGCCGGTCCGCACTGTCCCGGCTGGCCGAGCGGCTCGACGGGATCGGCGCGATCCCGGCCATGCCGATCAACGGGTTCACCGGTGCCACGGGCATCCGCTACGAACGCAACGCGGAGTTCACCCGAAGGCTGCCCAAGCAGCTGTGTCATGATCTCGCCGCAGCGGCCCGCCCGCTGCGCCTGACCGGCCTGAACCTGATGCACGCCGCGCTCCACCAGGCGCTGTTCAAGCTGTCCGACCGGCCCGCGGTCGCCACCACCCTGTCCACCGCCAACCGGGAACTGCCCGGACTCACCCACACCGCGGGCTGGTTCGCCAGCAAGACGGTGCTGGCCAGCGAGCCCGGCCGGTTCTCCACGGCACCCGAGTACCTGCGCCACTTCCGCGAGCGGGTGCTCGTCACCCTGGACGACAGCCACCTCCCATGGCCCGCCCTGATCGACCTGATGGACTCGCAGGCGCTCGGCCGGCAGTCCACCGTTCCTTACGTCACCTTCAACGCACGGCCGATCGCGATGCGCCGAAGCGTCGGTGAGATCGACTTCCCGGGCGTGGCGACCTCGCCGCTGAAGGTGTCCGTCGGCTGGCACGACGCCTCGATCGCCACGTTCTGGGACGAGGACGAGGACGGCATCACCGTCGCGGTGATGCACAAGACGGACTGGTACACCACCGCCGACGTGCTCGCGCTGTGGGACACCGTCGAGCTCCAGCTGCACCGCTGGGCCGAGGAGCTGCGCCCCTCATCGGGCGTCCCGGCCCCGACCACCCGCAACCACTGACGAGAGGTTCCGCCATGCATGTCGCGACGATCCGCGAGTCGACCGTCAAGACCGAGATCGCACAGGACTGGACGCCGCTCACCGACGAGCAGTTCGAGGACTACGAGCAGAACGGCTACATCCACCTCAAGGGGCTGTTCACGCCCGAGGAGGTGCAGCGCGGCCTCGCCGTCATCGACGAGGTGATCGCTCAGGGCGCCGGTACCATCGAGAACCACGCCAGCTTCACCGACCGCGCGCACACCGTCCGGGTCCGCGACGCGGTCGCCCGCACCACCGGTATGGACTACTTCCTCGACCACCCCAAGCTGGTCGGCCCGCTCATGACACTGCTCACCGGCAGTGTGCAGCTCCTGGGCACCGAGATCTTCGTCCGCTCGCTCCAGGACGAGGCCCTGGAGTACTGGCATACCGACGGCGGCGAGTACCTCCAGCGCCTGCGGCTCGCTCACGGCAGCCCCGGCCTCCAGCTCAAGGCGCAGGTGTTCTTCACCGACACCACGCAGTCCGACAGCGGCAACTTCCTGCTCATCCCCGGCAGTCACCGCCGGGTGCCGACCGACCGGACCGCGCTGTGCTACATCGAGGAGCTCGACGAGCCGCTGCGCCGCGGCGAACTGCCCGAGGAGGCGATCGAGGTCAAGGCCGCCCCGGGTGACGTGCTGCTGTTCCCGTACTCGCTGTGGCACGCCGTGGCGCCGAACAAGACCCAGGAGCGCAAGACCTTCATCCTGCGCTACGGGCACCTGTGGCACCGCCCGCACGACTACATCCAGCAGCCGGCCGAGGTGCTGGAGCGGATGTCACCGCGACTGCGGCGCATGTTCGGCGACTTCGGCGACAACGTCCACCCGACCGACTACTACAAGCCGGTCGACCAGGGCGACGTGATGGCAGTCGGTGGCAGCCGTGGCGGGGAGTGAACTGCCCGCGGACCTGCGTTCGCTCCCCGATCTGTTCGCCCGTGTCGCCGCCGAACGCGGTGACGCGCCCGCGGTGGCAGGGGAGGGCCGACAGGCCGGCTACGCCGAGACCGAACGGTCGGCCGAGGCCGTCGCCGCACTGCTGACCGCGGCCGGCATCGGCCGCGGCGACCTCGTGGGGGTGCTCCTGGAGCGCTCCCTGCGGGCGCCGTCGTGGATCCTCGGTGTGCTGAAGTCCGGGGCGGCGTATGTGCCGCTCGACCCGTCCTACCCGGCGGAGCGGCTCCGGTACATGGCCGACGACGCCGGGCTCGCGGCCCTGGTCGGCGACCCCGACCGGGCCGCGGTGTGCGGGCTGGACCGGTTGACGGTCATCGACCCGGACGTCACCCCGGCGTCCGGGGCCGCCCCGGCGGCACCGCCCGGTCCGGACGATCCGGCCTACGTCATCTACACCTCCGGATCCACCGGCCTGCCCAAGGGCTGCGTGGTGACCCACGGCAATGTGCTCGCCCTGCTGCGGGCCACCCTGCCGCTGTTCGACCTGGGCAACGACGACCGGTGGACCCTGTTCCACTCCGCCTCCTTCGACTTCTCCGTCTGGGAGCTGTGGGGCGCCTGGGCCACCGGCGGCACCGCGGTCACGGTGTCCGCCGAGACCGCCCGGGCACCCGAGGAGTTCCTGCGGCTGCTGACCGACGAGCGGATCACGGTGCTCAACCAGGTGCCGTCCGCCTTCCGCTATCTGGCGAGGGAGTACGCCGACTCGGGTGCCCCCGCCTCGGCCCTGCGCTATGTGGTCTTCGGCGGCGAGAGCGTCGACCTCGACGTGGTCCGTGCGTTCCTCGCCGCCGCTCCGGCGCCGGCGCCGGAGATGGTCAACATGTACGGCATCACCGAGATCACCGTGCACGCCACTCATCTGCGGCTGACCGCCGAGCACCTGGCCGGGGAGGTCAGTTCGCCCATCGGCAGCCCGTTGCCCCACCTGTCGATCGAACTGCGCGACGACGCGCTGCGGCTGGTCGAGGACGGCGAGCCCGGCGAGATGTGGGTGGCGGGAGCCGGAGTCGCCGCCGGCTATCTCAACCGGCCCGAGCTCACCGCCGAGCGGTTCCGTACCATCGACGGCCGCCGCCTCTACCGCACCGGCGACCTGGCGCGCCGACTGCCCGACGGGCGGCTGGCCTACCTGGGCCGCAACGACCAGCAGGTCAAGCTGCGCGGACACAGGGTCGAACTCGGCGAGGTGGAGGCCGGCCTGAGGGCCGCTCCGCAGATCTCGGACGCGGCCGCGCTGGTCACCCGCGACGACGCCGGCAACGACCTGCTCACTGCCCTGGTCGTCCCGGCCGAACCCGGCGAACTGGACGTGGCGGCCCTGCGCCGGCACGCCCGCACGACGATGCCGGCGCACCTGGTGCCCAACCGGTTCCACCGCGTCGGCGCACTGCCGCTGACCTCGTCCGGGAAACTCGACCGGCGCGCCCTCGCGGAGTCCGCGGTCGAGGCCGCCGCGCCGCGCGCACGCATCCTGGTCGTCGACCCCATCGACAGCGCGGCGCTGAACGAGCTGCGCCGGCGTCACGACGTGACCGTGGCACTGCGACCACCCGCCGACGCACTGGTGCAGCTCGTGCGCGACAAGGAGGTGATCGTGCTGCGCAGCGGCGTCCGGCTCGACGCCGACGTCATCACAGCGGCCGACCGGCTCAAGGTGATCGCCCGGGCCGGCTCCGGGGTCGACAACATCGACCTCGAGGCGGCCAGGAAGGCGGGCGTGACCGTCTTCAACGTCCCCGCCGTCTCTGCCCCGGCGGTCGCGGAGCTTGCCTTCGGGCTGATGCTGGCGGTCGGTCGGCACATCGCCCTCGCCGACCGGCAGGTCCGGTCCGGTGTGTGGAACAAGGCTGCGCTGTCCGGCGCGGAGCTGGCGGGCAAGACCCTCGGACTTGTCGGCCTCGGCCGCATCGGCTCACGGATCGCGGCACTCGCCAGGGCCTTCGGCATGCGGGTGCTGGTCAACGGCGAACGGGCCACCGAGGAGCGGCGCGACGAAGTGGCGCAGCAGGGATACGAGCTGACGGCGCTCGAGGAGCTGCTGCCGGCCTCGGACGTGGTCTGCCTGGCAGTGCCGCTGACCGACCGCACGCACCACCTGATCGACGCTGACGCACTGTCCGTCATGAAACCGACAGGCCTGCTGGTCAACGTCTCCCGGGGGCTGGTGGTCGACGAGGCCGCACTGTACGACGCGCTCGCGAGTGGTTCGATCGCGGGCGCAGGGCTCGACGTCGTCGTGCACGAAGGCCGGCCGAACCGGCTGCACGAGCTGGACAACGTGGTGATCACCCCGCACATCGGCGCGATGTCGGCGGACTCCCAGGCCCGGATCGGACGCATCCTGGTCGACTCGGTGAACGCCGCCCTCGCCGGGCGGGAGGTGGCCACCGCATGCTGACGGACCAGCAGGAACCCATGGTCAGCGCGGTGCTGGCCGACTACGGCCGCATCGAGACCCGGCGGACCCCACTGCCCCCGGTCGGCGAGGGCGAGCTGCTGGTCAGAGTCCTCGCCACCGGGATCTGCGGCTCGGACCTGGCCACCTACCGGGGCGCCCACCCGTACAAGACCGCGCCGACGGTCCTCGGCCACGAGCTGTGCGGAACCGTCGTCAGGGCCGCCGGCCCCTTCGCGGCCGGTGACCTGGTGTGCGCCGCCGCGTACTCGCACTGCGGGGACTGCGGGATGTGCGCCCAGGGACGCACCAACCTCTGCACCGACAAGCGCAACCTCTGCCACCTCGGCTGGGACGGATCCTTCGCACAGTACGTGATGCTCCGGCCCGCCATGGTCCACCGGTTGCCCGCCGGCACCGACCCCACGCTCGGCGCGCTGGTCGAACCGCTCTCGATCGCCCTCCACGCCGTCGCCCTGGCCGGACCGCCCCTGCGGCGGACGCTGCGGATCATCGGCGCGGGGAACATCGGTCTCGGCTGCCTGATCGCGGCCCGGCGGCTGGGCTTCGGCCACATCGTCTGCTCCGACCTGGGGCCGGAGAAGGGCCGGCGGGCCGCCGCACTGGGCGCGGACGCCTACCTGGACGTGCTGGCCGACGACGCCGGTCCAGGCCTCCACGGACCGGGGGCCGACGTCCTGGTCGTCGCGTCCAGCCACCCCGGTGCGCTCGACGAGGCGGTACAGGCGGTGCGCCCCGGCGGCACAGTCGTCGTGGTGAGCTTCTTCGACCAGCCGCCGACCGTGGCCCTCAATGCCCTGGTGGGCAAGGAGGTCCGGGTACTCGGCTCCTCGCTGTCGACCGCCGAGGACTTCCGCACCGTGATCGGCTGGCTGGCCGAGGGCACCATCGACCCGCTGCCCATGGTCACCCACCGGTTCGACCTGTCCGAGACTGGCGCCGCGATGGCGCTCATGGCGGCCGGCGAGCCGGCCACCGGCAAGATCATCATCATTCCGTGAGGGGACGCATGACGCTGAACATCGGCATCGTCGGAGGGACCGGCCACTCAGGTGGCGAACTGTGCCGCCTGCTGCTGAACCACCCCGCCACCGGCACGATCCTGCCGACAGCACGCAACGGCGAGGAGCTCGAACGAGTCCATCCCAACCTGCTCGGCAGCGGGCTGAGGTTTCTCACGGTCGAGCAGCTCCGGGACCGCGCGGACGAGCTCGACGTGGTGTTCTTCTGCACCCCGTCCGGCGAGGCGATGCGATCCGCCCCGTACTTCCTGGAGCGCGGGGTCAAGGCGGTCGACGTGAGCGCCGACTTCCGTTTCGCCGACGCCGACCGTTACAAGGCGGTGTACGGCGAGCCGCACGCCAGCCCGCAATGGCTGCCCGAGGCGGTGTACGGCGTCACCGAGCTGTACCGCGAACAGGTCGCCGCCGCCCGGCTGGTGGCCAACCCCGGCTGCTACGCGATCACCACCGTGCTCGGGCTGGCGCCGCTGCTGCGCTCCGGCCTCGCCGACCTCGACACCGCGATCCACCTCGCCGCGGTCAACGGCACCTCGGGGGCGGGCAACAAGCCGGTCACCGACGTGATGCACGCGGAGGCCTTCGCCTCCATGCTGCCGTACAGCCTGGAAGGGCACCGCCACGCCCCTGAGCTGGAGACCCACCTGGCACCGCTGGCCGGCCGCGAACTGTGCGTCGACATGACCACGGCCCACGGCAACTTCATCCGCGGCATCTACATCCAGGCCAGCGTGCGCATCCGCGCCGACGCACGGACCGGTGTCGACCGGGCGGCGCTGCTGGACCTTTACCGGGACCACTACGCCGACGAGCACTTCGTGCAGGTCAACTCGTTCGCCAAGCAGGGGCGCCTCAACTCCAAGGAGTACGGGGTCTACCCGAGTCTGAACGCCGTCACAGGCTCCAACTTCTGCCACATCGGGGTGGACTACGACCCCGTCCGCGGCTTCGCCAAGGTGATCGCGGTGACCGACAACCTGGTCAAGGGCGCGGCCGGTTCGGCGATCCAGAACATGAACGTGATGTTCGGACTGGACGAGCGGGCCGGTCTGGGCCACTACGGCCTGTGAACGGGATACGGCTGCTCTCCGAGCAGCGACTGCGGCCCGGTGAGCGCTGGATCTACTCGGCAGGCTTCAACGTCGGCCCGGCGCTCGCCGACACCGGCCGCATCGACGTCGAACTCGCCGACCTCGCCCGGCTGTCGGCGGCAGGGGCCCGGGTGGCGCTGCTCAGCCACCAGGGCAGCGCCAAGGACGGCACAGCACGCCACCTCGGGCACATCGCCGACTACCTCGGCCGGCGGCTCGGGCAGCCGGTGCGATATGTGCCGGAGAACGCCACAGCCCTCGCCCGGGCCTGCGCGGAGGAACTGCGCGAAGGCGAGATCGCCCTGTTCGGGAACACCCGCCTCCACCCCGGCGAGGAGCGTGGCGACCCCGAACTCGCCCGTGCGCTGGCCGCTCTGGGCGACCGGGTCGCCGTCGGCGGCTTCTCCAAGGCACACCGCCGGCACGCATCGAACACCGGCCTGCTCGACCATCTGCCCGGCTACGCCGCGGCCGCCCTGGTCGACGAGGCGCATGCCCTCGACCCCTGGGCGGCGACGGCGGACGGCCGCTCGGTGGGCGTCCTGGGCGGGGTGAAGCCGGAGAAGACCCTCATCGGTCTCGCCGGCCTCACCCGTACCCACGACCTGGTGATCCCGGGCGGAGTGGTGCTCAACACCCTGCTGGCGGCCGCTGGTCACCCGACCGGCCGGTCCGCCCTGGGCAGCGCACCCGAACGCTGTGCGGAGGTCGCCCGGGACGTGCTCGCCCGCACCGGCGGGCACGGCCTCCACATTCCGCGCACGCTCGTCGTCGCCGGCCCGGACGGCGCCACCCGGCGGGTACCGGTCGACAGCGTCCCGGCCGACTGCGCCGTTGTCGACTTCGACATCGAGCCATGGGCACTCGACCTGCTCCGCCGCGCGGACCGCGTCCTGGTCGCGGGCACCCCCGGTCGGTACGCGGAGGGCAACCGCCACGCGGCCGCCGCCGTGCTCGGTGCCCGTGCCGGAGCCCGGGCGAGCACCCTGCTGCTGGGCGGGGACACCGTCGCCGAGCTGCCCTGGGACGGCCCGCGCTCCACCGGTGGCGGATCGGCACTCCAGTACCTGGTCGAGGGCACCTGCGCGGTGTTCGAGGCCCTGATGGACAACGAACGGCGAGGAGCCGGACACCATGACCACTGACCCCCTCGCTGCGGCCGGCCTCGACCCGGAGACCGGACTCGACCTGCCCGTCCCCACCCGGGTGGTCTTCGGCCGCGGCACCCTCGACCGACTCGGCGCCCTGGCCGCACCCCTGGGCGGCCACGCCCTGCTCGTCTGCGGCCGCACCGCGATGCGGCGCCACGGCCACCTCGACCGGGCACAGGCGTTGCTTCGGGCAGCAGGCGTCGCCGTCACCGTCTTCGACCGGGTCAGTGCCAACCCCCGCTCCGACGAGGTCGACGATGCCCTCGCCCTGGCCCGCGTCCACTCGTGCGACCTGGTGATCGGCCTCGGCGGGGGCAGCGCCATCGACGCGGCGAAGGCTGTCGCGGTCGCCGTGGGCGCCGACACCGTGCGCGATCTGATCGGCCACACACTCCCCGCCTCCGCCCCCGCCCTGCCCGTCGTCGCCGTGCCGACGACCGCAGGCAGCGGCTCGGAGGTCACCAAGGGCGCGATCGTCACCGACGTGGTCCGCCGCTTCAAGTCCGGCATTCGCGGCGACGCAGTGGCACCCCGTGTCGCGGTCGTCGATCCCGACCTCACCGAGAACCTGCCCACCACCGTCGCCGTCGAGAGCGGATTCGACGCCCTCGCCCACGCCGTCGAAGGAGCCGTGGCCCGGCGGGCGACCGAACAGAGCAGGGCGTACTCCCGGCGCGCCCTCGCCCTCGTGCGTGACAACCTGCCCCCGGTCGCCCGCGGCGAGGCATCGCCCCAGGTGCGCGAGAACCTGGCGCTGGCAGCACTGCTCGGCGGTGTGAACGTGGCGACCGTCAGCACCTGCCTGCCGCACCGGCTCCAGCAGGCCATGGGCTCGGTCAGCCGGATCGAGCTCTCCCACGGCCGGGGCCTCGCACTGCTCTACCCCGCCTGGCTGCGCAGCGCCTACCCCTATGCGTCCGAGGCGTTCGACGCCGTAGCCGACGCACTCGGTCACCGGGACGCCGCAGATGCGATCGGGGCGCTCGCCGAGAAGACCGGTCTCGGCGGCTCCCTGGCCGACCGGGGATTCACGGAGCGCGACATCGAGACCTGCCTCGCCGGCATCAGCGGCAATCTCGACAACGATCCCCACCCGCAGATCGACAGCGGGCTCCTACGCGGCATCTACCGGGACTCCCTCCGCTGAGCGGTCTTGTACAAGTCGGGTGTGGTGGGAGTACCAGTTGGGGGAGAGGTTCCGCCGTGCCGAGACTGCTGATGCCGGTGCTTGCGCCGGATCAGCAGAGGGAGGTTGAGGGGCTGCCGCGTCGACGGTTTGCCTCGATCCTGGAGGTTCACCCGGTGACGGTCCGCAGGGCGGTGCACCGCATCGAGGTCGGCTGCACGCCTGCGAGGGTGTTCCCCACGTGGGGTGACCTCCAGGAGCACGCGGACACCGACCCCGCAGGCCGCTACCTCAAACCCTTCGTCGACCTCATCGACCAGCACGGCACCGACACCGTCCTCGCCCCCGTCGACCAACTCGCACCCGAGAACACCGCGCAAGTCACCATCTCCACCGCCCACCGCGCCAAAGGCCGTGAGTGGAACACCGTAAGAATCGCCCCCGACTTCACCCCCGCCCGACGACACCGACGAACGAGACGCCGACGGCCGTCCCACCCCTGGCCCCATCGACGACACCGAAGCACGCCTCGCCCATGTAGCCGTCACCCGAGCCCAAGCCCGCCTCGACATCGGGGCCTTCGGCCCGTAGCGTCTGCCCGTCTCGGACGAATCTGATCAGGGGGCAGTGGCAGTGTGGGCGAAGGGCTGGAAGGTGGGGGGTGCGGTGGCGGCTGCTGGGGCGTTTGTCGGCACCGGGTGTTCGGCACAGGATTCGGTCGATGACACAACGGATGCGGCGTCGGCGTTCGTGGCGCCGTCGCCACCGGGGTCCCGGCCGCTGACGACCGCACAGTTGCAGCTCGACCGGCTCACGCAAGGACCGAGCGTCTGAGGCACCACTGGCCTGCCTCCGCCGGCATGGACGTTTACGGCGCGCCCCGCGCACCGGCTCGACCTCCTGGGCGTACGCACGCCGTTCACGTGCATCGGTCCGCCTCCTGGCGGTGGAGACCAATCGCCGATGAGCGCAGCTCCCTGGAGGGGCTTTCCACTGGGGACGAAGAGTGCCTCGAGCCCAGCCGGCGGGGTTGATCCCAAGATCGTGCGTCGGTTCGCACGGATCGTCCAGATGGGCCCCAAGAAAGGAAACCATCCCGGGCTCACCAGGGCCGCCACCGGGCGGCCCCTGCCGTCGGCGGCGAGGTGGATCTTCGTCGTCAGCCCGCCTCGGGATCGACCGGGGGCGTGATCGTCCGGTTCCTCCGTCCGGTACTTTCCCCCTTTTTCGCCGAACTGCCGCTGCTCTTTCGAGCGCCCTACGGCGACCTGGGGTATCTACCGCCCCGAATGTGGTGCGCCCTCCGCGGATTCGGGCGCAGCTGTGGCGGTGCCGGTCAAGGTTCGCAGGACGGTCGTGCCGGCGAGCACCAGCGCTGAGACCGGCAGACTGGCCCATCGCGTCAGGTCGCGTTGCAGGTCCGGGTCCACTTCGATGGTCATCCGGACGTATCTGCTGTTCAGGGTGATAATTCTGGAGGACCGGGTAGCGGTGTCCTCTCCGCGCTGCAACGCGGCGCGGTACCTGTCCTTGCGCTCCGTCATGTCTCTTCCTGACGCTTGATGAGTTCCTCGGCGAGGTCCATGTACGCCGATCCCTTGGCCTGCACCGGACTCCCGAACGACTGGGCGTACAACTCGAGCCGCGCGATCTGGGTGTCCAGTACCACGAACCCCAACTCGGTGAGCGCCTCACGAGCGTCGGCATCGGGGCCGGTGCGTGTGGCGTCGGGACGATTGGTCCGATTCAGGAGGACTGCAGTGCGGGCCGGCTCGGCGCGCAGGGACTGCACGTCGTCCATCTCGGAGCGGATGGGTGCCATTCGGTCCAGTTCGATGGGGGCGGGGGTCACCGGGACGATCCACTCACTCGCGTACCTCATGATGCTGCGGGCGATGCGAGGATGGTCCTCCAACTGCGGCGCATCCAGCACCACAGCCTGCCGATTGTCCAGGAAGTCGTTCACGCGCCGGTGCACGTCACCCACCGGCAAAGCGATGACGGGAAACGGAAAGCCGTCGGCCAATTCGCTCCAGCGCAACGCGGAGGCGGCTGGGTCGCCATCGACCAGAAGCGGCGAGTAGCCCGACTCGTGAAGCGCGTGGGCCAGCCATACGGCACTGGTCGTCTTGCCGACTCCAGGCTTGAGATTCACAAAGGCAAAGCTTAGCGGCATGAGAACCAACCATAGAGGCATGATCGGCCGGATGGCTTCGACGCGACTGCGGGAGCTTCATCGTTCACTCGCAAGCAGTCAGGAACCGCTCCTATGCCGGTGGTCGAGCCGCGCGGGGCTGATGACCATGCCGCTGCTGCCGCTCGCCCGGGGTGACGGGGTGCCTCCGGCGCAGGCCTGGGGCGAGCCGACGGCGGGGCGGTGGCGGGCCGGCCGGTGCTCACTTGTGTGTCATGCGCGTTCAGGCGAACTCCGGGCGGGCCCGCTGCCGAGCGGGAAGGGGCTCGGCAGCGGGGTGCGTTGGCGGGAGTGCCCTGTGAATACGGGCTACGGATCCGCCTGCGAATCCGGCCTACGACTGCGGGCCGGTCAGGTCAGCCGCCCAGTTCTTCGGCCGCCTTCTTGATGTCCTCGGCGAACGTGCTGACCTCGGTGTAGACGCCGGGCTTGCCCGGGCGGGCGCAGCCCTCGCCCCAGCTGACGATGCCGACCTGGGTCCAGGCATCCGCTTCGTCCTTGCGGAACATGGGGCCGCCGGAGTCGCCCTGGCAGGTGTCGACACCACCGGTGTCCAGGAGACCGGCACAGAGCTCTTCGCCCGGTGTCAGCTGATCGCCGTACGCGTTCTGGCACGTGGCGTCGTCGATGAACGGCACCTTCGCCTTGAGCAGGTAGCGCTGCTGGCTGCCGCCCTCCTTGTCCGCACCCCAGCCGGCTATGTCGAACTCGCCGTTGTTGAGTTTGTCGTCCGCTGCGATCGGCAGGGTCGGCAGGTCGATCGGCTTCTCGAGTTTGATCAGTGCCCAGTCCTTTCCCTTGCCGTTGTATCCGGCGGCCTGGAGGACCTCGGTGGACTTCACGCTGATGCCGTTGGGGTCCTCCAGGTCGACCACGCCGGCTGTTGCGGTGATGCCGGTGTTGGGGCCGCTGCCGTCGACGCAATGGGCGGCGGTGAGCACGATGTCCTTGGCGTACAGCGAGCCGCCGCAGCCCATGGACAGCCGTACCATGAACGGGAACTCACCCTGATCGGCCTTCGTGCCGCCGACGACGGTCGGGCCCATCTCACCGCGTGGGGTCGGTTCAGAGGCGGCGTGGGCCGCGGCGGGCTGGAGGCTGAGGGCCGCGAGCGCGACGGCACCGGCCGCGGCGGCGCGCTTGAGGTGCTTGAGGTGGTTGGTCAACGGACTTCCTCTCGTGGGGGGACACGCGTTTCGAACCCGGCCCACGAGAATCGGCGCACCACGCCGACGACGGCATGGCAGAACGTCCGCACACTGCCGTTGTGTCATGGCAGCACGCAGTGGTGCGTCCGAACCCAGTGGGGGATGAGTTCGCAAAGCGCCTAGCGATTATGGGGAACAGTTGCGCGGGGCATCAAGAGCGCTGACGGTCCAACTCCCTTTATGGCCGGTGCTGTTGCGCATCGCTGCAACAGAGGATTGGCTGGCTGCCGCCGGGGTACAGGGCTGCGCTTCAGCGGTGTTCACGGTGTCGGCACACGATGGGCGCAGCCTGTCCACGCGGTGGGGGCGACGGCATGGAAAGCTCCCTGATCGAACACCTGTTGCTTTGCGTCGGCGTGTACGACAGCTGTGCCGCCGGTCGCCCGATCAGGGAGAGGACACCCCCCACACCATGTCCACCCACCGCCTCAAGCGCCGTAAACCGTGGCGCCTGGCCGTCGTCGCCGTGGCCGTGACCGCAATCGCCGCCCCGGCCGCCGCGATGGCCACCCAGAATCCCCCCACGCCCACCCCCACTGCCGGCCGGTCCGCCGGCGCGGTGGGCGCGTACGACGACACGTACTACAAGGACGCGTTGGGAAAGACCGGCCCGGAACTGAAAAAGGCTCTGCACACCATCGTCAGCGACCAGACCAGACTCAGCTACGACCAGGTCTGGGACGCACTGAAGGACACGGACGAGGACCCGGCGAACCCGTCGAACGTGATCCTCTTCTACAGCGACCGCTCCCAGAGCAAGGACAGCAACGGCGCCGGAGACGACGACTGGAACCGCGAACATGTGTGGGCCAAGTCCCACGGCGACTTCGGCACCGGTGCCGGTCCCGGCACCGACATCCACCACCTGCGCCCCACGGACGTGACCGTCAACAGCACGCGCGGGAACAAGGACTTCGACGCCGGCGGGGAGGAGGTCGAGGAGGCCCCGGGCAATCGCACCGACGGCGACTCGTTCGAGCCCCGCGACGCGGACAAGGGCGACGTCGCCCGCATGATCCTGTACATGGCCGTCCGCTACGACGGCGGCGACGGTTTCGCCGACCTTGAACCCAACGACAACGTCGACAACGGTTCCGCGCCCCACATCGGCCGCCTGTCCGTGCTGAAGGAGTGGAACGCGCAGGACCCGCCGGACGACTTCGAGAAGAAGCGCAACCAGACCATCTTCGAGAAGTTCCAGCACAACCGGAACCCGTTCATAGACCACCCCGAGTGGGTGCAGGAGATATGGAAGTAGGCGTGAACTCTTCCGTCTGACCTGACCTGACCTGTCCTGGCCGGCATCGGATCCGGCGGGCAAGGGCGGGTGCCGGCCTGGGGCCTGCGGCGGCGAGCCGTGGGCCCCAGGGGCGTTTCGCCCCGTGTTGAGCAGCCGGCTCCGCAGGCGCGAACTTTGCGCTGGGAGGCGTTGTGTTCCTCTTTCCAGGCTGGGAGTTCGGCTTGCCCGCGTTCGCGGCGGTGCGGGATGACCAGGCCGGCGCGGTAGCCGCCGTCGGCGATGACGGTGGTGCGGCCGACGGCGTCTTTCGCGCCGGAGAGCTCCCATGCCTTGCAGTCGTTGCGGTTGCCGGGCAGGGGCCTGCCGACGGCGACGACGAGCCGGGTGTCGGCGTCGATGACGACCTGATGGTTGGTCGAGTACCGGTAGTTCTTCGACTGCTCGGCAACACTGTGGTCGCGGGTGGGCACCAGGGTGCCGTCCACGATCAGCACGGTGTCCATGCGGAACCGTTTGCGTTGCTCGAGGGTGAGCGCGGGTCCGAGATGGTCGATGACGCGGTCGGCTGCGGACTTGGACACCCCGAACAGCGGCGCCAGTTGGCACAGGGTCAGGTTCGTCCACCAGTAGGCGGCGACCAGCAGCACGCGGTCCTCCAGCGGCAGGCTCCACGGCCGGCCCTTGCGGACCGGATCCGCACCCTCGCGTCGCAAGGCGGTGATCCATTTGCCGAACTGACGCGGGCTCAGCCCAGTGAACAGGGCTACCAGGAGCTGTCCCGCCTGGTTTTGGCGGATCCGGTTCCGGCGCGCCCGCCGAACGCTGGTTCACCGCGCGGGCACCACGGCTTGCCGCGGCCCGAGGGACCCGCGTCATCGTGCTGGCTTATGCGGGTGCGGACATGTTCAAGAGGGGGTAAAAGAGTTGTCCTGTCTTCGAGGGGCGATGCGAGGGTGTTTGTCGGCGGCAGGCAGCCGCCTGCTGTAGCTGTAACGGAGTGTGATGGAAGCGCAGGTGTGTCCTATGGCGCGCTGAAGGTCGGGGCTCGTTCTGATGGCCCGAGAGTCGGCGTCCGATGTCGTGCTTCAGTACCGTGCGATGGGCACCGGTGCGGGCCAGGGCGAGCACATAGCCGCAACACCGTGCGGACGAGGTGAACAAGCTGGTCCCTGAGACATGGGGCTCAGCGTGAGCAGTCCCGGTGCCTTACGCTGCTTCTTGAGTGTGGCTAAGGAGGGGCGTTGTGCTGCATGTGCCATTGCACCAGGATTTCCGGTTCATCCACGAGCCGTTGCCCGTGGGGGATGCCTCAATTCCTGTGCTCGGCCATGATGAGCTCGTTACGTCACTACGTGAGCGGTTGACGTACTCGCACGGTGGCGCCTTCCTGGTTACCGGATTCCGCGGGGTAGGCAAGACCACACTCGTCATGCGAGCACTCGCGCAGGCAGCGTCAGAGCCGACCGGCGGGGGATCGGGCGAGGGCTCCGATCGCGACACTTTGCTGGTGGTGTATCTGAGCATCGCGCGCAAAATGGAGGCGAACCAGCTGCTGTTCGCTGTCGTTCGGCGTATCTTCGAGGCGTTGGACGACCGAGGTCTCTTTCCACGGTTGCCACCGGACGTCCAGGAGTCGCTTCTACTTTCCTACACCCGCACATCGCTGTCCTTCACGCAGACACAATCAGAGGGCAGCGAGCGCGGCGGCACCTTGGGGATGGGCCCTCAGCAGGGCCCACTTGCCTCCGTTGCGCCAAATCTGAGCCTCGCGGGCAAGCGGATGAGTACACGTACGACGGAGGCCTCGTTCCTGGCCTACTCGGAGACGGATGTTGAGCACGATCTCATGCGCATCATCCAGTTGCTCAGCGGCAGACACGGCCGACCTGCGGTCAAGGGTCGCCTGCGCCGCCACAAGCCTCGATTGCGGGTCCATCCGGTCATCGTGCTTGACGAGGTCGATAAGTTGACCGACAACGCGCAAGACGCGATAACCGACCTGGAAAGACTGCTTGGCTCGTTCAAGAGCGTCCTGACCACACGAGGCGCCCACTTCATCTTGGTTGCCGGGCCAGATCTCCACGACCGGGCACTTGAGGACGTGGACCGGGGTAATGGCTTGTACGAGAGCGTCTTCGCATGGCGGATGTACGTACCGTGCCTCTGGGGGGCGCCAGAGATCCTGGTCCAAGAACTGGCCGAACGCGGACGGGTAGAGCGCGGACTGCCACCGATGCCGTCAGTCTCCACGGACCCGGAGCCGGACCGGACGTTGGACTTGAGTGGCCCTCAAGGCGAGCCGACACGACTGGCACTACTGATTGCCTATCTGCGCTTCAAGTCGCGAGGCGTCCCACGTCGGCTGCTGCAGGAGTTTAACTCTCTGATCATCTGGGATAGTTCGGGCAAACCCGCGCTGCGTGTCGGGGAGGTGGACTGGCAACGTATCTTGTTCTACAGCCACCTGGATGGAATCGTGTCAGGACGTGCGCCCTCGGGTGCAACGGGCATCCTGGCTCCAGTACCAATCGACGACGACCGGTGGAGGCTCCGCGGCTATCACGTTGCGGATTGGGCACTGCGCAGCCGCGGGAGGGTGTTCACGGCAGCGGACGTTACGGATGATGGCCAGCTTGACCCGTTGCTGAGGATCGACACTCCCACGGTGGAACAGCTCCTGCGTCACCTCGTGCGCGGCGGCGTCCTGGAGGTGGTGAACGAGGCGGACCGTCCCAACGCCACCCTCTACGGCAACCCAGAATCCGCCGGAATCACCTATTACAGGCTCGCGGACACATATTCTCGCAGGTTGGCGAATTTTGCGCGTCACAACGAGACCGAGCGGGCCGATGTGGGCATGCCAGCGCCGGCGTTGCGTGACTGGGACACCACGTTCGCCCTCAGCCAAGCGCGTCAGGACGCTGCGTCTGCACGGGTGCCGCGCGGCCTCGAACCGCCGATCACACGTCTTTCCGGCCGGTACGAAGCGCACGATCTGATCGGGAACGGAGGCATGGGCGCCGTCTACCGTGGCCGTGATCTGCGGACCGGTGAGGACGTGGCGATCAAGATGATGCACAGCTATCTGCGAGTGGAACCTTTGATGTTGGTCCGCTTCCGCCGCGAGGCTGAGATCGGCATGCAAATGCGGCATCCCAACATCGCACGCACCATCGCGATCATCGAGGGAGACCCCGAGTGGGCGCTGATCATGGAGCTTCTCGATGGCCGCACATTCGACAAAATCCTAGATGAGAACCACCAACTGCCCCCCGTGAGTGTCGTTGAGCAGGGAAGGAGTCTCGGCGAAGCGCTCGTATACCTGCACTCTCTGAATCTGTGCCGGATCGACCTCAAACCGTCCAACATCATCGCCCACCCGACGCGCGGACCCGTGATTGTCGATCTTGGAATCGCCCGCTGGACAGGTGTGGATGAGAATGACAGGGACACGGAATCCGGTTTTATGCTTGGCACGCCGGCCTACATGGCTCCCGAGCAGTTACGGTCAGCCGCCGAGGCGGACATCAGGTCGGACATTTACGCGCTCGGGGCGGTGCTGTACCAGTGCCTTACGGGCCACCCTACCCACACTGGCGCTAACGCGATTGAGGTAATTTACTGCGTCCTCCGCGAGGCCATTTCGTTTGATGACCTCACGGGTTCCGAGCAACTACGCGAAGTGGTGATCACATGCCTCGCCCGCGACCCAGCAGACCGCTACCAGGAGCCGGCCGACTTCCTGCGCGCGCTAGCGGCCACTCCGGAGGCTGAGGTCTGGCGCAACCAGCAGATGCGGTGACGGAGCCGCCCCGGATTCACGTGCGGGTGATCTGAGCTGGAGTCGTACGTGTCTGGCGAGTCCCCTTGATTCGCCCGGTGCTGATGGGCAGCAAGAAGGTCACGCCCGACGAGATCGCCAGGGCCCCGCTGCGGCGAAGTCCACGGCGCGGAGAACGTACGCCTCGTCGTCTGGTTCTACTGACCCGACCCCACGGCTGAGCACCTACCTGTGCAGACCGGCCAAACAGGACGCTGACTCACACCGGTGTGACTGATTCCCAATGACGGTTGTCAAGCGTCGAGGGCGCAACTGGTGGCTGATGTCATTCCGATGGTGCGCCGGAACCTTGCCCACAGAGAGGTCGGCGGAGTGACGCCAGAGACTTCATCAGGAGAGACGGCATCCTGCGCCGTGGCGGTCCGCTCTGGGTCTTGCCTGATCCACCGTGAACCCGGCTGAATGAGACGGAAACTGAGACGGTCACCTACGGGGCCGGCCGAAGCCGCGGGGGTTTCCGTGGGGGAGGGCAAGTATGGAGGCTGCAATCATGCCGGCCGTCATCGCGGCTGTTGCTGCGGTGGTCGGTGGCCTCCTGACGGCGTTTGCCACGCGGTCGGTGGAACGACTACGGCTGCGGGCGAGTCTGTTGGAGAAGGCTCAAGAGCGGCGTCTGACCTGCATTGAAGGCTTCATGCTGGCCACGGGCCTGTGGATGGATTGGCTCACCTACATCCAGGAGTCAGGCTGGGAGGACAAACAGGAGGAGTTGAACCGCCGTGTCCGGGCCCGCGACGAAGCCTATCGGCGGTTGCTGCTCTTGGCCTCGGACGACCTGTACCGGTGGTTGAAGGACGCCTACCTTCCGGCGGAGCACCTGGTTCGGCAGACCTACGTGCGTCAACTGCGGGGCGGCCTGGAAGTCGATGAGCAAGCGCTGGCCGCTCGTCGGGCCTTCAACACGATGCTGAGAGACGACCTCGTGGACCTGGCCCGCCCCGAGATCCACAAGCTGCGTGAGCCGCTTGCCTGATGTCCCGGGGATCGCCGCCACCTGGCCTGTTCCCGGGCCGGCCATCATTGAGGCTCCTCGGGTGGGCGACTGCCTGCCGCGCCTTGTGCGTGCTGAGGTGCCGTATCGCCCGACCGGAGCGGACCACGGGGGCCGGCCACGGCCTGAACCGCCTCTGGACGTAGGCAGTTTCCCGTTGCCGGATCGGGAGCGTGGCACTCGTTGCGGTGGCGATGACGACGCCGGGCACCGTGGTCGAAAGCCGCCGTGGCGGCGGCCGCCTCCGGCAACGCTCCGGCCAGGAACACCCCCCGTGACACTCGCGCCGGGACGAAATGCTCTTTGGCCCTGCGAGGGGCTTCGGGCCGGGGTTGTGTCGATTCCCCTGCCTCCTGACGGGTGGCGGTCAGGGGCAGCGTACGCTCGGGGACATGGAGTTGACCGGAACGGTGTGGGGCGCCTCCCCTGACGAACGGCACGCACGTTACCCCTGTGACGAGTTCATGGACGGTCCGCACGAGCGCTGGACGCGGGCCGTGCACGTGGCCGCACCGCCGGAGCTTGTCTTCCGCTGGGTCGAGCAGCTGCGCCAGGCGCCCTACAGTTACGACTGGATCGACTTCCGGGGGAACAGGAGTCCGGACCGGCTGCCCGACGACGTGGTTCCGCTCGAGGCCGGTCAGCCCTTCATGCCGTTCCGTATCGCCCGGTTCGAGGCCGGTCGGCACATCACAGGGGTACTGCCGGAGGAGCCCGCACGGCGATACGGGCAGATGGCCGTCACCTATCTCCTCGAAGCGGCGCCGCGGGGCTGCCGATTGGTCGTGGCCGTCGATGTCGAGAAACGGCCCGGACCGGTTCACAGGATGCAGCGCCGGCTACTGGCCTGGGGTGATGTCGTCATGATGCGCAAGCAGCTGCTGACGCTGAAGAGGCTTGCGGAACGCGATGCGGCAGCAATGTCCGGCCACCCGGGGGAGAACCCCTGATCTCCGATGTCCCTCGAAGCGGATCGAGCCAGGGTCGCATCGGTCGGTCGCAGGGGGCTTGGTTGGTGGCCGATTGTCGGGTCGACGGTGTTGGTGCCGGGGCCGGTGGCGTGACTGGGTTCGCGGCGGTGCGGCGGTGCGCCATCCTGGTGGTCGTCGCCTGACCGACGGGTTGACCGATGCCATCCTGCGCGCCTTGTTGCGTCGTGCTGCCGGCCATGACCGATCGGCCACCCTTGCCGCCCGCTGCGAAAACCGGGTGCTGGACGGTGGAACGCCGCGGCGGGCCCTGCGACTTGCGCTGCACGCGTGGCGCCCATGGGCGCCGTGTCGAGGTCGAAGGGGATCACCGGCGCGCCCAGAGCCAGACGCAGCCGGTGGTCGGCGTCGACCTCGTGGTCCACGGCCGGCAGGGTCGGTGTCGAACCGGGCGTCGACGTGGTCCTCCACGCACGCGGGAGGAACAGCAGCGTCGGCCTGTGCGCCGTCGGTGACGTCAGGGTCGGCACCCGTGTCGACCCGTGTACCGCGACGGGCGACACGGTCACTCTCTGCGGGAACGGGGAGCCCGTCGAGGGGGACCTGCGGCCCCGGAGGTACGAATGCCGGCTCCCGACGTGGGCCGGCTGACGCCCGGCCCCCGGCCGCAGGAAGTGCGTCGAAATGGCTGACGCCTGTTCACCTGCCCCGCGGCCGGGGGACAGGCCGTCGTGCCACTTTGCCCCGGCCGCGGGCGTCCGTGGCCGAGGAGCCTGGACGGGCATCTCCGGGCTTCGACTGGATCACGGCGCTCGAGGGCGAGGCGCGCAGACGGGAAGGCCCAAGGTCACGGTCTTTCACCTGTGGTTCGACCGATGGTCGCGGCGTGATCGGTCACGGTCGCGGTGGCCGGTCGGCCACCGCGACGGACTGCGGGCTTGCCCGGTACCTCACCGAGGCTTGCCCGACCGTCGTGGTGGGGGCTTGCTTCTCTCGTGGCAGGGGCTTGCCCGGCTCTTTGACCGGCAGGGACGTTCATGGGTGCTGGTGCGCCGGCCTCGGCATGTTGGTCCGGTGCGGATGTCGTGCGGGTCCGTGCCGGCAGCGGTCCGTGTTTCGCGGTGCTGGTCCGTGTCGGGGGCGTCGGCTGTTCTGGCCCTGGCTGCGCGGTCGGTGTGGTCCCGGAGCCGTCGTCCGGGCGGGGCGCGGCGCGCATGCGCCGTGTCCCACGGGCGGGGCGAGCGGGGCCGGAACGGATACCCTGACGGCGAAGGCGGTCACCCGAACCCGGGGCGACCGCCTTCGCCGTCGAGCCCGGCGCGCGGTGGGCCGGACCGTCCACCGACTCGGGCGACCCGGGAAACGAACCGGGCCCTCCCACGGCCGACCGGGACCGGTCTACCGTGTCGCACATGACAGCTCTGATCATCGGGGGCAGCGGCTTCCTGGGGGCCGAGCTGATCCGACAGGCACGAACTGTCGGACACGCCACGGCCGCGACGTACCACGCGACCGAGCCACACGACACCTCCCGAACCATGTGGTACCCCCTCGACCTGAGGGACACGGAACGCCTCGACGCCGTCATGACCGAGGTCAGTCCCCAACTCGTCATCAACACGTCGAGCGCCAAGGCCGACTGGGCGGTCACCGCACAGGGCCCCGTCCGGCTCGCGAAGGCCGCAGCGAAGCACGGAAGCCGCTTGGTCCACGTGTCCAGCGACGCGGTGTTCTCCGGTGCCCGAATCCACTACGACGAGACCTGCCTCCCTGACCCCCTCACCCCCTACGGAGCAGCCAAAGCGGCAGCCGAGACCGGGGTCCTCGCCGTTCACCTGCAGGCCGTTGTCGCCCGCACATCGCTGATCGTCGGCAACGGGCGTTCCGTACACGAACGCGCCGTGCACGAACTCGCGACAGGCTCGCGCGACGGCGTCCTGTTCACCGACGACATCCGCTGCCCCGTGCACGTCGCCGACCTGGCCGCCGCCCTTTTGGAACTGGCATCGAGCGACGCGTTTGGTATCCACCATCTCGCAGGGCCCGACGCCCTGAGCCGCCACGAACTCGGCGTCCTCATCGCCAGGCGTGACGGTCTCGACGCCTCCCGGCTGCCCCAGGGCACGCGGGCCCACAGCACACTGCCCGGCGCGCTCGACGTACGCCTCGACAGCCAGGCCACCCAGCAGTAACTGAGCACCACACTGCGCGGTGCCCGACAGTTCTGCACAGCCCCCATCTGACCGCCCGGCCCACCGGCCCCAGACGTGCGTCGCTGTCTCCCGGAGGGCGCCTCGACCGGGCGGAGTACGAACGCGACCGCCCGGGCGCACTGGTGCACGTGGACATCAAGAAACTCGGCAACATCACCGCAACTTTGAAGGCCGCCGGAACCTTGTGGCCAGGGACGGGGTCAGCGCGTGGCTCCGAATCGGCGCAAACTCCTCGCCCGGCGCGACGTGTTCCCGCGCCCCGGTCCCCGTCCTCGTGCATCAGCACCTCGGGAGGCGCACTCCAGGCGTCCGCCCCGCCCGCTTCGTTCTCACGCGCACGGTCAGGCCACGTAGGCACCACCCGACCATGGGATCGAGTTCCGCAACTCGCAACGAGTCTGTTCAGCAGCCGTAGCGCGGCCCTCAGCCAGGACGCGGCGGTCGCCGGCACGGAGTACAAAGTGCGCCCGGACGCCTCGCACAGCAGCCGGACCGCGTCCAAATCGCCGGGCCTATCGTGTTACCCGACGGGGTAGCCCGGTAGGGCGCAACTGGGAGTACGGTGCCGGGGCCCGTCCGTAATGGTTCTGGGTAGACACGAAGGCACATGCCCCAGACCTGCGCCACGCGTCTCGCTCTGCATCCGTTCGGGCAATCACGTACTGGAACGACGTACCGTTCGTAACCGCCGAATGCGCAGCCCACTGCGTCGACGTCGCGTAATTGAGGTGAAAGGCGTCCGCAGGATGGTGCTCGATGACGCCGCCGTCGGCGAGGGCGCAGCCGTGCTTGCGCGTGTCGGGGTAGCCACCACCGGAGCTGCCGGACCATGAGCCGTTGACCAGGAATATCAGCCCGTACTTGTCAGCGACACGCCTGAAGGTCTTGGCCAAGGCGATCGCGCCGTCGCGGTACTGCAGCTGAGCGGTGGGGGACATCTCGGTCCAGGGGACGCCGGGGTAGTGGGACCTGGTGCCGAGGTCGTCGGCGAACCAACCTCCCATGTGGGGGTTCTCGCCGGCCATCTTCTCCAGCACACCTGCAAGTTTGGACTGAAGCACGCTGCCGACGCGGAAGTCGGTGAGGTAGCCCCATTGATTCGCCTTGGGCAGGCCGGGCCACCGGGGTACGGCGGGCCCGAATTCGGAGGCGTTCAACAACAGGTCGTGGTAGCGGCCGTATTCACCTTCGATGACGCAGTCGAGGTAGACCAGGACCGTGCCGCCGGCGGCGGAGATGTCTTTGAAGACACGGTGGGCGTAGTTGGTGCGGCCGGCTACCACCAGGCCGCCTGGTCGGGCGTAGGACGACAGGTTCTCGAAGGTGTTGTCGTAGCAGATGGCTGCGGACTGGGTTGTGCGGTTGTTCAATCTCTCCACGGGGGCTGAACCGGTCGAAGACGACGTGCTGGACGCGGCACTGGGACTGGACGGCGGAGCCGAGCTGGATGCCGGGGGCGTACTGGCAGTGGTGCTCGTGCTAGATGGCGTGGGCGCAGGCGCCGTCGAGTTCGGCGGGCGAGTGCTTGGGGTGGCTGACGGGACGGCATTGGCTGGAGTCCGGGCGTCGGGCGCGCAGCCGGTCTCCATGCCTGCGGCTGTCAGTACACCGGCGGCGGCCGCGATCTTTAGGTAGCCGCGTCTGTTCATGACTGGGTGTGCTCCTCACCTCGGGTGGCAGACCTGCTTGGGCATGCCGACGGCGGAACCAGGTTCGGCACACCAGCAGAGGGGACATGCACTCTGCCGGCTGCTCGTCTTCGGGCCGGTCTCTGGGGTTGTCAGGCGGTACCGGAAGGGGTCGCGGGCTGGCCGGTGTGCAGGGATTCGTAGGCGGCCAGGGCGGTTTGCAGGGTGCGTAGTCCGGTGTGTCCGTCGGGGTGGGCTCGTTGGCCGGTGCGGGCGGCGGTGAGGAAGCTGTCGAGCATGGCGGCGTTGAGGTCGGTGGCGGCGGGTTCCCAGCGTGGAGTGGCTTGGGTGGTGTCGTAGCCGTTGAGCAGTGGTGGGAAGGCGTCGAACTCGGCCAGGGCGCGTTCGCCGACGCAGGTGAGGGTCAGGCCGCCCCAGGTGGGGTGGGAGGCCGGGTGGCTCCAGCTGCAGTCGATGGTGGCGACGAGTCCGCGGGCGTAGGTGAGGGTGAGCAGACCGGCTGACTCCACCGCTGGTTCGTCGGTGTCGTCTGGGGTGAGGTGGGTGTTGGCGACTGCGTAGACCTGGGTGGGCTGTTCGCCGTCGAGGAGGACGTCGAGGAGGTCTGCGATGTGGACGGTGTGGTCCATGATCGCGCCGCCACCCGCGAGGGCCGGGTCGGCGAACCAGGGCCGTTCCAGGCTCGGGGGGCTGGAGTTGTTGGTGCCGTGAATACTGAGGAGAGATCCGAGGGTGCCATCGGCGAGGGTGTGCCGCAGGGCTGTGAAGGCCGGGTGGAAGCGCACGGGGTAGGCGGTCATGAGGCTGACGCCGGCCTGCTCGCAGGCGTCGATCATGGCTCGTGCGTCTTCTTGCGTGGTGGCCAGGGGCTTTTCGCACAGGATGTGTGCGCCTGCCGCAGCGGCCTGTTCGACGAGCTGCCAATGCCGGGCGTTCTCGCTCGTGACGATGACCGCCTGGGGGCGCTCTGCGAAGACCTCTTCGTACCCTGCCCGGTAGGTGACGGCGAGTTGATCGGCCAGGGCCTTGCCGCGGGTCGGGTCGCCGGGCGGGGCATCGGGGTCGGTGGTGACGAGTTCGATGTCTGTGCGGTCGCGCAGCAGCTCGATGTAGGTTGCGGCGTGGACGTGGGCGAAGGACAGGACGGCGACCTTCATGGGCGGTTTCCTTCCACGGGCTCTTGCTGACACGAGCCTTCGACTGCAATTGCCAGGCCGGTTGCTACGGACTGGCGGGCTGCAGCGGCGAGTCGGACGGCCGCCACCCCGTCCGATGCGTCGACCCTTGGGGCGGGCCCGCCCTTGAAGGCGGCTGCGAACTCGCGGATCTGGGTGGTGAACGGGTCTTCACCGAAGTCGCCGGTGGGTACACCGTCCGCTTCGGTGCCCCCCTGCCCGACCAGGCGCAGCGACGGGTGGGCGAGGGAGTCGTGGGTGAGGGTGCCGTTGGAGCCGGCGACATGGAAGGTGTAGCGGAAGGGGGTGGCAGGTGGGCCCCATACGCCCAGAACCTGGGTGATGACGCCGGATGCGTGGGTGAGGGTGGCGCTGCCGGTGGCCACCGGGCCCTCGGGCGCCTGGGCGTTGAGGTGTCCGCGCTGGGTGGCGTGGATGCTGACCACCTCTCCGAACAGCCACCTGGCGATGTCCATGTCGTGGAGCATCTGGTCGGTGACGATGCCTCCGGAGAGTGTGGGGTCGGCGAACCAGGTGCTCCATGTCGGATAGCGGCCGGTGCGGGTGAAGCGGGCCACCGCGACACGGCCCAGCGCACCGGAGTTGAGGGCGTCCCGGAGCCGTACGTAGGCGGGGAAGAACCGGACGACGTGTCCGGGGTACAGCTGACGACCTGCCTTCTGTGCGGCATACGCCATCTCCAGGGCGTCAGCTGGGGCGAGCGCCAGGGGCTTCTCGCACAGTACGTCCGCTCCCGCCTCGAAGGCAGCCAGGGCGATGTCGCGGTGGGTGGTGGTGGGAGTGCAGATGTCGACGACCGTGGCCCACTCCAGTGCCTCGTCCAAAGTGGAAGCCTCGGTGGCTGCGAACTCTTCGGCGAGCTGGGCGGCTTGGCCGTCAGTGGAGAAAATGCGCACCCGTGCCCCGAGGGCGATCCAGGCGGGCAGGTGGGTGCGGGCGATGAAGCCGGCACCGATCAGGGCCACGTCGAGTCTGTTCACGCTTCGGCCTCCGTGTCGCTGCTTGCCGGGGCCCCTGTCCTCGTACTGATGGAGCCGCGTATGTGCTGCATGCTGCGGGGGGTGAGATCGGGAACGGTCCAGCGCGCTCCGGCGTGGGTGAGGTCGGCCGCGGTGGCGGTCGTTGTGACACCGACGATGTCGCGTACCCCGGCAGCGACAAGCGCGCGGACCCCCGAGGGCGAGTCCTCGAAGGCGAGGCACTGTTCAGGCCGGACCCGCAGGGCGGCGCAGGCCCTCAGGTAGCCCTCCGGGGACGGCTTGCCGCAGGTGATGTCCTCGGAGGTGACGACGACGTCGACCAGGCCGCGCACGTCGAGGACGTTTTCGAGGATGTGCCGGGCCCACTGGGCTCCGGCGCTGGTGACCACGGACAGGAGGTACTTCGTGCGCAGCTGCCGGATGAGCTCGGTGGCGCCGGGCACCACCTGAACGCTGTGGGCGTGATCCAGTGTGAAGGCGGTCATGGTGGCCAGCGCGGCGACCGCGTCTGTCCCCGTCCAAGGTCCTGGCATGCCCGTGATGACGTCGGCGGGGCGTCGCCCCATGTAGTGCTGCTCGTACTCGGCTTCGGTGATCTTCACTGCCCATGTGTCGAAGAATGCCTGCCAGGCACGCCGGTGCACGTCCTCGCTGAGCACCAACGTCCCGTCCAGATCCATCAGGACTGCCTTGCAGGCCGTGCCGGCGAGCCCTTTTCGCAGACCGCTGCGCACGCCCGTCACGACGCGGTCCAACTGAACAAGAGCGCCCCTGCGCGGATCGGGCCGGTGACGGCGGGGGGCTGCGACGAGCCGGGCCGGCTGTCGAGCACGACGACAGGACATATCGAGGACAGGCCATGTGCTCGGACCACGGCGGGGTCGAAGGTGAGCATGGCATGGCCTACCTCGACCTGCTCTCCTTCGGTCGCATGCGTGCGGAAGCCTTCTCCGTTCAGTCGAACGGTGTCGATGCCCACGTGCACCAGAACACCTGTGCCGCAGCGGGTTTTGATCACGAACGCATGCGGGTGCACTTTGGCCACTACGCCGGCGACGGGTGCCGCGACATCGAGAGGCCCGGACTCCTGGGAAGGTTCGATCGCCAGTCCTGAGCCGAGCATCTGAGCGGCGAAGGCCGGGTCGGGCACCTTGCCGAGTGCTGCAAGATCACCGGTCAGCGGGGCGTATACGGCGAGGCTCACAGGATCTCCTTGATGTCCTCGGCCAGAGCGTCCGCCTCGGCGCCGACGACGACTTGCACGACGCCGGCCGAAACGAGCACCCCGAGAGCTCCTGCCTTTTTGAGGGCATCGACGTCGACGGCGCCCGTGTCGTTCACCTCGGTGCGGAGCCTGGTGATGCAGGCCTCGATATCGGCGATGTTGCCGGCCCCGCCGAGCCCCTCGACGATCAGCTGCGCTTTGGACATGGGTGCCCCCTCCGAATGGATCACGTTGCGACTCAGTTGCTACTGGTTATTACCAGTCATGACCACAAGATACCTCACTCGCGCGCCGGCGTGCAATGATGGAATGTCATGCGCATGTCAACTCAGCAACCTCCGCCCCCGGTTTCCGGGGGCGGCTCTGTCACTGGTCGGTCAGGGTCATGTGCAGCTGGTAGCGGTCGGCCCGGAACCACGAGTAGGCGTGCTCGATGGGCCGGTCCCCGCTGTAGGCGATGCGGTCGAAGATCATGACGGAGGCGCCTGGGCGGATGCCCAGCAGTGCGGCGGTCTCCGAGGAGGCCGGCCCGGCCCCGACCGTCTGCTCCGCACGGTCGATGGGGTGACCGAAGCGCGAGGCGAGGGTGTCGTAGACCGAGATCGTGAAGTCCACGCTGTCCAGCTCCGGCAGGAGGTCGGCGCTGTACCACGCGTCCTCGACGCAGATGGGGGTCCCGTCGGCCAGGCGCAGGCGGCGTACATGCCATGCCTGCTGCTTCTCGTTCATCTGGAGTGCGGTGGCGGTGGCGGGAGGTGGGGCGTCCTGGTCGATGGACAGCACCACGGTGCCCGGCTCCAGGCCCAGGCGGCGCATGTCCTCGTGGAACGAGGCCAGGCGGAGTTCCGAACGGTGCGCCCGCTCGGCCACGAACGTCCCGCGCCCGTGGACGCGGACCGCCAGGCCGTCGGCCACGAGCTGGCCGAGCGCCTCGCGTACCGTCACGCGACTGACTCCGTGGTCGAGGCACAGCTGGCGCTCGCTGGGCAGCGCGTCGCCCGGGGAGAGCTGGTTGGTGCACATGTCGACCAGGATCGCGCGGAGCTGTGCGTGTTTGGGCACCATGCCCTTGGCGGCAATCTGCTGTGCGGTCACTGCGGCCCCAATCTCGATCCGGGGGTGTGTCTGCGACCCCACTGGTTATGACCAGTATGCATCACGCATCTTTTCGCCGGAGCGAAATGGCCGCCCGGGGGCGGTGGCGGCCTGCAGGCGAGGGTTTTCCCCTGTCTGACGCCATAGGCATTGACACCTGTGTGACGGCGGGACCATATTGAGGGCAACTGGTCATGACCAGATAGTACTGGTCATGTCCACTGGCTCTCTTGAAGCCATCCCCGGGCTGTGTCCCCACCCGGCTCGTCCTTGCTCTCCTGCCCCTCCTGCACACCTTTGAGGTCGTCATGAGCACCAGCGCATCCCCATCCACCGGCCGCCGCCCGGGCCTGGCAGGCCTGCAGAAACTCGGCCGCAGCCTGATGCTGCCGATCGCCACGCTCCCCGCAGCGGGCCTGCTGCTCCGGCTGGGGCAGGACGACGTCCTAGGCCGCTTCCCTGCACTGCAGGACACCGCACACGTCATCTCCGCCGCCGGTGGAGCGCTCTTCACCCATCTGCCGCTGATCTTCGCCGTCGGCATCGCCATCGGATTCGCGAAGAAGGCCGACGGTTCCACCGCCCTGGCCGCGGTGGTGGGATATCTCGTGCTGGAAGGCGTTTTCAAGGCCATGTCGCCGGTCGTCCTGGAAGGTCAGAAGGACCTGGCCGGGGAGCAGGCGCTGGTCAACTTCGGGGTCCTGGGCGGCATCGTCATCGGGCTGCTCTCGGCGATGCTGTGGCAGCGCTTCTATCGCACCGCACTCCCGCCCTATCTGGGCTTCTTCAGCGGACGCAGACTCGTCCCCATCCTCACCGCGGTGACCGCACTCGTCGTCGGCGTCCTGATGAGCCTGGTCTACCCGTTGTTCAACAACGGCCTCACCGCCGTCGGCGAGGCCGTCGACGAGAACAGCATCGTCGGCGGCGGCATCTACGGAACCGCGAACAAGCTGCTCATCCCCCTTGGACTGCACCACATCCTCAACTCCGTCGTGTGGTTCATCATCGGCGACTACAACGGTGCACACGGCGACCTGAACCGCTTCTTCGCAGGCGACCCCGAGGCCGGCATCTTCATGACCGGCTTCTTCCCGATCATGATGTTCGCCCTCCCGGCCGCAGCCCTGGCCATCTGGCGCGAAGCCCGCCCCGAGCACCGCAAAGCCGTCGGCGGCATCATGCTCTCGGCCGGACTCACCAGCTTCCTCACCGGCATCACCGAGCCGATCGAGTTCGCCTTCCTCTTTGTCGCCTGGCCCCTCTACCTCGTGCACGCCGTGCTGACCGGCACCTCCCTCGCTCTGGTCAACGCCCTCGACATCCACCACGGATTCACCTTCTCCTCCGGACTCATCGACTACGTCCTCAACTGGGGCAAGGCCACGAACCCCCTCCTGCTCATCCCGATAGGCCTCGCCTACGCCGCCCTCTACTTCGTCCTGTTCCGTTTCGTCATCCGCCGCTGGAACCTGCGCACCCCAGGCCGTGAGGAAGAAAACCCGGACGCAGCCGAGGAGCGCCGTCCCGAACCCGCAATCTGACCGCCACGTCCCCGAACCACCCGTCGAAAGGAACCGTCCATGGCACAGCGCGTCGTCATCCTCGGCTCACGCAGCGGCCTGCATGCCCGCCCCGCCGCCACCTTCGTCCAGGCCGCCGCCCACAAAACGGTCCGCGTGACCGTGGCTGTCGACGGCAAGCCCCCGGTGGCCGCCGACAGCATGCTGGGCGTCATGACGCTCGGCGCAGCTTACGGCGACCAGGTCACCCTGACCGCAGAGGGTGACGGCGCGGAGGCTGCGCTGGAAGAGCTGGCAGCCCTGCTGAGCAAGGAGCTCGACGCGTGAGCGCCTCCACCACGATGACCGGCTACGGCGTCAGCCCGGGACTGGCGTCGGCACCTTTGATCCGTATGACGCCGCCGGTCATCACCGACCCCTGCGGGAGCCCGGGTGACGACCTGGAGCACGAAGTGCAGCGTGTGCGGCAAGCCTTGGCCCAGGTCGCCGAGCAGCTGGCCGCGATCGAGGCGAGCGGAACGACCGGCGCCATCCTGGAGGCCGGTGCCGCCATGGCCGGCGACCCCGCCCTGGTCCAGGCCGCCGCCGACCACATCGGCCAGGGCCTGCCCACCGCACACAGCCTCTCCCTCGCCGCCGACGGCTACTGCAGTCAACTGGAGAGCCTCG
This sequence comes from Streptomyces sp. NPDC006208, assembly GCF_040613775.1. Lineage (NCBI taxonomy): Bacteria > Bacillati > Actinomycetota > Actinomycetes > Kitasatosporales > Streptomycetaceae > Streptomyces > Streptomyces sp. NPDC006208. Next base: position 13,650 of record NZ_JBEXSW010000049.1, on the reverse strand, counting down.
GCGGCTACATGGCCGAACGAGCCACCGACCTCCGCGACATACGCAACCGCGCGGTCGCGCTCCTGCTGGGTGTGCCCATGCCCGGCATCCCACGACCGGGCCACCCCTTCATCCTGGCCGCCGAAGACCTCTCCCCGGCCGACACCGCGGGCCTGGCCGACAGCGAAGCGGTGGGGCTGCTCACCGAAAGGGGAGGCCCGACCAGTCACACAGCCATCCTCGCGCGCAGCCTGGGACTACCCGCCGTCGTGGGCTGCTGTGAAGCCGCCGCTTTGTCCGACGGCACTCCCGTGATCCTCGACGGCGAAGCCGGTACCGTCGAAACACACCCCTCGTCCGAACGCCGGCAGCAAGCCCTGGAACGCGCACGCTCCCGGCAGCAGCCTCGTACACACGGCCCCGGACGCACCGCGGACCAGCACGCCATCGCGCTCCTCGCCAACATCGGCACGCCCCGCGATGCCTCCCGGGCAGCCAGGGCCGACAACGAAGGCGTGGGCCTGTTCCGTACCGAATTCCTCTTCCTGGACCGCCGCGAGGCGCCCACCGTCGACGAGCAGATCCACGCCTACACCCAGGTCTTCACGGCCTTCACGGGCCGCGCCGTGATCGTCCGCACCCTGGACGCCGGCTCCGACAAGCCCCTGCCCTTCCTGCGGCTTCCTGCCGAGGCCAACCCGGCCCTGGGCGTCCGGGGCCTGCGCACCTCGACGATCGACCCCGGCATCCTCGAAACGCAGCTCAAGGCACTCGTGGCGGCACAGCAAAAGACCGGCGTGCAGATGAAGGTCATGGCACCCATGGTCTCCACCGCACAGGAAGCCGCACAGTTCGCCGACCTGGCCCGCGGCCACGGAGTACAGACCGTCGGCATCATGATCGAAGTACCGTCGGCAGCCCTTCTCGCGCACGAGCTACTGCGGTACGTCGACTTCGCCAGTATCGGCACCAACGACCTGGCCCAGTACACCCTCGCCGCAGACCGCACGGCCCACACCCTCGCCCACCTTCTGGACCCCTGGCAGCCGGCCCTTCTCACCCTCATCTCCCAGGTGTGCAGCGCGGCAAGGGCGCTCGGCCGCCCCGTCGGTGTCTGCGGTGAGGCGGCGGCCGACCCGCGCCTCGCCCCCGTCCTGGCCGGGCTGGGCGTGAGCAGCCTCTCCATGGCCACCCCGGCTGTTGCCGCCGTGCGCGATGCACTCGCCCGGCTCACGTTGCGCGAGTGCAAAGAGCTGGCCGCGAGCGCGCTCTGCGCCGGGGAACCCCGCACAGCACGGCGGATGAGTGGCACCTTCCTCGGCGCAGCGAGCGAACGGCAGGAGGCCTGACGTGGAGGTGGTGATCCGCCCCGACGCCGAAGACGCAGGCCGCACCGTCGCCGGCATCATCCACCGCGCGATCGTCGCAGGTACCAGGACCCTGGGGCTGGCCACGGGTTCCTCACCCCTGGGCATCTACCGCGACCTGGTCCGCCGCCGCCGCCACGAGGCCCTCAGCTTCGCCGGCGTCGACGCCTTCCTGCTCGACGAGTACATAGGGCTCCGACCCGCCCACCCGCAGTCCTTCCTCGAGGTGATCCGCCGCGAACTGGCCGACCACGTCGACCTGGATCCCGCCCGGGTCCACGCCCCCCAGGGAACGGCATCGGATCCGCGGCAGGAGGCCCGCCGCTTCGAGCGCACCCTCATGGCAGCGGGCCCGGTCGGCGTGCAGATCCTCGGGATCGGCGTCAACGGCCATATCGGATTCAACGAGCCGGGCTCCTCGCTCGTCTCATGCACCCGGATCAAGACCCTCACCGACGCCACCCGCCGCGACAACGCACGCTTCTTCGGCGGAATCGACGAGGTGCCAAGGCATGTCATCACCCAGGGGCTGGCCACGATCGGCGCGGCATCCCACCTCGTACTGATCGCCACCGGCCCGCACAAGTCCCACGCGGTGGCCGCCGCCGTCGAAGGACCCGTCAGCGCGATGTGCCCCGCTTCCGTCCTTCAGTTGCATCCGCATGTCACGGTGGTCGTGGACGAGCTCGCCGCAGCCCGATTGGAACAACAGCCCTACTACCGCGAGGTCGCCCGCTGCAAGCCCGCCGGCCAGGGGTACTGATGAGCCGCCCCGCCGATGTGGTCGCCGTCGATCTCGGCGGCACCACCATCAAAGCCGCGCGGTTCGACGCGCAAGGGGTGACCGAGGAGACCCTCCGGCTGGCCACCCCGTCCAGCGAAGGGCCCCAAGCGGTGGTCGCTGCGGTCGTGCGGGCAGCCACTGCTCTCGTGCGTGTCCGTACCGCAGCCGTCGGCCTGTGCGCCCCAGGGCTCATCGACGCCGGCGCCGGCGTCGTCCGGTACGCCGCGAATCTGGGACTGCGCGACACGTCCCTTGCCGCGGCGGTCGCAGACAGGCTCCGTATCCCCGTCACACTCGAACACGATGTGCGGGCAGCCTGCCTCGCCGAGCAGCGGCTCGGACTCGGCGCCGACGTACAGGACCTGCTCGTCGTCGTACTCGGCACCGGCATCGCCGCAGGGATCGTCAGCAACGGACAACTCGTGGAGGGTGCCCACGGCTTCGCCGGCGAATTCGGCCACATCCCCGTCCACCCCGACGGTGAGCTCTGCGCCTGCGGTCAACACGGTTGCGTAGAGGCATACGCAGCAGCCGGCGCCCTGGTCCGCCGCTACCGCCGCACCGGAGGCACCGCCGACAACGCCGCCGACATCACCGCACAAAAGGACACCGACCCCGAGGCCGCACGGCTCTGGGCCGAGGGAACCGACGCTCTGGGAAGAGCGCTCGTCACCGCGACACTCCTGCTGGACCCGCAGCGCATCGTCCTGGCCGGCGGCATGACCGCTGCCGGAGATGCGCTCGCGGAGCCCGTACGGCACTCCCTGCAGAGCGGACTCGCCTGGCGCACCGCCCCCGCGGTCGACATCTCGCCGCTGGGCGCGGACGCGGGACTCCTCGGCGCGGCTCTACGGGCCGCCGAGGCTGCAGGCGCACGCGCATACCTACGGACCACATGCTGAGCCCGGCCCGCGGCCGGTCCCGCCCGGTGCGACCGCCAGTTCCGGCAGTGCCGACATCGCAGCTGTACGCCTGCCCCGCATGAAAGGAGCACGTCACCCGTGTGGCCCCGAAAACGCAGCCACCGACCTCCCCGGAGGCTGCAGCCCGAGCTCGACGACGAGCCCCTCGCCCGCGCCCTGACACATCTGGAAGCCCAGATAGCGGCCCAGGGCAACAACTTGGCCGAATGCAACGACCGCGGCGCCCTCACCTATCCGATAGAGCAAGCACTGCGCGACCCGGGGAAGGACTGGGACCGGCGGATGCACCGCCTGCTCGTTTTCAGCAACCTCCCCGAAGCGCACGTCCTGGCCGGCCACTGGCGCACCTGGAATCCCGCCAGTGCCGACGCCATGCTCCTGCAGGCCCTCGCCGGCATCGCCCAGGCCCGTTCAGGCGGCCCCACCGGCGATCTCAGCACCACGATCGCCCTGTGCAGGGATGCCGCTGAACTGGCACCTGAGGACCCTGCCCCGTGGGTGGCCATCCTGAGCTACTACCGGCTGGTGCGGGCGCCCGGGGCCCAAGTGCAGCCCATATGGAACGCCGTGAAATCGCGCGATCCATGGAACCGGGAAGCTCACTGGCAGATGCTGCAGTACGTCTCCCCGGAGGAGTGCGGGTCCCATGTCCTGACCGTTCAGTTCACCGACTCAGTCGCTGTCTCCGCTCCCGCGGGCTCTCCCGTAGCAGCCGTAGGCCTCACTGCCGGCCTGAGCCGGTACCGAAGGGCTCTGTCAGCAGGAGGCATCACGGCACTTGCCGCACGCCGACACTGGGATCAGCCCCACGAACGCGCCCTCGTCGACGAAGCCCTGGCCAGCTGGACACAGCCCGGCTTTCTCAGGCATGCAGCAGCCCTTCTCGATCTGAACCTTCTCGCCTACGTGCTGACGAGAGCCGCACGCCTGCAGGAAGCATGGCCGGTCTTCGAGGCAACCGCAGCGGTCGCCGCCTCCTGGCCCTGGGAACTGGACGGCGCCCCCCTGAAAGAGGTCCAGGAATGGCACTCTCGGGCGTTCAGGGCCAGGAACCGGCGCTCACCACGGTGACTCGGCATACGCAGCCCGGGACACCGCAACGGTCCTTCCCGGGAAGTCCGCCCACGGTGCTGCCGCAAGGCGCAACAGGATCGGCAGCGACATGCCCGCTCCGCCACGAATTACGCACAAGATTCGGGCCGATTTCCGCGAAATCGAAATTGACAACCCCACCCACTGCGGCCCAAACTGGTCATATCTGGTAATTACCAGTTCATGGGCCATCGCTCGGCGGCCGCGACGACCGCTCGTCGCATCCGCGGAAACCCGAGGTTGTGATGACTGCTCAAGCACCCCCTGAACCAGTAGGGCCGGTCGAACTGCTCGCACTGAACCCGGATTGCAGGGCCGCAAGGACCGACCAGCTCTTCTGCGAAAGTCACGGGAACGCGGCAGACGACCCGCGAGACCCCCACCTCGCACTGGTAAGTGCCGGTGCCCGGGACGTCAGCCGGCTGCGGCGCCTTGCGAAGGAATTCCTCACCGACCTGAAACTGTCGCCTGCGGCACGCGACGACGCTCTCCTCATCATCTCCGAGCTCGTCACCAATGCGGTACTCCACGCCCTGCCACCGACTGCTCTGCGAGTGCGCTGCATCCAGCGACAAGTCCTGCGAATCGAAGTCACTGACGGCGGTCCGCAAGCCGATCCACCGCCCAAAGCCGACGAGCAAGGGGAACATGGTCGTGGCATGCAGATCGTGGCCGCCATGGCGATTCGCCACGGCACGGTTACGCACGCAGGCGGGGCCACCCGCTGGGCAGAGCTGCACCCCTGATCAGCACGCTGCCGGCCTTGCGAGAGTGGCACCTCTCCCTGTTCCGGACGGCTGGTCGGGTAGGGAGTAGCCCCGGTTGCCCATGCGAGTACCGCTGTGGCGTCCATGCAGGCCTCCAAGCCCGAGAAGTGCCGCCGCTATTGGCGTGCCGCTGTCGTGGCCGATGACCTGACCGACCAGGTCGGAAACGTTCGTGCTCAGCGCCACCCCGGGCAAGGGGGCATGCCGGGCGGGCGGGAAGTACTCCGGGACGGCCACGGCCACATGGACCGTGGAATGGACCGCTGCGGCTCTCGGGACGCCGGACAATTCACCGAGGTACGGCAAACGCCGTTCACGGTTGACGTCCGAGAGGTGAAGGTACTGAACTGACGGCGGTAGCCCCAGACGCCTCCTGCCAAAGCACGGGGACGCCCGTGGGCCTTCGCGGGGCACGGCGCTCTGTTGCGCGCAACCGCCCGGCGAGCAGCTCCTCGCGCTCTCGCGCAATTGCCGTTGACCGACCGGCCATTGGCCGACTGGTGCCCCGACCAGCCAGAACGGAGTTCACCGTGACTCTCCAGTGCCCCACCTTGTGCGAGGTTGCTGGGACGGGCGACGTCGTCGTCCAGGGCGAACGGCTCACCGACTCCCCGTCCCCTCATAGGCGTGGTCAACACGGAAGCGCGGTCACAGCCTTGAAATCGGCCCGTGCCGCTCGTCGCCCCACTCGCTCCTGTGTTCAACTGAGTGAGGAGTCTCAGGGTTGGGGTGTGCATGTGTGACGGTCACGGAGGAGCTGCTGGTCCGGCGTCGGCGCCCCCCACACGCTTGCGCAACGGTGGACCCGGCCTCTGCGGATCTCCACCGCAGCCGACGTACTGCGGGACAGCAACTGCTCGTCGGCGACGATCAACGCGTCTCGCAGCTGGGCCGCATGGTCGAGGCACATCAAGGTGTGCTGATGGTCCACTGTTCGGACCTGGTAGGTGTTCGGCCCGCGCGGATCATCGAGCACTTGGACTTGCCGAAACTTGCCAGGCGTACGGAAGTTGACCTTACGTCGCCTGGGGCAGCAGAGCGATGAAGACCGGACCTGGCGCAGCCCCCAGGGACCGCCGGATTCGATCGCTGCCTGCCCTTCTTCGCACCCGGGATGAGGAGGCCACGTCCCAGGCCGGGAAACGGTTGAAGGCACCCGTAGAGTTGGGACTCCCTGGTCGACAGACACGGACGCATCGGTGCGGATCGCTTCTGCAGGTTCTCGCGGTTGGTGTCGAAGAACGCCCTCGTGACGTGCTGCTTCTTCCGTTGCCTCATGGTGTGTCGGACGTCGGAGCCTCAGCTTCGTGCCGCTTCCTCGGCGGTCTGCCTTGATCGGAGCAGCCCGCCGGGCTTGTGACCCGGGCCGTCGCGTCCCTTCCGAGTCGGCAGCCCGCAGGTCTCCCAACCTGTGCGGTTGCCAGATGGTTCGGGGACGAGCGCGGTGTCGGGTCGGCAGTGCGGGCACGCGTCGAAGCTATCGGTGAGAGCGTGGATGCGGGCTGCCGGAGCGGAACTCGCGTGGACAAGCCTCCGGGTGTGTGACCCGCTCGATCGCGCCGTGCGGTCGATGAGCTTCCCGGCCGGTCGGACGGCCGGATCAGCGCAGTCCGGCGAAGAGATCGTTCTCGGGTACGGCCGCGCCGGTGAAGTCCTGGACACGGACGAAGGTCTCCATGCCCATCAAATCGCCGAACCTCTCCTTGCCCATCTTGAGGAAGAAGATGTTCTCGCCCTGACTGGCGTGCGCCGCCAACGCGTCGAACTTCTGACCGCTGAACGCGGTGGTGTCCACCCACGTGGTGATCTCATCATCGGGGAGGCCGATCTCGGCCATCGCGGCGGCCTCGGCAGGATCCGGCTCCGGCATGTCCTCATGAAACTCGCGCATGACCTCGCCGAACCGCTGCATCATCGAGCGGGGCATCGTGGTCCAGTAAACCTTCGGTGTCAGCGCGGTCATCTCCAGCGCCGCCATCGTGATGCGGTGGGCCTGGATGTGGTCGGGGTGGCCGTAGAAGCCGTTCTCGTCGTAGGTGACGACCACATCAGGTCGGTAGTACCGCATGAGTTCCCCGAGTCGGGCCGCGCCTTCCTGCACGGGGGTCTGCCAGAAGGACCCGGGGGCGTCGTTGCTCGGCCAGCCCGTCATCCCGGAGTCGGCATAATCCAGCATCTCCAGATCGCTGACCTTCAGGACGTCACAGCTCGCCTCAAGTTCCTGACGGCGCATCAAAGCGACGGCGGCCGGATCGTGCCCGGGATCGCCCGGCTTGACACCTCCCGGTCCGTCACCGCAACCGCCGTCGGTACACGTCACGAGAACCGTGCGGATGCCTTCCGCCGCGTACCGAGCGAGGACCCCTCCGGTTCCGGTGGCCTCGTCGTCGGGGTGGGCGTGTACTGCCATGAGCGTCAAGGGCCGGTCAGTCATGAGACAGTCCTCCTGCAAAAATACGTCGTGGTCCCCGTGCGCGGCGGGCGTACCGCGATCCTGGGGCCCGGATCCTGGTGGGGTGGACGACCTGGTGGTCTCCGCGTTCTCCTCCCGTGTGGCGCCGGTCTCTCGGTCGATGCAACCGTGCCGGCCGGACCGGCTGTTCCCGGGACGGCCGCTTGGCCTTCCGGACGTCGGCGTTTCCACGCGAACGAGGTACGGGCGCGCCCTGCATGTCTCAGCGCCGCGTCGGATCCGACTTCCATCCGGCATTAGCCGTGAGATTCCGACACGAAACTTGAGATCCTACACGATCTGTAGGGTCTCAAATTCCGTGGCACAGCTTGACGCTGTGACCTGGCCTTTCTCGCGGTGTCTCCCGCCAGGCGGCAGCGCGTTCGTCTCCCGGCGGTGTCATTTCCATTGCCGCGGTCACCCGGAGTTGTACGCCTTGAGCCGGGCGTCGAAGACGGCCATGCCTGGCTCAGGCTCCAACTCGGCGTAGATGTCCGCCAGCCCGTGAGCGTGGCGTTCAGCTGGCTGCCTGGCAGCGCGATGGCATAGCGCAGTGAGGGACGCTGTTACGGCCTGCTCCCAAGTTTCGCCGGGGACGGTCCCTTCCAGGAGGGCTGCGGCGCGGTCCGCGTCAGGCAGTTTCCACATGGTCCGCAGCGCTCCTCTCGGTGGTGGGGTCCGGGCCGAAGATGACGGTCCTGGCGGCGGCTGCGAGGGCGGCCTGCGTGTCATAGGGCAGGCCGAGCCGGTCCAGGCGAAGAGCTGGGCCAAGACGTCTCGCAGGCCGCGGTGAGCACCTGCGCCGACGCGTCCAGTTGGTAGATCTTGCAGTGTTGCCGCAGGACCCGCCCGTCGCGTTTCCCGTATTGCTGTTCGCGGTGTCCAGTACGTAGAAGAGAAGAGGCCGGGGGCTTGCCGTCACCGGCACAGCCGAAGCGGTCCTTGCCCGGTGCGGACGGCACTGACCTCAGGCGATGCGCCCGCGGGTTCGAGCCGACCGGTGTTTCGCGCCGCAGCGCCGGCGCCACCGCCGGGGGCGAACCCGTCACCACGGCCGAAGCCAGGGGTCACCGTCTGGAACATCGGCCCCCATGCATGAACGAGTGCCAGTGATGGGCGGCTCACCCGTCCGACACGCTGGGCAGGGCGTGGGTGCCGGCGGACGCCATGATGGAGGATGCTGTTCCACGCACGAGGGAGAGGTATGACCGAGCCCACCTCCGACGGGACCGGGAGCGGTCGGCCCTCGGGGCACCGCGATGCAAGTTCCGGCATGGCTGACCTCCGGCGCGTTGGGGCGAACCCGGATTTCTGGTACCCGGTCGCGCTGTCCCGGAGCGTACGCAGCAGGCGGGTGTTCGCGACCGCGTTCGCCGGGGAGCGCATCGCGCTCTACCGCGGGGAGAGCGGTGCCGTCCACGCGCTGGAGGACCGGTGCGCCCACCGGCAGGTGCCGCTGAGCATGGGCGTCGTGGAGGGCGAGACACTCCGCTGCTGCTATCACGCGTGGGCCTATCGCGGCGACGGCCGCATCTCGCAGATCCCATACTTGGCCAAGGGCGATGGCCAGCCGCCGCGCGGCGTGCGCGGCTTTCCCGTCCGCGAGGCTTACGGCCTGGTGTTCGTCTTCCCGGGCGACCGGGAGAAAGCAGCGGTCACTGCGCTGCCCGAGCTGCCGGCCTTCGGCTCAACGAAGCACAAGACCATGACCTTCTCCCGGACCGTGCGCTGCCACTACTCGTTCATGCACGAGAACCTGCTCGACATGAACCACCAGTTCCTGCACCGGGGCGTCGTCGGCAGGCTCCACCCCGAGCTGCTGGGATACCGGACCGGCCCGCGGTCGGTGGAGGCCAGATACCTGTTCACCCACGCCGGGGGGAAGCGGAACCGCGGCGCCAGCCTGCTGGCCGCCGAGGGCATCGGCGGCAACTCATGCGACGTCATGACCATCCGCACCGAATACCCGTACCAGACCCTTGACCTGGTCCCGGAGAACGCCGAGCGTCCGGCCTTCTTCCTCTGGGCCGCGTACGTGCCCGAGGACGCCGAGCAGCGCACGTGTCACACCTACGGCCTGCTCATGATCGAGAAGCCCGGGATTCCCGGTGCTCTTCATCTGGCCTGGCCGCTCATCAGGCGCTTCACCGAGCGCGTGTTCGCCGAGGACCGCATGGCCGTCGAAGCCGAGCAGCGGGCGTGGGAGGAACAGGGCGGGGACCGCAATCACGAGGTCTTCCCACTGATCCTGGACGTCCGCAAGGTGCTGCGCGCCAACGGCGTCCCTCTCCGCCCCCAGGCTGCCGCGTGCGGCACCGCTTTGGGCGACGGCCCGGCGCCGGTACCCGGCCACCACTCCGCAGGACCGGGCGTCCCGGCAGGCCCGGAGTCCTCCGCTGCGCAGCCGGGCGGGTGAATGCGATGGGTGGTCAGGATCATCGTCTGGCCTTTGCCGGCGAGGTTGCGGATCTGCTCGAACACCCGTAGCTCGGCGACCGCGTCCGTTTCACCAGTGTTGACTTCCCGCTGCCACTGCTTCCCAACAGCGCCAGGATCTTGCCGGTAGGGATCGTGACGTCGACCTCGCACAGGGACGGTTCGGCGTTGCTGCCGGGGTAGGCGACCATCGCGCAGCCCGAGGACCAGCGGGCCGCCCGCAAGCGGCAGGGCCGGGCCGGAGGCCGTCCCCCGGCCTTCGAGAAGGCCCGGTACCGCCGCCGAAGCGCGGTCGAACGGTGCGTCAGCAAGTGGAAGCAGTTCCGCGCGGTAGCCAGTAGGTACGGCATGCGCGACTACATCTTCAACGGAACCCTGACCGTCGCCGCGATAGTCATCTGGCTCCGTGACACCGTCCAAGAGCCATCAGAAAACGCCCTGGTTGAATTGCCCTGTGAGGTTGGGGACGCGGCTGGCGGGTGGTTTGCCTTCGAGCGCGGTGTGTCCGCGGTGGTGATTGCAGGAGTGGAGCCATTGTGGGAAGGCGTCGCGTCGTTCCTGCTCTGAGCGGTAGGGGCGAGCGTAGGCCCATTGGTCGAGCAGGGTGCGGTTGAGGCGTTCGACCTTGCTCGCAGCTGCCCTCGGAACCCCGCTCGGCGCCCCGCCAGAGCCGGCCGGGAGGCGGCGTCCGAGAGGTCCCGTTCGCTGAGGCGTTTGATGGTGACGGCGATCGCGGCGCGTACATCCGTCACCGGCGGCCCAGCCGGCCGCGCGACGATCGGCACCATCGTGATCGAGGACACCTACTGGCGCGACAGCCCGTGGCGGTCGGCCCAGGCGTCGATCGCCGCGGCCAGCTCCTCGGGGCGGTCCTCCGGGGAGTGGTGGCCGGCGAGGCCGTGGCGGGAGACCTCCAGGCCGGCGATGTTCTCCTCGCACCAGGCCACGGCCCTTTGGTCGGTCATCGCGCCCGGGCCCGGCTCGAACGCGGCGAGCAGCTTGGGGACCTCGGGGCTGGCGGCCAGCCAGGCGGCGTAGTGCTCGATGCGGGCCACGATGTCGGCGGGCTCGGCGTCCAGCGGCATCATGCGCGTCCACGCCAGTATCGGGCGGCGGCTGTGCGGGGTCGGGAAGGGGCGTCGGTAAACTTCGAGGTCGGCAGGGTCGAGCGGGGTGGCGAGCGTGTCCGGTAGCCCTTCGATGAACATGGACTTCTCCAGGATCATCTCCTCGCCCACCCCGGGGGTGCGCAGGAGGATGAACAACTTCCGTCCGGCCGCCGGGAATTCGTCGCCGACCAGCGGCTTGATGATCGTCTCGGTGAAGGCGAGGCCGCGGACGCGGCCCGGGAGGCGGGCGGCGCGGTCGAAGGCGAGCGCGCCACCCCAGTCGTGGCCGACGAGGACGGCCTCGGCAAGGCCGAGGGAGTCGAACCAGGCGTCGAGGTAGCGGGCGTGGTCGTCGAAGGAGTAGGCGAGGTCGGGCTTGCCGGAGTCGCCCATGCCGACGAGATCGGGGGCCAGAAGGCGGCGGCCGGGCGCGGCCACACCCGGCAGGACGTTCCGCCACAGGTGGGAGGAGGTGGGGTTGCCGTGGAGGAAGACGAACGGCAGCCCGTCGGGGTCGCCGTACTCGCGGTAGTGGAGGGTGGAGTCGAGGACGGGGAGGTGGGGCACGGCGGTGTCACTTCGCTTTCAGGACGGGGATTCAGAGGTTGAGGCTCAGGACACGGTCGACGGCGATCTCGACGACGACCAGGTCCAGCGGGGCGGGCGGGGCCGCGCCGTAGTGGACGGTGTAGCGGCGGACCGCCTCGGCCAAGCGCGCGGGGTCGTCGGTGACGGCGGCCCGGCCTTCGAGAGTGACCCAGCGGAAGCCGTCCGCCTGGCAGAGCGCGACACGGGCCGTCGGGCCGCCGGCCACCACGTTCCGGGCCTTGCGCGCTCCCGCCCGGGTGGTCACCCGGACCAGCCCGGTGGCCGCGTCGAAGGTGAAGCGGACAGGGGTGACGTGCGGGGTGCCGTCGGGGCGGAGGGTGGTGAGGGTGGCCGTGTCGGGGTGAGTGAGGAACGCCCGTGTGGCGACCGGAAGTTCGACGGTCGCCCGGCTCACTTCTTCTTCACGCCCTCGTTCCAGATCAGCTTGGCGATGTTCGGCTTCACGGCCGTGGTGATGACACCCATGGCCGTACGGACGTACCGCCTCTCCTCCAGCTCGCGCAGCATGCTCGCGGCGAGGTCGGCACGGGCGGTGAAGACGCCGTCGGCGCTGGTCTCGGCGGTGTGGTAGTCCGTGACGACGGGGTGCTCGAAGAGGCCTGAGGGCCGGACGAAGGTCCAGTCGAGGTCCGTCCGACGGATCACGGCCTCCATGCGGCGCATGTCCTCGTGGAGGGTGCGGCCGAGGCGTCGGTTCACCAGCGGGTCGAGCACATGATTGAAGAAGTGCGCGCCCGTGGGACGCCAGTTCGGGTCGGCGATGCTGGAGCTTACGGCGAGCAACCGCTTGATGCCGTAGCGGGCCATGGCCCCGGTGATGGCCGTGGCGCTCGCCGAGTACGTGGTGATGGTCTCCTTGCTGAAGCGCGCGCCCAGCACGGAGAGGACGGCGTCCGTCCCCCCGATCGCGGCGTCGACAGCCGCCGGGTCGGTGGCGTCGGCGACGGCCACAGCGAGGCCGGGCCGCGTGGGGAGGGAGCCGGGGCGGCGGGTCACGGCGACGACCTCGTGGCCGGCAGCGAGGGCCTGGTCGGCGAGGTGGCGGCCGGTCGGTCCATTGGCACCGAAGACTGCGATACGCATGGCGTCGGGTCATCCCTTCGTGTGGTTACCGGAACGCCCTTGACTGTGCCGATCACGAAAAGCAGGCTCAACGCTGATGAATAACGCCGCCCCTGCCCCCGCCCGCACCCGAGGCCGCCCCCGCGGCAACCCGCCGACCCGCGAGTCGATCGTCTCTGCGGCCCGGTCGCTGTTCCTGGAGCGCGGCTACCGGGGCACCACTCTGCGCGCGGTGGCCGGGGCCGCCGGGGTCGACACGGCGCTGATCGCGTACCACTTCGGCTCGAAGAAGGGCCTGTTCGCGGACGTGATGCAGTTCCAGTGCGCCAATGCGCTGGCGGTGGACGACGTCCTCGGCGGCGACCCGGCCACCCTCCCCGACCGCCTGATCGACGCGGTGACGGACCTGTGGGAGGACTCCGACGTCGTACAGCTCACCACCCAGGGCGAGGCGGCTGCCGAGGTGATCCGCGAATACCTGGAACGCGAGCTGCTGGCCCGGCTTGTTGAATTTCTCGGCGGCCGGGACGCAACCGCCCGCGCCACGGCCGTGGTGACGATCCTCGGCGGCCTCATCTACACCCGCTACCTCAACCCCCTCCCCACCCCCGCCGCCCTCACCCCCTCCGAGACCCGCCACATCCTCACCCCGGCGCTGCGCGCGGCACTGACCCCGAGACCGCGAACCGCGGCAACCACCAGAGCGGGCCGTCGGGGCTCGCCGACCTCCGGCGGAGGCGCCGTCCGGCCTTGACCAACTCAGCACATCCGGTGCGGCTCCCCCCTGTAGGTAGCGGTGCAGGGAGGTTTTCGGGATGCCGGTCTTGGCGCCGATCTCCCCGTAGCTGATGCCCTGGCCCTTGAGCAGGCGCGACTGCGTGCGCTGGGGCCCGACCACCCTGAAACCGCGACGACTCGAAAGCACCTCGCTTATTGGTGTGTGAGGGCCGCGGAGGGCGACGCTCGTCAATCGATGGCGAGCTCAAGCGGTCAGCGCATCACCGCTGTTCAGGAGGTCAGCGTAGACCTCTGCCGGAGTGCGGTAGCCATGGGTCTTGCGCGGACGATGG
>NZ_JBEXSW010000048.1:0-68923 GCF_040613775.1 Streptomyces sp. NPDC006208 | reverse complement strand
CTCCCTCTACAACGGGGCCTTGCAAGAACGTCGCGACGCCTACCGACACGCCTCGAAGACGAGCGTGAAGTACGGGCAGCAGTCCGGACAGCTCACACCCGGACCGGGTGCGGCGGCCTCCGCCGTGCGTGGATCGCTCAGACGGTGGTGATGACCTCGTCGTACGACAGGCGGGGGGAGCGCGGGAACGCCGCGTCCTCGCCCGGCTTGCCGATGTTGACCACCATCAGCGGGGTGTGGTCGCCGTCCAGGAACTCCTTCTGGATCCCCGCGGCGTCGTAACCGGTCATCGGGCCCGCGGCCAGGCCGGCGGCCCGGACACCGACGATGAAGTACGCGGCCTGCAGCGCGGCGTTCAGACCGGCGGCCGACTCACGCGCCGGTCGCTCGCTGAAGAACATGTCCTTGGCCTGGGGGAAGTGCGGCAGCAGTCGCGGAAGCTCCTCGTGGAACTCGTTGTCGGCGGCCAGGATCGCGACCAGCGGCGCGGCGGCGGTCTTGGCCTGATTGCCCTCTGCCATGTGGGTGACGAGGCGCTCGCGCGCCTCCGCGGAGCGGACCAGGACGATACGCAGCGGCGTCTGGTTGAAAGCGGTCGGGCCGAACTTGACCAGGTCGTAGATCGCCTGGACCTGCTCCTCGGTCACCGGCTCGTCGGTGAACGTGTTGGCGGTGCGGGCCTCGCGGAAGAGGAGGTCCTGGGCGGCGGAGTCGAGAACGAGAGACATGTGCTGGCGTACCTTCCGGTGCATGCAGGAGCTTTACGGCGCTTCCAACCGCACCTCGGTACATTAAATTTCAACTACATGGCGATCGTGACCCGGATCACCTCTCGCGCCCTCCGCCCCGCTCTCACTCCTCGGCGGAATCCGAGTCCGCACCGTCGTCCGCGCCCGTGGAGAGAGCGGCGTCCAGACGGGCACGGGCGCCCTCCAGCCAGTGGCGGCAGACCTTCGCCAGCTCCTCGCCGCGCTCCCACAGCGCCAGCGACTCCTCGAGCGTCGTCCCGCCCGCCTCGAGCCGGCGTACCACCTCGATCAGCTCGTCCCTCGCCTGCTCGTAGCCGAGCGTGCTCTCTTCCGTCCTCGCTGCCATGCCGCCCACCCTATTCGCCCCGTTCGTACTCACTCCGACACCCGTACCGCGAACTCGCCCTCGGACACCCTCGCCCGCAGCTCGTCGCCCACCGCCACCTCGTCCGGCGAACGCACCACCGCCCCGTCCGTGCGCTGCAGCACCGCGTACCCCCGCTCCAGCGTCGCCGCCGGCGACAGCGACAGGACCCTGGCCCGGGTGTGCGCCAGCTCCGAGTCCGCACGGTCCAGCAGATGCCCGAGCACCCGTCGGCTGCGGGCCACCAGCGCCTCCACCTCGTGCTCCCGCTCGTCCACCATCCGGTGCGGATGCTCCATCGACGGCCGGGCCAGCGCATGGGCCAGCCCCCGTTCCTCCCGCTCCAGCAGTCCCCGCACATGACGCAGCGCCCGGTCGCGCAGCTGCTGCACCCGCTCCAGCTCCTCGCCGACGTCCGGGACGACCTTCTTCGCCGCGTCCGTCGGCGTCGACGCCCGCAGATCCGCCACCAGGTCCAGCAGCGGAGAGTCCGGCTCGTGCCCGATCGCGGACACCACGGGCGTGGCGCAGGCGGCCACCGCTCTGATCAGCTGCTCGTCCGAGAACGGCAGCAGGTCCTCCACGCTGCCGCCGCCGCGGGCCACGATGATCACGTCGACGTCCGGCAGCGCGTCCAGTTCCTTGACGGCCTGGACGACCTGGGTGACGGCATGCACGCCCTGCACGGCCACATTGCGCACCTCGAAGCGCACATGGGGCCAGCGCCGCCGCGCGTTCTCCAGTACGTCGCGCTCGGCCGCCGAGGCACGCCCGCAGACCAGGCCCACCCGGTGCGGCAGGAACGGCAGCGGCTTCTTGCGCTCGACCGCGAAGAGCCCCTCGGCACCCAGCGACCGCTTCAGCTGCTCGAGCCGGGCGAGCAGCTCACCGATCCCCACCGGCCTTATCTCGGTCGCCCGCAGCGACAGCTGTCCGCGGGGCGCGTACCACTCAGGCTTGGCGAGCAGCACCACCCGGGCGCCCTCGGACAGCACGTCCGCGACCGCTTCGTAGACCTGCCGGAAGCAGGTGACGCCCACCGAGATGTCGTGCGACGGATCGCGCAGCGTCATGAAGACGACCCCGGCGCCCGGGCGCCGCGACAGCTGGGTGATCTGCCCCTCGACCCAGACGAAGCCGAGCCGGTCGATCCACCCCCCGATGAGCCGCGACACCTCGCCGACGGGCAGCGGGGCGTCCGCGGACGTGTTGAGAGCCATACGGGCGAGCGTATCGGCCGGCTCCGACAACCCGGCCGACCCGAACCGGCCGCACCGGTCCCGGATCCCTTACGCGGGTGCACTCCGCCGGCCCCACTGCACCGAGAGCACGATCAGACCCACCCCCAGCCACACCACCCCCACCACCTGCGCCGAGCCTGCCGCCTCCACGATCACCGCGATCGTGACCAGCGCCCCGACCAGCGGCACCACCAGATGGCGCAGCCGGTCCGGCTCCCCGTTCATACGCCGCTCCACGAACCAGCCGATCACGCCGGCATCCAGCAGCGTGAACGCCGTGAGCGCCCCGATGTCGACCACCGACACCAGATGGTCCAGGCCGTCGTCGCGCCGGGCCGCCCACAGCGCCGCGACCGTCGTCACCGCCGCCGCTACCAGCAGCGCGAGGCGCGGCACGCCCGAATCCGTGCGGGCAAGAGCATGCGGCAGCCTCCGGTCGCGGGCCATCGCGAACAGCAGCCGGCCCGCCGCCTGAGCGGTCGGCGCCGCGAACGCCGCGCCGATCGCCTTGCTCACCACCACCAGGTCGTGCAGCCAGGTGCCGACCGAGGCGTCCACGGCGTCGTGGAAGGCCGCGCCCTGCAGGGCAGGAGCCCGTACACGACCAGGTCCAGGAAGCCGAGCGTGCGTCGCAGCCCGCCACCGTCGCCCGCACCGCGATGCGCCCCGCCCGGGCCGGCCGGACCGCTCGCACCGCCGTCCCTCCGCTGCGGCGCGTCCCGTGCCGTCGTCGCGTCCCTCCATGGGCCCATCACCCGCTCGGGTACGGCCGGTCCGGTGCCGGTGGCCGATCACGTGGCTGTTCTGCGCGGCCTTACGATGGGTCGCATGACTGCTTCGACTCCTGCCCGACGCGTCCTGCTCGCCGCGCCCCGCGGTTACTGCGCGGGCGTGGACCGTGCCGTGATCGCCGTGGAGAAGGCCCTGGAGCAGTACGGGGCACCGATCTACGTCCGCCACGAGATCGTTCACAACAAGTACGTCGTACAGACTCTGGAGCGGAAGGGCGCGATCTTCGTCGACGAGACGGCGGAGGTCCCCGAGGGGTCCATCGTGATGTTCTCCGCCCACGGCGTGGCGCCGACCGTGCACGAGGAGGCCGCCGAGCGGAAGCTCGCGACCATCGACGCGACCTGCCCGCTGGTCACCAAGGTCCACAAGGAAGCCGTCCGCTTCGCGAACGAGGACTACGACATCCTCCTGATCGGCCACGAGGGCCACGAGGAGGTCATCGGCACCTCCGGCGAGGCCCCCGACCACATCACCCTGGTCGACGGCCCCGAGGATGTCGCGAACGTCGAGGTCCGTGACCCGTCCAAGGTCGTCTGGCTCTCCCAGACCACGCTCTCCGTCGACGAGACCATGGAGACGGTCGGCGCGCTGAAGGAGAAGTTCCCGCAGCTCATCTCGCCGCCGAGCGACGACATCTGCTACGCCACGCAGAACCGCCAGATCGCGGTGAAGCAGATGGGCGCCGACGCCGACCTGGTCATCGTGGTCGGCTCCAAGAACTCCTCGAACTCCGTCCGCCTGGTCGAGGTCGCGCTGGGTGCCGGTGCCCGTGACGCCCACCTGGTGGACTTCGCCGAGGAGATCGACGAGGCATGGCTGGACGGTGTGACGACGGTCGGCCTCACCTCGGGCGCCTCGGTGCCGGAGGTGCTGGTCGAGGATGTGCTGGAGTGGCTGGCCAAGCGCGGCTTCGAGGACGTCGAGATCGTCAAGGCGGCGGAGGAGTCGATCACCTTCTCGCTCCCCAAGGAGCTGCGCCGCGATCTGCGGGCGGAGGCGGCCGACCTCTCCGGAAAGTAGCCCGATCCCCCTGAGAATGTGCACGCGCGGGCGGTGACTGTCAGCGCCGGGCCGTAACGTTGTGTCCATGAACGTGTTCGGAGTGGACATCGGCGGATCAGGCATCAAGGGCGCTCCCGTGGACCTGGAGCGCGGCGACCTGGCGCAGGAGCGTCACAAGGTCCTCACACCGCATCCGGCGACGCCGGATGCGGTGGCGGACGGGGTCGCCGAGGTGATCGGCCATTTCGGCTGGACGGGCCCCGTCGGCATCACCTTCCCCGGCGTCGTCACCGGCGGCATCACGCGCACCGCCGCCAACGTCGACAAGGGCTGGGTCGACAAGGACGCGGCGAAACTGCTCGGCGACCGCATCGGCGGTCTGCCCGTCACGATCCTGAACGACGCGGACGCGGCGGGTGTGGCGGAGGTGACCTTCGGGGCCGGACGCGGCCGCAAGGGCACGGTGATCCTGCTGACGCTCGGTACGGGCATCGGCAGCGCGGTCTTCATCGACGGCCGGCTCGTTCCCAACACGGAACTGGGCCATCTCGAGCTGCACGGCCACGACGCGGAGAAGCGCGCCTCGACGAAGGCCAAGGACAGTGAGGATCTCACCTGGGAGCACTGGGCCCGGCGGGTCCAGAAATACCTTGCCCATGTGGAGATGCTGTTCTCGCCGGAGCTGTTCGTCATCGGCGGCGGCGTCAGCCGAAAGGCGGACAAGTTCCTGCCGCTGATCGAAGGCGTGCGGGCCGAGATCGTCCCGGCGGAGCTGCAGAACAACGCGGGGATCGTGGGCGCGGCGATGGCGGCGGCGGGCCGCTAGCGGCGGCAGGCCCGACCGGCGGGAACCTCCGGCGGCACGAGTGCGTCACCCCGCACCGGCCGCAGGCGGCCGAGCACCGTCCCCGATGGGGGCGGTGCAGTCGGTCGGAGCCGTACGCCTTCACGCCCCCGGCCGGCTCAGCGGCGGCGGGCGGGACCGCCGCCCGGACCACCGGCCCCGTCGGGGCGGCCGCGACGGCTGCGGCGCCCCATCATCACCCGGACCTTCCGTACGCACGTGATGACCCCGGCGATCAGCGTGCCGCCGTACAGCCAGCCCGCGTGCACCGCCAGCGCGGTGACCACGGCCATCGCCTGCCCGCCGAAGCCGCCGCTGCCGCCGGAGATGGGCACGATCCCGACGGCGAAGGAGATCGGTACGGTGATCGGGGCCGTGACCAGGTCGGCCTCCCGCACCCACAGTGCGGTCAGCGCGCTCACCGGCAGGAACAGCAGCCCGTAGACCACGGCCGAGCCGCCCAGGATCAGCTGGTTCAGGCTGCCCAGCGCCAGCATCACGGCGGCCCCGAACAGCCCGGCCCCCAGGCCGGTCAGCCGCGGGTTGGGAAGCCGCCGCAGCAACGGCACGATCGGCGGCACCTGCCGGGGCGGCCGGACCGGCACGGGAATCACGGCGGGACCCTCGGCGAGCGTGCCCTGCGGTGACAACGGGGCCTGCGGCCGCTGCCGGGGCTGGGGGCTACTTGTCCTGTGCTGCTCCACCTGACCAACGTAGGTTGCCGGGAGGCCGGAAACAGGTACCAGACACGCCCTTTGGATGACGTTGGCACTGAGTTCGACGACCGGAGCCGTCGAAGCCTGCTTCGGCCCGCCCGTAAACTGGGAGATCGGCCCACCTCCGGGCTGTACGGCCACCAGCCAGTCCTCACTCCAGGAAGTCGCCAACGTGTCGCTCACGATCGGAATCGTCGGCCTGCCGAATGTCGGCAAGTCGACCCTGTTCAACGCCCTGACCAAGAACGACGTGCTGGCGGCCAACTACCCGTTCGCCACCATCGAGCCGAATGTGGGCGTCGTCGGCGTTCCGGACGCCCGGCTGACCAAGCTGGCCGGAATCTTCGCCTCGCAGCGGATCCTTCCCGCGACGGTCGACTTCGTGGACATCGCCGGCATCGTGCGCGGTGCGAGCGAGGGCGAGGGCCTGGGCAACAAGTTCCTGGCGAACATCCGTGAATCGGATGCGATCTGCCAAGTCATCCGTGCCTTCAAGGACGAGAACGTCGTCCACGTCGACGGCAAGGTCTCGCCGAAGGACGACATCGAGACGATCAACACCGAGCTGATCCTGGCGGACCTGCAGACCATCGAGAAGGTCCTGCCGCGTCTGGCCAAGGAAGCCCGCATCAAGAAGGACGTGGCCCCCAAGGTCGCGGCCGTCGAGGCCGCCCAGGCGATCCTGGAGGAGGGCAACACGCTCTTCTCGCAGGGCATCGTCCAGGGCTCGGAGAAGGCGGAGCTCCTGCACGACCTGCACCTGCTGACCACCAAGCCGTTCCTGTACGTCTTCAACGTCGACGAGGACGAGCTGGTCGACGACGGCTTCAAGGACGAGCAGCGCGCGCTGGTCGCCCCGGCCGAGGCGATCTTCCTCAACGCCAAGCTGGAGCAGGACCTCGCCGAGCTCGACGAGGAGGACGCCATGGAGCTCCTCCAGTCCGTGGGCGCGGAGGAGCCGGGCCTGGCGACGCTGGCTCGCGTGGGCTTCGACACCCTCGGCCTGCAGACCTACCTCACGGCAGGCCCGAAGGAGTCCCGCGCCTGGACGATCAAGAAGGGCGCCACGGCCCCCGAGGCGGCCGGTGTGATCCACACCGACTTCCAGAAGGGCTTCATCAAGGCGGAGGTCATCTCCTTCGCCGACCTGGTGGAGACGGGCTCGGTCGCGGAGGCCCGTGCGAAGGGCAAGGCGCGTATGGAGGGCAAGGAGTACGTGATGCAGGACGGCGACGTGGTGGAGTTCCGCTTCAACGTGTGACGGTGCCGCACTGCATGCCAGGTGAATCGTCAAGCGTGCAGATCAGAAGGGGTCGGACTCTCCAGAGTCCGACCCCTTCCGTGTTCCCGTGCCGACACCCTCACTCCCGGGCTGGACACCGCGCTCATCGTGCGGACCGCGGCGCTCGGGCAACGCAGCCGCGCCTGGGGTGTGGTCGTCGGCATCCAGAGCGGCACGCTGGCCTGGGGCGTCCTCACCTCGCTCGGTGTGACAGCGCTGCTGACGGCGTCTCACCTCGCATATGCCACCTTCGCTGGGCCGGGGCAGCGTCGCGTACCTGGTGTGGGCGGGTGGCAGGCTGATGACCGGGACCGGGACCGGGACCGCGGTCCCGGCCCGCGACAGGCGCCGGCGACACCCTGTTCGGCGGCTGGCGGCAAGGGTTCGTGACCAACCTTCTCAACCCGAAGGTGGCTGTGGATGTCGCGGTGCCGCCCGGCTGAGCAAGGGCGACGGTGTCGCTGAGGACTTCTTGGGTCGCTACCGGGCCCGTGGGCCCGGTCGGTCCGGTAGCCCCTGTCGGGCCGGTGGGTCCGGCCGGGCCTGTCGGGCCGGTGGGGCCGATCTTGCCCCTGCAGTGCTTGTCGCCCTCTGCCCCGATCGCGTTGACGAGGTCGCATCTCTCGCCGTCCGACCCGGCTGCCGTGTCGTCGGTCATCGCGCGCACAGTGGGCGGAGCAGCCATCGCGGGGACACCGTGGCCCAGCATGAGAAGTGCCAGCGATGCCACCGCGCTCCCGGCGAGCACCCCGGCCCGTTGCGGAAGCGGACCGAGGCGGCACCGGTTCCTGCCGTCAAGACTCATGAGTGCCCCACGCTCTCTGTGAATCGCGGACCGAGGCTTGTGGCCGCCGGGAGAGGCCCTGTGTCGCCTCCCCGGGCATCGTTGAGTCACATCCGCCGCTCATACGACAGGCACGCCCGCGAATCCACAGATCGGGCCAGCACAACAGTCTCATCGGGCTACCGTCAGCGCCCGCACGCAGCGTCGCGCCCCCTGTCGGGGCGACGGTGCGCTCTCGCCGGAAGAGGCGCCAGGCCCCCCGAGGCCCGTGGGTCAGACCGGTTGGCCGATCGGGCGGATGATCACGGTGTTGATGTCCACGCCGTGCGGCTGGCCCATCGCCCACACGATCGAGTCGGCGACCTGATCGCCCGTCAGCAGAAGGCCGTCGGGGAGATTGCCCAGGGTGTCCCAGAACGGGGTCTCCACCCGGCCGGGGGCGACCAGAGTGACGCCGACGCCGTCGGCCGTCACCATGCGGCGCGTGTTCTCCGCGAGGCCCGTGACCGCCCACTTCGTCGCGCCGTAGATGTTTCCCGGGGTGTTCTGGACGCCTGCCACGCTGCCGACCAGGACGATCCTGCCGCGGGTCTCCTTCAGGTGCGGCAGCGCGGCGTGGATCAGCAGGGCCGGGCCGAGCACGTTCGTCAGGACCATCTCGCGCCAGCCCGCCGGGTCGCCGTCGGCGAGGGTGTCGTGCGTGGCGAAGCCCGCGTTGGCGACGACCGTGTCCAGGCGGCCGAATTCCTTGACCGCAGTGTCGACCGCCGACAGGACCGATACGTGGTCCGCCGCGTCGCCGGGGAGCGTCAACAGTGTGTCGGGTGAACCCAGTTCCGAGGCGAGGCCGTTCAGCCGGTCCGCGTTCCGGCCGGTGATGGCCACCCGTTGGCCCAGGTCCAGTAGCCGGCGGGCTGTCGCGGCTCCGATTCCGCTGCCGCCGCCGGTGATCAGTGTGACGGGAGTGACGTGCTCGGGCATGGTTCCCCCTGTGCAACTGGTGCTTGGACAAAGGGATTTCAGCATTTGGAGTGCACTCGATGTCAACAACCGTCGACGGTGACCGCGCGGGTGCGCACTCACCCACGGGATGGGGCGCGTTGAGCGCCGGCCGAACCGGGCGCCGGAGTCCGCAAAGCCGGCCGGATCCCGTCCTCGGGTGACCGCCGGGCCCGACGCCTGTGGTCCACAGTCGTCCCGGCTGGTCAAGGACGCATCCGGTACCTGGCGGCTCCAGGGCGACGACGCCTCGAAGGTGATCCGCTCCACCGGCGCGGCGAACGGTGACGACAACGGCGAGCACTGGACCGTCATCAGCGGCGACGGCACCAAGTACGTCTTCGGCCTCAACAAGCTGGACGGCGCGGACACCCAGCGCACCGAGTCCGTCTGGACCGTCCCGGTCTTCGGCGACGACTCGGGCGAGCCCGGCTACTCCGAGGGCGACTCCTTCGACGACCGCTCCCTGACCCAGGCCTGGCGCTGGAACCTCGACTACGTGGAGGACACCAAGGGCAATGCCTCCACCTACTGGTACGAGAAGGAAGAGAACCACTACAAGAAGAACAAGGCCACCAAGGCGAGCGCCGTCTACACCCGCGGCGGCTACCTGAAGGAGATCAGGTACGGCCTGCGCAAGGGCGCCCTGTTCACCGACGACGCCGACGCCAAGGTGGCCTTCGCGCACGCCGAACGCTGCACCGCGTCGGACTGCTCCTCGCTCACCAAGGACACATCGGACAACTGGCCCGACGTTCCCTTCGAGGCAATCTGCTCCAAGGACGACGACGACTGCGACTCCTCGGCACCGTCCTTCTTCAGCCGCAAGCGCCTGACGGGTGTCGCCACCTCCGTCTGGTCGGCGGCCGCGAACAAGTACGAGTCCGTGGACTCCTGGGTGTTCACCCAGCAGTACCTCGACGGCGGCGACATCGGTGACACCTCCGACCAGGTGCTCACCCTCAAGTCCCTCCAGCGCACCGGCAAGACCGGCACGGACATCCAGCTGGCGCCGATCGGCTTCACCTACCAGATGCGCCCCAATCGGGTCGACGGCACCGACGACATCCTGCCGATGACCAGCAGCACCTGGCGGCCGACGGAACGGCCTACGCCGCACGTCGGCCGGTGACCTGTGGATCTCCCATGGGGCACAGGCCTGGCAGCGTAGGGGCCTCCGGGACCGGATGGCCCAGGTGCTGGGCGTCTCCGCGGGGCGCACCGTCCTGCAGGCGGTGGCCTTCGCCGGTGACCGGCTGCTGCTGGCCACGGCGAAGGCGTTGCTGAGCTGCACGCCGGATCCGCGCAAGCGCCCCGCGACGGCAGCCAGCCGCACGTCGGCCGCCACGAGCTCCAGCCGCGCGTCGTGCGCGCGGATCGGCTCGACCTTCTTGGCGGAGGTGGCCGGGGAAACGTACACGGTGCAGTCCGGACGGCACGCGCGCAGTACGCGGCGACGGCCGTCCCCGCGTTTCCGCTGCTGTCGGCGATCACGTTGCTCGGTGCCGGCCGCCGGCCGAGCTCGATCAGCATCACCACGCCGCGGCCCTTGAAAGAGAGCGTGGGGTCAGGAAGTCGAGCTTCGCCGAAACGGTGTCGGTCGGCGTGATGAGTGGGGTGCGGCCTCGCCCGGAGACGTCGTGGGTGCGGACAGCGGTATTGCCTCTCGTAACGCCACAGTGAATTCACCTGACTCGGCCCGGACTTGAGGAAAACCGGAGCTGTCGCGAGGCCGAGGTCCCAGGGGTCGCGGCGGCGGGGGCAGCATCAGGGGGCTGTCCGGGCGGGCAAGTGCAGTTCACAGTCGAGGCAGTGATGGACCGTCATGATTCACGAGCATGGCCACTGTGTGGCGCAGCTGTTACGACACCTCCCCGCCTCTTGTGTGATTCCTATGGATCCGTCAATCTTTCGCTCGGCAGGCGGACATCGAGCGCCGCGAGCTCAGCACGGCACAGCGCAGCAGCAATCACCCAGGGGAACTTGCGACTTCTCTTTGTCATGAGCCTGCCGACGACCCCCACATGCAGGACCAATGAGGAGGACCCCTCACATGTCAGAGACGCGTCACGCGCGGCGAAGACTCGCCACGACCAGCGCCATAGCTGTTGCCGCCCTCGCCTTCGGTGCGGCATCCGCCCTGCCGGCCACCGCGGTCGAGCCGGCGCCCGTAAGCACCATCCAGAACGCCGGCGCACCCGGTGCCGTCGCGGGCAGCTACATCGTCACGCTCAAGGACTCCGCAGCCGACGCGAGTTCCACGTCGGGCAAGAAGCTCGCGAGCAAGTACGGCGCGCAGATCAAGAAGACGTACAACGCCGCGCTCAACGGCTACTCCGTACGGCTCTCCGAGGAGCAGGCGAAGCGGTTCGCCGCGGATCCCGCCGTCACGTCGGTGGTCCAGAACCGGGTCTTCAAGATCTCCGGCAGCCAGCCGAATCCGCCGTCCTGGGGCCTGGACCGGATCGACCAGAAGGCTCTGCCGCTGAACCAGAACTACACCTACCCCGACACCGCGGGCGAGGGTGTGACGGCGTACATCATCGACACCGGTGTACGTATCACCCACAGTGACTTCGGCGGCCGCGCCTCCTACGGCTACGACGCGATCGACAACGACAACACGGCGCAGGACGGCCACGGCCACGGCACCCACGTCGCCGGCACCGTCGGCGGTTCGTCCTACGGCGTCGCCAAGAAGGCCAAGATCGTCGGTGTCCGTGTGCTCGACAACTCGGGCTCCGGTACGACCGAGCAGGTCGTCGCCGGTATCGACTGGGTCACGCAGAACGCCGTCAAGCCGGCCGTCGCCAACATGAGCCTGGGCGGCGGCATCGACACCGCCCTCGACACGGCGGTGCGCAACTCGATCGCCTCCGGCGTCACCTACGCGGTCGCCGCGGGCAACGACAGCTCCAACGCCTCCAACTACTCGCCCGCGCGGGTTGCCGAGGCCATCACCGTCGGCTCCACCACGAGCACCGACGCCCGCTCCAGCTTCTCCAACTACGGCAGCGTGCTCGACATCTTCGCGCCGGGCTCGTCGATCACGTCCAGCTGGAACACGAGCGACTCGGCCACGAACACGATCTCCGGCACCTCGATGGCCACCCCGCATGTCGCGGGCGCGGCCGCGCTGTACCTCGCGGACAACAGGAACGCGACCCCGGCTCAGGTCTCCACGGCCCTGACCTCGGCGGCCACGACCGGCGTCGTCGGCAGCCCGGGCACCGGCTCGCCGAACCGCCTCCTGTACGTCGGCGGCGGCAGCACCCAGCCGCCCGGCAAGAAGTTCGAGAACACCGGCGACTACGCGATCCGCGACAACGCCACCACGGAGTCGCCCGTCACGGTCAGCGGTGTCTCGGGCAACGCCCCGGCGGCCCTCCAGGTGCCGGTGGTCATCCAGCACACGTACATCGGTGACCTCCAGGTCCAGCTGGTCGCCCCGGACGGCACCGCGTACACGCTGAAGTCCTACGGGACCGGCGGCAGCACCGACAACATCAACACCACCTACACGGTCAACGCGTCGTCGGAGGTCGCCAACGGCACCTGGAAGCTGAGGGTGAGCGACAACGCCGCGTACGACACCGGCAAGATCGATTCCTGGGCGCTGCAGTTCTGAGCGTCCGGCAGTGAACCGGTGAACTGAACGACGTGAGGGGCGGTCGCCACGGGCGGCCGCCCCTTCGTCAATTCAGCGGTCTCGCGGCGTCGTATGATCCGCCCGCGCGTTCGGATGATGTCGCGGAGATCAGTGACCGTGGACGCACCGACGCGACCACCCGCGACAAGCACCAGCTGAACTGCATCATGGCCGAGGCGGCTGTGCTCGCGGCACTGGACGTCATGCCGGCCGAGGAGTACGCCGGCGATCCGGACGCGTACGAGGACTGGGCGAAGCGGGCGTCGAAGGCCTTCGCGGATCAGTCCCGCAGGCTCCGTGACGGGACCTGGCCCGCCGTCGCCCAGTCCCTGCTGAGGGCCAGGGCCGCGGAGCTCGACAAGGCGAGCGGGCACTGGGACAAGGCCGCGGGCGCGCGCGACGAGGACGACTTCTGGACACACCAGGGGCGGGCCGAGGAGGCGCTCACCCAGGAGGCGCAGCGCACGTGCTCGGCCTGAGCACCGAGCCGGTGCGGGACGAGGGGACCGGCAGCTGAGCCTTCGAGCGCGGCGAAAGCCACAGGGGCGGGGCCCGGCGTCTGCGCCGGACCCCGCCCCTACCCCTGTCAGAAGAGTCAGTGGCGACGGCCCAGCCCGTCGTCGACGGCGGCCGTCAGCTCGCCGTCCGCGGTGTCCCCGTCCAGCGACCAGAACATCGCGCCGCCCAGACCCCGGTGACGGATGTAGGAGGTCTTGGCGCGCAGCACCTGAGGGTCGTCGTACGTCCACAGGGTGGTGCCGTCGAAGAGCCAGGCGTGACCTCCCCTGCGGTCCCGGTGGACGGTGTACGTACCGGAGTCGGCGAGTCTTCTGAGGGCCTCGTAGTCCTCGTAGCCGGCCGCCCAGGTCGCGGGCGCGGGCCCGGCCGCCGGCTGGTCCAGACCGTCGCCTCCACCGGTGACGCCCGTCCAGCCCTGGCCGTAGAAGGGCATGCCCACCACGAGCTTGTGTGCGGGTGCGCCGCGCCGCAGCCAGTCCCGTACGGTCTGGTCCACGCTGAAGTCGCCGCGGGCGGCGCGCAGCGCGGACTGCTGGGCGGTGTTCTTCTCGCCGGAGACGTGGAAGTCGTAGCCCTGGAGGTTCACGAAGTCGAAGTCCCGCATGATCCGGGGCACTTCGAAGCCCGCGTCGATCTTGGCCGGAGCCGTGGGCACGAACGCCGTCAGTTCGTAGTGCCTGGACCGCTTCAGCGACTTCCCGTACGCGTCCAGCTGGGTGCGGAACTCGTGCGTCAGCGCGGTGAAGTTCTTCTTGTCCTCCGGCCGGTACACGGTGTCCGTGTCACCGGCCGAGCCCGGCCACTCCCAGTCGAGGTCGATGCCGTCGAACAGTCCGGCGGCGGCGCCGCCGCCGCCCCGGGCCCCGTCGAGCGGCAGGTTGCCCTTGATGTACAGGTCGATGCAGGAGGCGACGAACGCCCTGCGGGAGGCGGGCGTGCGCGCCGCGTCCGAGAAGTGGGTGGACCAGCTCCAGCCGCCCAGTGAGATGAGCACCTTCAGGCCGGGGTGCTTGGCCTTGAGCTCGCGCAGCTGGTTGAAGTTGCCGGCGAGCGGCTGCTCGGAGGTGTCGGCGACGCCGTCGACCGAGTTCTCCGCGTCGAGCGGGCGGACGTAGTCCGCCCAGGCGTCGGCCTCGCCGGGGATGTTGCCCGTGAAGCACTTGCCGTCGGCGCTCACATTGCCGAAGGCGTAGTTGATGTGGGTGAGTGCGGCGGCCTGGCCGCTGGTGTCGATGTCCTTGACCTGGAAGTCCCGCCCGTAGACACCCCATTGGGTGAAGTAGCCGACGCGCTTGTACGCCGGTTTCCCGTGCCGGCCCTCCTGGCTGCCGCTCTGTGCCGATGCGGCCGGGGCGAGAGCGGCGAGGAGCGAGAGCGAGCAGGCGGCAACGGCCGTTCGGACAAAGGTGCTTCGACGCATGGGACTCATTCCTGTGCGTGCCGTGAAGGGCTTTGGTGAAGCCTCCTGGGAGGGCTTCCCTGAACGGATCCGTGGAACGGTGTCGTGCACGCAGGAACGTATTGGTCTGGACCATTAAGGTCAAGGGTTGACGGGGAATGGTGTGGCCGTACCCGAGGTAAACCCCTGGCCGGGCGTAAATCATCACTTCGAGTGAAACGTTGGCCCATGCTTGCGGTCAACAACCCACCGTTGCCAGGCTGTTGCTGTCTGTCAACCTGTTGGGAGTGGCCCGTGACCTTCGGTGAGCAGCCCGCCTATCTGCGCGTTGCGAGCGATCTCCGCGAGAAGATTGTCAACGGTGCACTGCCGCCGCACACGCGGCTGCCCTCACAGGCCCGCATCCGCCAGGAGTACGGGGTGTCCGACACCGTCGCCCTCGAGGCGCGCAAGGTCCTGATGGCCGAAGGGCTGGTGGAGGGGCGGTCCGGCTCGGGGACGTATGTGCGCGAGCGCCCGGTGCCCCGCAAGGTCGCCCGCTCCGGCTTCCGGCCGCCGTCCGGGGCCAATCCCTTCCGGCAGGAGCAGGCGGCCGACGGGGTTCGCGGCACCTGGGAGTCCAGCACCGAACAGGAGGGCGCGGGCCCGGAGATCGCGGACCGGCTCGGTATCCGCTGCGGCGACCGCGTGATGCGCACGCGCTATCTGTTCCGGGATGCCGGCGAGGCGATGATGCTCTCCACGTCCTGGGAGCCGCTCGAAGTCACCGGCCGTACACCGGTGATGCTTCCCGAGGAGGGACCGCTGGGCGGTTGCGGGGTCGTCGAGCGGATGGCCGCCATCGACATCGTCGTGGACAACGTGGTGGAGGAGGTCGGCGCCCGCCCCGGCCTCGCGGAGGAACTGCTGGCGCTCGGCGGTGTACCGGGCCATGTGGTGATGGTCCTGGAGCGGACGTACTACGCCTCGGGCCGGGCGGTCGAGACGGCGGACATCGTGGTCCCGGCCGACCGGTATCGCATCGCCTACCACCTCCCGGTGAAATGAAGCCGATGCCGCAGGCGCACCCCGGAAGAGCGCGCCGATCGGCGCCGTGATGCGGGCCCATCCGATACTTCTCGGGCAGCTGAGGGGGTGTATCCGGCCGGATACACCCCCTCTTGCTATCTCTTTGTGAAAACACGTATCCGCTCAGTAAAGGTCAGGCGTACGCTCGGGCATATGCGTAGTGCGGTTTCCTGGCGAGGGTTACGGGCAATCAGGCCGACCGAGGGAGGGGCGCGATGAACGACGCCGGTGGCGCTGTGCTTCCCTGGCTCGTCATACGGCAGGACGAAAGCGGCAACCGCTATCGCGTCGGCAGGTACGCCACCCAGAACGAGGCGCAGCAGATAGCGGACGCCCTCGGCGACCGCGGACACGAGCAGCTCTACTCGGTCGAGCACGTCGGCCAGACCGCGTCCTGACGCGGCACGTGGCCGTGACGGCGTGACGGCATCAACGCCCGGCATGCCTGCCGGGGCGCGTCGACAGAGAGCCCGCGGTGTGAGTGAGCGGTGCCTGAGCTCTCCGCGAAGGGCGCCGGCGTCGCAGTAGGCTCCCGCGCATGACTGATCGCGTCGTGGTCGTGGCCGGAGCCGTGTACGACAAGGGGCGGCTGCTCGCCGCGCGGCGCAGTGCACCCGAAGAGCTCGCCGGCCGGTGGGAGCTGCCCGGCGGGAAGCTGGAGCCGGGGGAGAGCCCCGAGCAGGCACTCGTGCGCGAACTGCGCGAGGAGCTGGGGGTCGAGACCGAGCCGGTGGAGCGTATCCCCGGCGAGTGGCAGCTCAAGCCCGGATATGTGCTCCAGGTGTGGACCGCCCGGCTGGTCTCCGGCGAGCCCCGGCCGCTGGAGGATCATGACGCGCTGCGCTGGCTCGCGCCGGACGAGACCGACACCGTCGACTGGCTCGACCCGGACCGGCCTGCCGTGGCGGAGGCCGCCCGCCGACTGCGGGACGGGTATCCGGGTATGCGCGACAACGGGACCGCCCCCTCATAGGGGCGCGCACGGCCGCGCGTACGCCGTTCGTGCCACGGTGCGCCCCTTGCTTCCCGCGCGGCGATACCGAGTGCCGATTTGGGGTATGTGCTGATTAACCGCCCTAAATAGGACATGGCTCCCGCTGGTGGTCTGGGGAAGTGAGCGGCGTGATCGGCACCGACGGCGAATGCGCCGAGTGGAACTTTCCGGCCGAGGCCGATGTGGTGCGCACCGCCCGTCATGCAGTCCGTGACACGCTCCGGGGGTGGGGGTTGGATGCCGCCGTCTGCGATGTGACGGTCTTGCTGGTCAGCGAGCTGGTGACGAATTCCCTGCGCTATGCCTCAGGTCCGATCGGGGTCCGCCTGGTCCGGCCGGACGGGGACGAACCCCCGCCGGTCCTGCTCGTGGAGGTCTCCGATCCCCTTCCGGATCCGCCCACCGAGCGTGCCGCGCGGCCCGAGGACGAGACCGGCCGGGGGCTGCAGTTGGTGGCCTGTACTGCTCGTCGCTGGGGGACGCGACGCGGCAGGACCGGTAAGACCGTGTGGTTCGAGCTGGCACTCACTGGTTAGAAGTGTGGAGGGACGACGATCACGCAGGACTCGGCTCAAAACGAACGAGACCTCTCTGTGATCGTGAACGCCGTGCCCGCCGGGGCCGTAGTGCTGAATACTGCGGTCATGGCCGGTCCGGTGCGGTGAGCTGGAGGGGACGGTCGCGTGAGCGAAATACCTGAGACGGCGAGCGGTGTCGTGTGGCAGAGCAGCCCGCCTGGCTCGATCTATGACTACATCAAGGTCGCGTCTTTCTCGATCGGTCCCGACGGCCTGGTCGACCAGTGGAGCCGGCGTGCCGCGGAGCTCTTCGGTATCGCGTCGGACGAGGTCAGGGGCAAGGATCCGGTCGAGGTCTTCATGCCCGCCGAGCTTCGCCCGCGCGGTCATCGCAAGGTCGCCGAGATCCTGGACGGCAAGGAGTGGACGGGGCTGGTCCCGTTCCGCATCCCGGACGGCGGCGGCGTGCACGGCGTCGCCGAGGTCTATGTGATGCCGACCGAGACGGACGGTGGCCGGCAGGCCGCGCTCTGTATCGTCGTGGACGTACGCGCGCTGCGCCGCATAGAGACGGATCTGGCCGCGTCGCAGGCGATTTTCGGCCAATCTCCCTTCGGGTTTCTGCTCTTCGGTACGGATCTCACCGTGCAGCGCGCCAACCAGCGCTTCGCGACCGTCTTCGGCGGCGCCGCCGAGGACCATCGCGGCCGAACCGTCCACGACTACCTCTCCCGGCCCGAGGCCGACCGCATGAGCGCGGCCCTGCGCCGGGTGCTGGAGACCGGCGAATCGGTCACCGACCTGCAGATCATCGGCACCGTGCCGGGCAGCACCGACCGCAGGCACTGGTCGATCAACCTCTACCGGGTGCACAGCGGAGCGGGCCGGCCCGTCGGGGTCGCGGGCCTCGGCACCGATGTCACACGCCGCCAGATCGCCGCCCGCGAGGCCGCCAGCGCCCGGCGTAATCTCGCCCTCCTCAACGACGCCGGCGCCCGCATCGGCAACTCCCTCGATCTGGAGACCACCGCCCGCGAACTCCTCGATGTCGCCGTCCCCGGCTTCTGCGACCTCGCGTCCGTCGACCTCTACCAGGGGCTGCTCACCGGCGACGAGGCCCCGCCCGGACAGGGATCGCCGCACGCCGACGGCTTCGGCGGCGGCACTGCCGAACTGCGCCGGGTCGCGTTCGCCAGCGCCGTGTCCGACGCACCGCTGATGACCACCCCTGACTGCAGTCCGAACGGCACTCCTGCCGCGGTCGGCGAGGTCCACCGCTATGCCTTCAACTCGCCCTGTGCGAGCGCCCTGCGCACCGCGCGGGTCCAGACGATCCCCGGCGAGGAGGGCAGCCTCGTCCAGTCCACGCTCGCAGTGCCGATGGTCGCCCATGACACCGTCGTCGGACTGGCGCAGTTCTCCCGTGCCAAGGGGAGCGAGCCCTTCGGGGAACGGGACCGGGCGCTCGCCGTCGAGCTCGCCGCCCGGGCGGCCGTCTGCATCGACAACGCCCGTCTGTACCGCAGGGAGCACGAGCGCGCCCTGATCCTGCAGCGCAGCCTGCTGCCGCCCGGAGACCCCGAGGCCGCCGGGCTCGACATCGCCTGCCGCTATCTGCCCGGCACCACCACCACCGAGGTGGGCGGCGACTGGTTCGACGTCATCGAACTCCCCGGCCATCGCACCGCGTTGGTCGTCGGGGACGTGATGGGCCGTGGACTGCGCGCCGCGGTCGCCATGGGCGAACTGCGCACCGCCGTCAGGACGCTGGCGCTGCTGGACCTGGAGCCGGCCGAGGTGCTCTCGGCGCTCGACGAGATCGCCCGCGGACTCGGCAGTCCCGGCAGCCCCTCGAACGGCCGCACCTCGGGCGGCAGCCAGGTCCCCTCCCGGGTCGCCCACAAGTCCCGCGAGGCCGACCTCTCCGAGGTCTATCTCGCCACGTGTGTCTACGCCGTCTACGACCCGGTCACCCGCCGCTGCACCTTCGCCAACGCCGGCCATCTGCCGCCCGTCCTCGTCGAGCCCGGCGAGGAGGCACTGCTGCTGGACGTGCCGCCGGGGATGCCGCTCGGCGTGGGCGGCGAACCCTTCGAGGAGGTGGAGGTCGAACTCCCCGAAGGCTCCCTCCTCGCGCTCTACACCGACGGGCTCGTCGAGTCCCGCGACCATCCGCTCGACGAGGGACTGCGCGCCTTCCGCACCGCGCTCACCGACCCCGTACGTCCGCTGGAGGACGTCTGCGACCATGTGCTGACCACACTCGACACCCGCCACGGCGAGGACGACATCGCGCTGCTGATGGCCCGGATACAGGGGCTGCCCGCGGAGGCCGTCGGCGACTGGCAGCTGCCCCGCGAGCCCCGCTCGGTGGGCCGCGCCCGCGAACTGGCCCGCGCCCAGCTGCTCACCTGGGACCTCGAGGCGCTCGTGGACACGGTCGAACTGCTCGTCAGCGAGCTGGTCACCAACGCTCTTCGGTACGGCGAGGGGGAGATCAGGCTGCGGCTTCTGCGCGACCGGACCCTGGTGTGCGAGGTGTGGGACGCCGGCCTGGTCCAGCCGCGCCGCCGCCGGGCCCGCGACACCGACGAGGGCGGCCGGGGGCTGCAGCTGGTGGGCCTGCTGAGCGCGGGGTGGGGCTCCCGCCGGACCCCGCGCGGCAAGACCGTGTGGTTCGAACTCGCCCTGCCTGACGGGAACTCGGCCTCCGAGCCCACGGTCGAGCAGCTGCTCAGCATGTTCTGACGCGAGGGCGGTCGGCGTGGGGGACGGGGCCGCTGGGCGGGCCGTTGCGCTGCCCGTCCCTCCCCTACGGCTCGGCGCCCGTGCGCCTGCCGGGAGCAGGGGGAGGAGCTCCCGGGGATTGCCTACGCCGCCTTGAGTGCGGCCAGCCGTGCCTCGATCTCCGCGTTGTCGCCCAGGCTGTCCAGCTGCTCGAACTGGGCGTCCAGCGACGATGCCGCGAGCTCCTGCTTGCCCATGGCCTTCGCCTCCTCGCGCCGCACCTTGTCCTCGAAGCGGTTCAGCTCGCTCGTCGGGTCGAGCACGTCGATGTTCTTCACGGCGTCCATCATCTGGTTCTGCGCCTGCGCCGACTTGGCGCGCGCCACCAGCTCGTCCCGCTTCGACTGCAGCTCGGACAGCTTCGACTTCATCTGGTCCAGACCGGATTTGAGCTTGTCCACGACCTGGGTCTGCGACGCGATCGTCGGCTCGGCGGTCTTCGCCTCGTTCTCCGACTGCAGTTGGCGGCCCAGCGCCACCTTCGCCAGGCTGTCGAACCGGTCCGCATCCGCGTTCCGGCCCGCCGCGCGCAGTTCGTCCGCCTTCCTGCTCGCCGCGAGCGCCTTCTGGCCCCACTCCTCGGCGGCTTCCACGTCCTCCTTGTGGTCCTGCTCCATCAGCCGCAGATTGCCGATGGTGCTCGCCACTGCCTGCTCCGCCTCCGCGATGTTGTTCGTGTAGTCGCGGATCAGCTGGTCCAGCATCTTCTGCGGGTCCTCGGCCTGGTCCAGCAACGCATTGACATTGGCCTTCGCCAGCTGGGCGACCCGGCCGAGAACGGTCTGCTTGGTCATGGCACTTCTCCTTGTGCGCCGTGGGAAAGAGAGCAGTCGGCTCAGAAACGGCCACCGCCCAGCCGGCCGCGGGTGCCGCCGCCGCCGAAGCTGCCGGGCCCGCCGCCGAAGCCGCCGCCGCCGAACCCCCCTGAACCGCCCCCGCCGAAACCGCCGCCATGGCCCCCGCCCCTTCCCCCGCCGCCGAACAGTCCGCCGAGGATGATCCCGCCGAGCACCGCGCCCCCGAGCCCACCCCCTGCGCTTCCTGCTCCTTGTACACCGCCCGGCCCGAACGGGTTCCCGTAGCCGCGCACATCTTCCTCGGCCAGCTGCTGCGCGTCCTGCGCCAGCGCGTCCGCCTGCTGCGCCTGTGCCAGCGCACCCTGCGGGTCCCCGTCGGCCTCCCCTTCCCCCTCCGCCCCGGCCAGCGCCCGCGCCTGCTCCAGCCTCCGCTGTGCCTCCGCCAGCCGGGTACGCGCCTCGGCACCCACCGCCCCCCGATGCGTGGTGATGTAGTCCGCGGCCGCCCCGATGCTCGAGCGCGCGGCGAGCATCGTCCGGTCCAGCAGTGCCCGGGCCCGCCGCATGCCCTGCTCGTTCTCGCGCGCCCCCGACAGCGCCTCGTCGAGCGCCGCGTCCGCCTCCTCCACCCGCCGCAGCGCGTCGATCGGGTCGTACGGTCCCGCCTCCACCTCCCGGCGCACCTCCGCCGCCACCGTCTCCGCGCGGGCGATCCGTCCCTGCAGTCCGGCCGTCGACACCCCCTCCTGCGTGCCCTCCAGCAGTCCACGCGCCTCGGCCAGGTCCGTGTCCGTCTCGGTGAGCGCGCCCGGCAGCTTCCCCGCCGCCTCCGCGAGCTCCTGTGCCCGCCGGTCGACGGCCTCGATGAGCTGCCCGGCCTGCGCGACCGCGCCCTCCGCGGCACGTACCTGCACCGCCGCCGCGCCGTGGTCGGCCTCCTCGACCGCCTGCCGGGCCGCCTGAAGACTGTTCGCCGCGAATTCCAGCCGTTCCCTGGCCTGTTGCACATTGCCCGTCACGGGGGCGGACGCGGACGGTGCGTACCGCTCGCCCATCACGCCGAGTGCCGCCTGCGCGCTGACGATGCGGCCGTCGGTCTCCCGGTAGGCCTCGTCCGCGGCGGCGAGCGCCTGCGGGGCGTTGCGCTCCAGCTCGCGCAGCCGGTCGAAGTCCTCGGACTCCGCGTCGAGACGGCGATTGGCAGCCGTGCAGCGGGCGATGATCTCGTCCAGCATCCGGCGGCGGGCGGCGTCGTCCTCCGGACAGGCGTCGTCGAGCTGCTGACGCAGCCGGAACGCGGCGGTCAGCTCGTTCTTCGCCTCCACCACCGCCTCGGTGAACGGCTTCGCCGCCTCCTCCCCGAACTGGGCCGTGGCGAAGCCCAGTTCCTCCTGGCTGGTGCGCACCGCGTCATCCGTGTCCACCAGCGTCTGCTTGGCCTGGGAGTCGAGCTCGGGCAGCGTCGTCCGCTCCTGCGGCGTTCCCCATCCCTCCTGACCGCCCTGCGGAGTGGTGCGGGTCGCGGTCCGCCGTTTGCGCCGGGCGTACGCGTACGCGGCCAGCACCCCGGCGCCGGCGACCACCGCGACGGGCAGCACAAGATCACCGGCTCCCGTGCCGGCGCCGGTGTCGGTCCCCGGATCCGCTGCGCCCGGCGTGATGGAGACCTGAGGCACCGGCCGGCCGGACAGCACCGCGTCGTACCCGTCGGCAGCCCCGATCGCGGCGCCGGCCCAGTCGTTCTCCCGCAGCGGGGGCTCCACGGCCTCGCCTGCGACCTCGGCGAGCTGGGCGTCGGTCAGCCGGGAGCCGGCGTCGACGTAGTAGGCGTACTGCCGGTCGTGCGTGGCGACGGCGAGGAGGACATCGTTCGTGCCGAGTCCGTTCTTCCGCGCCGTCTCGTCCGCCCACTCCTGTGCGGAACGGCCGGAGAAGTCGCGTACGTACACCACGAAGAGCTGCAGCCGCTGATGGTCGTAGAGGCGGTCCAGAGCCTGCTCGACCTGTGGTTCGCGGTCGTCCAGCGCGCCGACGCGGTCGGTGACCTGTCCTTCGCGGGACAGTCCGACGGGGTCGTCGGCGTGTGCGCCGCCGACGGCGGGCACGACCAGCCACCACGCCGCCACCAGTACGGCAAGGACAGCCCGGGTGGCTCTTCCTGTCACATTTGGGAGGCTATGACGGGTGCTGCGGAGTCGCGACCGCAGCCGTGCCCCGGCTGTTGAGGGGCGACGCCTCCGACGGCCGAGCCGGGCCGGCCACCGCGCGTGGCTAGGCTTGCGCCGCATGGGAACAGATCACGGGGTGGGGATACGGGGGCGCCTGAGGGCGCTGGGCCGGACGCGGGTCGCGCGGGTGTTCGTACGGGGATGGCGCAGCCGGCGTCTGAGATGGCCGCGGCGGATCGCTCTCGCCCTGGCGCTGGTCGTCCTCGTGCCCGCCCTCGGCGCCGCGGCCGCACTGCGCGTCAACTACATGGGGGACCTCCAGGACGGCACCCGAACCCGCGGACAGGACGCGATCTGGCTCGGCCACGCCTGGGTGGACGGCCGCAAGAAGGACGCTGACCTCGACGCGTTCGCCGAGCAGATCCGGGGGACGGGCATCAAGGACCTCTATGTGCACGCGGGCCCTCTGGAGCACGACGGCACGCTGCCCGCCGACCGCTACCCGCGTGCGCGGTGGCTGATCGACTCGGTCCACCGGCGGATCCCGGGCGTCCGCGTCCAGGCCTGGCTCGGCGATGTGCTGGCCACCGAGGGACCGGACGGGCTGCGCCTGGAGAGGCCGGAGTCCAGGGCCGCGGTGGTGCGCTCCACCCGGCAGATCCTGGATGCGGGCTTCGACGGTGTCCACTTCGACCTGGAGCCGCTGCACTCGGACGACCGCGACTACCTGTCGCTCCTCGACGACCTGGGCGAGCTGACGCGGGCGCGCAAGGCCCCGCTCTCCGTGGCGGCCCATCAGATCGATCCGCTGCCGGCCGCCCACAGCGTGAACGGCGCGCTCACGGGCAGCCAGAAGTGGTGGTCGCAGGAGTTCTTCGGCGAGGTGGCCCGCCGGGTCGACCAGATCGCCGTCATGTCGTACGACACCTGGATGCCGCTGGAGGGCATGTACGGCGGCTATGTGGCCCAGCAGACCTCGCTCGCCCTCGAGGTCACCCCAGAGGACACCGATCTGCTGATGGGCCTGCCGTTCTTCCATGAGGACGACCTCGGCCACCACGAGAACGCGGAGACCGTCGCCGCCGCTGTCCGCGGCACCCGGCTCGGCCTCGGCCGCACGGACCGCGACCGGGAGCGCTTCGGCGTTGCGCTGTACGTCGACTTCGCTGCGGAGGAAGCGGACTGGGCGGCCTACCGAGCGGGCTGGGGCGAACGCTAGGCCGCCCGGCGGAGAGCTTCCTTCGGGTCGTCGACGTACCGGCCCGGTGCGAAGAGCCCGACGGCGGCGGTGATCGACCTGCGGCGCTCGGCGTGCCGGCCGCGGGACAGCCCGTAGCCCTCCGAGTGGATCTGCACCGTCGTGGCCACCGAGTCGTGCCGGTGCAGCCGGACCCGCAGCGACGCGCTCTGGAAGTGCACGAAGCGGATGCTGTCCCACGGCACCAGTTCGCCGCGATGCCCGGTGATGCCGTGCACGTCGATGCGCAGCGAGCTGACCTGCCAGTTGTGCAGTCCGATCAGCAGGCAGGTGAAGGTGAAGACCGGTACAGGCAGGAGGGAGAACCAGCTCGGGTCGGTCGGGAGCGCCGTCAGGACCACGGACACCACGCTCAGCGCCGTCGGCACCAGGGCGACGGGCAGCTGGCGCCAGACGCGCGCGCCGAGCTCCCGCGGAAGTTCGAGGCGGTACGTGGACGTCTCCGGATGCACTGGTTCCCCCTCCGTAGCGGCGGAGGGAAGGCTAGCAGCGCCGCCTGATCACTCCTCGCGGCGCCTGATCTTGTTGCCCAGCCACACCAGCGGGTCGTACTTCCGGTCCACCGCGCGCTCCTTCAGTGGGATCAGCGCGTTGTCCGTGATCCGGATCTGCTCCGGGCACACCTCGGTGCAGCACTTGGTGATGTTGCAGTACCCCAGTCCGTGCTCGTCCTGGGCCGTCCTCCTGCGGTCCAGGCCCGCCTCGGCCGCGGCGTCCAGGGGATGCATGTCGAGCTCGGCCACCCGCATCAGGAAACGCGGGCCCGCGAACGCCTCCTTGTTCTCCTCGTGGTCGCGCACCACATGGCAGGTGTCCTGGCACAGGAAGCACTCGATGCACTTGCGGAACTCCTGCGAGCGGTCCACGTCCATCTGCTGCATCCGGTACTCACCGGCCTTGAGCTCCGGCGGCGGTACGAAGGACGGGACCTCCCTCGCCTTCGCGTAGTTGAAGGACACGTCCGTCACCAGGTCCCGCACCACAGGGAAGGCGCGCAACGGGGTGATCGTGATGGTTTCGTCCCGCGAGAAGACCGACATCCGGGTCATGCACATCAGCCGCGGTCTGCCGTTGATCTCCGCGCTGCACGAACCGCACTTGCCCGCCTTGCAGTTCCAGCGGACCGCGAGATCGGGCGTCTGGGTGGCCTGGAGCCGGTGGATGATGTCGAGGACGACCTCCCCGTCGTGCACCTCGACGTCGAAGTCCTCGAGCGCTCCCCCGTCCTGGTCGCCCCGCCACACCCGGAAGGTGGCCACGTACTGACTGGCAGCTGTCGAACTCACTCGTAGAGCTCCTCTTCGGCGAGGTACTTGACCAGCTCCTCCTTGTCGAAGAGGCCGAGCAGGTCGGGACGGATGGGCTCGGTCGTCGTGCGCACCAGATCGATCTGTCTGCGCTGCGGAGCGGTGGCCGCATCGGCGCCGCCGCTGTCGGCCGGCCGGCACAGCAGATTGACCCGCCGCCAGGAGCGCTCCATGGCGGGACAGTCCTCGCGGGTGTGCCCGCCGCGGCTCTCCGTGCGCTCCAGCGCCGCCAGCGCGATGCACTCGCTGACCAGCAACATGTTGCGCAGGTCCAGAGCGAGGTGCCAGCCGGGGTTGAACTGCCGGTGTCCCTCGACCCCGGCCCGCCGTGCCCGTGCCCGCAGCTCGCCGAGTTTCCGCAGCGCCTGCTCCATCTCCTCCGCGCGCCGGATGATGCCGACCAGGTCGTTCATCGTCTGCTGCAGCTCCTGATGGAGCGTGTACGGATTCTCCGGCGCGGCCCCTTCGGGCAGCCCCTCCGCGCTGAACGGGCGCAGCGCCTCGGCCGCCGCCGCGTCGATCTGGGCCTCGTCCACCGCAGGCCGCTCGCCGAGCCGCTCGGCGTACTCCGCGGCGTGCAGCCCGGCCCGCCGGCCGAAGACCAGCAGGTCGGAGAGGGAGTTTCCCCCGAGCCGGTTGGAGCCGTGCATACCGCCCGCGACCTCACCGGCCGCGAAGAGGCCCGGGACACCGATGGTGGCTGCGGTGTCCGACTCGACGGCGATACCGCCCATCACGTAGTGACAGGTCGGCCCGACCTCCATCGCCTCGGCCGTGATGTCGACATCCGCCAGCTCCTTGAACTGGTGGTACATCGACGGCAGCCGGCGCCGGATGACCTCGGCCGGCATACGGGTGGAGACGTCCAGGAACACCCCTCCGTGGGGTGAGCCGCGGCCCGCCTTGACCTCGGAGTTGATGGCCCGGGCCACCTCGTCGCGCGGCAGCAGTTCGGGAGGACGCCGGTTGTTGTCCGGGTCCTCGTACCAGCGGTCGCCCTCCTCCTCCGACTGCGCGTACTTCTCCTTGAAGACGTCCGGGATGTAGTCGAACATGAACCGCTTGCCCTCGGAGTTGCGCAGGACCCCGCCGTCGCCCCGCACCGACTCGGTGACCAGGATCCCCTTCACCGACGGAGGCCAGACCATGCCCGTCGGATGGAACTGCACGAACTCCATGTTGAGCAGCGGCGCTCCGGCCAGCAGGGCCAGCGCGTGGCCGTCGCCGGTGTACTCCCAGGAGTTCGACGTCACCTTGAAGGACTTGCCGATGCCGCCGGTGGCGAGCACCACCGCCGGCGCCTCGAGCACGAAGAACCGGCCGGTCTCGCGCTCGTAGCAGAAAGTGCCCGAGACCCTGTCCCCGTCCTTCATGACCCGGGTGACCGTGCACTCCTGGAAGACCTTGAGCCGGGCCTCGTAATCCCCGAACTCCTCCTTGTCCTCCTGCTGCAGCGAGACGATCTTCTGCTGGAGGGTACGGATCAGTTCCAGGCCGGTCCGGTCGCCGACGTGGGCGAGCCGGGGGTACTCGTGGCCGCCGAAGTTGCGCTGGGAGATCCTGCCGTCGGAGGTACGGTCGAAGAGCGCGCCCCAGGTCTCCAGCTCCCAGACCCGGTCGGGGGCCTCACGGGCGTGCAGCTCCGCCATCCGCCACTGGTTGAGGAACTTCCCGCCGCGCATGGTGTCGCGGAAGTGGACCTGCCAGTTGTCGTGGGCGTTCACGTTGGCCATGGCGGCGGCGATGCCGCCCTCGGCCATCACGGTGTGGGCCTTGCCGAAGAGGGACTTGCAGATGACCGCCGTACGGGCGCCCCGTTCGCGCGCCTCGATGGCGGCCCGCAGGCCCGCTCCTCCCGCGCCCACCACCACGACGTCCCACTGCTGCCGTTCGAGTTGCGTCATGTCAGAAGGCCCCAGAACTAGAAGAGTCGCGGATCGTCGAAGGCGCCGGAGGCGAGGAGGTAGACGTAGAAGTCGGCGAACGCCACGCTGATCAACGACGTCCAGGCGAGCAGCATGTGACGGTCGTTCAGTTTCCCGACCCAGCCCCACAGCCGGTAGCGCACCGGGTGCTTGGAGAAGTGCCGCAGCCGGCCGCCGATGATGTGCCGGCAGGAGTGGCACGAGAGGGTGTACGCCCAGATCAGCACGATGTTGACCAGGAAGACGAGGGTGCCGAGGCCCATGTGGCCCCACTCGTAGTGCTCGTCGCGGAAGGCGAGCACGGTGTCGTACGTGAGGATCGAGGCGACCGGGAGGGCGGCGTAGAAGAAGTACCGGTGGATGTTCTGCAGGATGAGCGGGAAGCGGGTCTCGCCGGTGTACTTCGCGTGCGGCTCGGCGACGGCGCAGGCCGGCGGCGAGGCCCAGAAGCCCCGGTAGTAGGCCTTGCGGTAGTAGTAGCAGGTCAGCCGGAAGCCGAGCGGGAAGATCAGGATCAGCAGCGCCGGGGACAGACCCCACCAGCTGCCGAAGATCTCCCAGTTGGGGCCGCCCCGCATCGGGACGCAGTTCTCGGCGAGGCAGGGCGAGTAGAACGGTGAGACGTACGGGGCCGCGTAGTAGTCGGCGCCTGAGAACGCGCGCCACGTCGAGTAGACGATGAAGGCGAGCAGTCCGGCGGCGGTCAGGGCCGGGGCGAGCCACCAGCGGTCCGTCCGCAGATGGCGGGGGCCGATGGCGGCGCGCGTGGCCCCGTGTACGCCGGTATTGATTTGTGGTGGTTCGGTGCCTGTGGCCAACGAAGACTCCGGGTGGAGTGGGATCGGGGTACGAGCTGGGGCCCTACGGGCAGGTCAGGGTGCGTGCCGGTCGCGAGCGCCCAGTCCCTCGTCGTCCGAGTCCGTCCACAGTGTGTTGTCGTACGGCGTGTCGGGGATGGTGACCAGCTCGGGGCGGCCCTGGGGCTTCGGCGCGCTGGGCGCGGCCGGGCCGGCGCCGCGCAGCTGATCGACGGTCTGCTCCAACTGCCCGACGCGTCGGACGAGCTCGTCGATGCGGTGCTGCATCGCCGTCAGATCTTCCTGCTGGGACATGACTTGCCCTCACTTCCGCAGGGTGCGGTGGCATCGCTCATGCGCCTGCGAGTGTCGCGCGTCACATCCCCGCTTGTGAAGGGATGTGCAGGGATTCCCGGCGCATGGGACGCCGGCGCGCCCCTCATGGTCGTTGTCTCACCCCCTATTTTGTCCCTGTCTGTAGATGTATGTGGGATTCATGGTTGAGCTGTACGGGTGACCTTCCGGCTGCCCTCGCCGTGTCGGCGTCGACATCCGGATCCGGTCCACTTCAGTGGTGGGAATCGGTGTGATCATCTCTAAATTCGACAAAACAGGACGAAGAGGTACAAGCCATGTCCCTGGTCGACGCGCCACGCGGGAGGACATGCTCCCGAACGCTCCGTTCCGTCGCCCTGCTCGCCAGTGGAGTGCTCGCCCTGCCCGTCCTGGCGGGCTGCAGCCACGACAACGGGAGTGACGCCAAGGCCACCGCCCAGGACATCGCCGCCACCCCCCGGGACATGGTCACCGACGGCGGCACGCTGCGCTGGGCGGTCGACACGACCCCGGCCACCTTCAACGCCTTCCAGGCCGACGCCGACGCCACCACCGGCCGTATCGCGGGTGCGGTGCTGCCGTCCCTCTTCACGCTCGACGGCCAGGGCCGCCCGCTGCGCAACCCCGACTACCTCGAATCGGCCAAGATCGTTGAGCGTGAGCCTCAGCAGGTCGTGCTCTACAAGCTCAACCAGCAGGCGGTGTGGAGCGACGGCCGTGAGATCGGCGCTCCCGACTTCGTCGCGCAGTGGCGGGCGCTCAGCGGCAAGGACTCCTCGTACTGGACCGCGCGTAACGCAGGATACGAGCGCATCGAGAAGATCGAGCGGGGCACCCACGATCTCGAGGTCAAGGTCACCTTCACCAAGCCCTACGCGGACTGGCAGTCGCTGTTCACCCCGCTCTACCCCAAGGAGGTGACCGGCACCCCCTCCACCTTCAACGACGGCGCCCGCGGCAAGCTCCCGACGACGGCCGGCCCCTTCCGGGTGTCGGCGGTCGACCGCAAGGCCGGCACCACCACCCTCGTGCGCAACCCCCGCTGGTGGGGGGCGCGGGCCAAGCTGGAGCAGTTGGTGCTGACCGCCGTGCCCCGCGGGCAGCGCCTCACCGTGCTCGCGGAGGGCAAGGTCGACCTGGCCGAGATCGACAGGTCCACGGCGGAACGTATCTCCCTGGCCCGCCAGGACCCGGGAACGGCCGGGCAGTCACCCGCCCACGGTCCCGGATCGGACATGACACCCGCCGACGCGCTCGCGTCCTGGGCGCAGGCGAACGGCTCCGACCGGAAGAAGGCCAGAGCGGCACAGCTGGTCCGCGCGGAGCTCGCCGAGGCGCGGACGGCGTACAGCGAGGAACAGAAGGCGCTGCGCGGCTTCGTCGTCCGCAAGTCGCTGGAGCCCGCGTACACGCAGCTCGCCATGAACGGTGAGTCCGGACCGCTGGCCGACGAGCGCGTACGCCGGGCGGTGGCCAGGGCGCTCGACCGCAAGGAACTGGCCAAGCTCGTGCTGGGCCCGCTGGGCCTGCCCGCCGAGCCCCCCGGCAGCCATCTGGCGCTGGCCGGGCAGCGCGCCTACGCCGACAACAGCGGGGCGCTGGGGCAGCAGAGCACCCAGGAGGCCCAGGCGCTGCTGGCCGACGCGGGCTGGACACCGCTGGGGGCGCCCAAGAAGCACGTACCGGCGAAGGCGGGCGGCGAGGCCGGAGCGGGGACCAAGGACGAGAGCGGCATGAAGGAGACAGGCAGGACGACGGAGAAGGGCAGCTCCGACAAGAACAACAAGAAGGGAAGCTCGGACAGGAACAAGAGGGCGTCCGACCGCGCGTCCGACGAGGGGATGTACATCGTCGGCGACGACAAGCCCGCGAGCCTTCGAAGCGGCTCCGGCGGTACACACGTCGTCGCGCCCGCCCCCGCCGAGGCCTTCGAGAGCCTCGCCGTCCAGAGCAGGGCCACGTCCCCCGACGGAAGCTCCGCGACCGTGCCGGGCACCCGTGCCCAGGAGCAGCAGGGTGGCATGGCCGGTGCGTACGCCCCGCCCGGCAGCGCGGCGCCCAGCCATCCCACGGCCGGTGGGCCGCTCGGCAGGAACGGCAAGCCGCTCTCCCTGCGCTTCGTGCTTCCTTCGGGGCCGGGCTCGGAGCCGATGCGCGCGGTCGGCAACAAGATCGCGCAGATGCTCGACCGCATCGGCGTGCACACCGAGAT
This sequence comes from Streptomyces sp. NPDC006208, assembly GCF_040613775.1. NCBI lineage: Bacteria > Bacillati > Actinomycetota > Actinomycetes > Kitasatosporales > Streptomycetaceae > Streptomyces > Streptomyces sp. NPDC006208. The sequence continues at coordinate 38,416 of NZ_JBEXSW010000048.1, read as the reverse complement.
CACCAAGGTCGCCGACGAGAGCTACTTCAAGGACCACATCGCCGCCGGCGACTACGACCTCGCGCTGTACTCCTGGCCCGCCACCGCCTACCCGGCGACGGACGCCCGGCCGATCTACGCCAAGCCCCGGCCCGCGTCGGACGGCTCGCTGCTGGTGGAGCAGAACTACACGCGGGTCGGTACGGACTACATCGACCAGCTCTTCGACCTGGCGGCCGGCGAGCTGGACGAGGAAGACGCCCGTGACCTGGTACGCAAGGCCGACGCCCGCATCTGGGCCGCGGCGGGCTCCATCCCGCTCTACCAGCGGCCCGAGCTGGTCGCGGTGGCGCCCCGGGTGGTGAACGCCGGAGCCTTCGGCTTCGCGACCCCGCGCTACCAGGACATCGGCTTCAAGAAGGCGCAGCCGAAGGCCGGCGCCCAGGCGAGTGCCGGGGCCGGCCCCAACGCGGGACCGAACCCGGGCGCCGACGAGAAATAGCAGGTCACAACCTCAGAAGTGGCTCAAGTTCCTTGCCCGCCGGTGTCGCCGGCGGGCAAGCTCGTGCCGACCCTCCTCGACCCAGCTCAGTCCGTGTCCGGCGCGCCCCCACACGCGCGCCGGACTGCCGTGCGCCAGTAGCCGCCCGGCCTACCGCGCCACCGCTCGATCCCCGCCCTGCCCCACCCGTGCCCGGCGTGATCCGCGCCTCGTTCGACGTGTCCACGATCAATGAGGGAGGCCTGTTTCCCGGCGGCCCCGTACCATGGGACAAAGCCGTGGCGTATCTGCCCGGCGGGGCGGACCGTCAGACGCCTTATTCCACGATCGAGAGAAGCGCCAGCCAGCATGCCCACGCGCCATGACATCCGTAACGTAGCCATCGTCGCCCACGTCGACCACGGCAAGACCACCCTGGTCGACGCCATGCTGAAGCAGGCCGGCGCCTTCGCCGCCCACCAGCAGCTCGACGACCGCATGATGGACTCGAACGACCTGGAGCGTGAGAAGGGCATCACGATCCTCGCCAAGAACACCGCGGTGAAGTATCACCCGAAGGACGGCGGGGACCCGATCACGATCAACATCATCGACACCCCCGGCCACGCCGACTTCGGCGGCGAGGTCGAGCGCGGTCTGTCCATGGTCGACGCGGTCGTGCTGCTCGTCGACGCCTCCGAGGGCCCGCTCCCGCAGACCCGTTTCGTGCTGCGCAAGGCCCTGCAGGCCCGGATGCCGGTCATCCTGTGCATCAACAAGACGGACCGCCCGGACTCCCGTATCGACGAGGTCGTCAACGAGACCTACGACCTGTTCCTCGACCTGGACGCCGACGAGGACCAGATCGAGTTCCCGATCGTCTACGCCTGTGCCCGTGACGGCGTCGCCTCGCTGACCAAGCCGGAGGACGGCACCGTCCCGGCCGACAGCGACAGCCTCGAGCCCTTCTTCTCCACCCTGCTCGAGCACGTCCCGGCCCCGGAGTACGACGAGACCGCGCCGCTGCAGGCCCACGTCACCAACCTGGACGCCGACAACTTCCTCGGCCGTATCGCGCTGCTCCGCGTCGAGCAGGGCGAGCTCCGCAAGGGCCAGACCGTCACCTGGATCAAGCGTGACGGCTCGATGGCGAACGTCCGCATCACCGAGCTGATGATGACCGAGGCGCTCACCCGCAAGCCGGCCGAGATGGCCGGCCCCGGTGACATCTGCGCGGTCGCCGGTATCCCCGACATCATGATCGGCGAGACCCTGGCCGACCCGGAGAACCCGGTCGCCCTCCCGCTGATCTCGGTGGACGAGCCGGCGATCTCCATGACCATCGGTACGAACACCTCCCCGCTGGTCGGCCGCGGCGGCACCGGCAAGGGCGCGGACGCCAAGTCCGCAGTCAAGGACCGCAAGGTCACCGCCCGCCAGGTCAAGGACCGCCTGGACCGCGAGCTGATCGGTAACGTCTCGCTGCGCGTGCTGGACACCGAGCGCCCCGACGCCTGGGAGGTCCAGGGCCGCGGTGAGCTCGCGCTCGCCATCCTGGTCGAGCAGATGCGCCGCGAGGGCTTCGAGCTGACCATCGGCAAGCCGCAGGTCGTCACCCAGATCGTCGACGGCAAGGTCCACGAGCCGGTCGAGCGCATGACGATCGACGTGCCCGAGGAGCACATGGGCGCGGTCACGCAGCTCATGGGCGTCCGCAAGGGCCGCATGGACAACATGTCGAACCACGGCTCCGGTTGGGTCCGCATGGAGTTCGTCGTGCCGTCCCGTGGCCTCATCGGCTTCCGCACGGAGTTCCTGACGAACACCCGCGGTACCGGTATCGCCCACTCGATCCACGAGGGCCACGAGCCGTGGTTCGGCACCCTCCAGACCCGTAACAACGGCTCCCTGGTCGCCGACCGCTCCGGTGCGGTCACCCCGTTCGCGATGATCAACCTGCAGGAGCGCGGCGTCCTGTTCACCGAGCCCGGCACCGAGGTGTACGAGGGCATGATCGTCGGCGAGAACTCGCGCTCCGACGACATGGACGTGAACATCACCAAGGAGAAGAAGCTCACCAACATGCGTGCGGCTTCCGCGGACAACACCGAGAACGTGGTGCCGCCGCGCAGGCTCTCGCTGGAGCAGTCCCTGGAGTTCTGCCGCGACGACGAGTGCGTCGAGGTGACCCCGGAGGCGGTCCGCATCCGCAAGGTCGTCCTGGACCAGAAGGAGCGCGGCCGCGCCGCCTCCCGCGCCAAGCACGGCTGACGGACCGACAGGACCGTCAGGCACCGGGCACGGCCGGCAGGGCTCGTAAAGCCTCGGAAAAGCGCTGTACAGACGGCCCGGCCCCCCGCAGACACTGTGGGGGGCCGGGCCGTTCGTCAACTCGTTTTCAAGGTCCGAGTGTCCGGATATCGACCGTCGCTCTCCGGAACGTGTGTTAACGGTCCGTTTCGCGGGTGTCTGTCTGTGCTCACTTTGTCCGGATTTCGGGCTGCGGGGTGCCTTCGATGTTGTCAAAACGAGACCCTTTAAGTGTGGTTTACAGCCCTGTCCTACTTAATAGTTGGCTCCATTGAGCTCGGGTCAATGGGTCATGCGCTGTGGGGAGCGCCGACTCACGAGCACACTCGGGGTACTTGACGAGCCCGCTGTCAGGGGTGTCAGCGCGCGTAGAACAGTGCCCTTCTTGTTGTGACAAGTGGACTCATGAGGAGGAACCCATGCGTGGTGCCAAGAGCGCCAAGTGGGTCGCGGGTGCGATCATCGTCGCGATGGCGGCCACGGCCTGTGGCAGCAGCGACGGCAAGGACAAGGGTGACAAGAACCCGTCGGGCAAGCCCGCCGGTTACGTCTCCATCGACGTCGGTGAGCCGCAGAAGCCGCTGATCCCGGCCGACACGAACGAGACCAACGGCTCGTACGTCATCCAGTCGATCTTCACCCAACTGCTGGACTTCGACGCCAAGGGTGAGATCGTCCTCACCAACGCCGAGTCCGTGGACACCAAGGACTCGAAGACCTGGACGGTCAAGCTCAAGTCCGGCTGGAAGTTCCACAACGGCGAGGCCGTGACCGCGCAGTCGTACGTCGACGCGTGGAACTGGTACGCCAACATCAAGAACAACCAGCAGAACGCCTTCTGGTTCGCGGACATCGCCGGCTACAACGAGGTGCACCCTGAGAAGGGTGAGCCGAAGGCCGACAAGATGTCGGGTCTGAAGGTCGTGGACGACACCACCTTCACGATCACGCTGACCGACAAGGTCCCGTACTTCAACTACAAGCTCGGCTACGCGACGTTCGCGCCGCTGCCGAAGGTCTTCTTCGACGACCCGGCGGCGTTCGGCCAGAAGCCGATCGGCAACGGCCCGTACAAGTTCGAGAAGTGGACCCACAAGAAGCTGATCCAGGTTGCGGCCAACCCTGACTACCAGGGCCCCAACAAGGCGCAGAACAAGGGCATCCAGTTCAAGAACTACGCGACCCTCGAGGCCGCGTACCAGGACGTCGTCTCCGGCAACCTGGACATCATCCGCCAGGTGGGCCCGACGGACCTGCCGAAGTACAAGGCGGACCTGGGCGACGGTGCGATCGAGCAGCCCTACGCAGCCATCCAGTCGCTGGTCCCGGCGTTCTACAGCAAGACGTTCAAGGACATCGACCCCAAGGTCATCCAGGGTCTGTCCATGGCGATCGACCGTGAGACGATCACCAAGACCGTCCTGAACAACACCCGTACCCCCGCGACGAGCTTCACGCCGCCGCAGGTCAAGGGCAACCAGGACCTGGGCACGGACGTCTTCACCTACAACCCGACCAAGGCCAAGCAGCTGGTCAAGGACGGTGGCGGTGTCCCGGACAACAAGCTGTTCATCCAGTACAACACCGATGGTGGCCACAAGGAGTGGGTGACCGCGGTCTGCGAGTCCATCCGCAAGGCGACCGGTGTCGACTGCGTCGGCGACCCGAAGCCCGACTTCCCGACGGACCTCGAGGCCCGTGACAACAACCAGGTGAAGTCGATGTACCGCGGTGGTTGGGTTGCCGACTACCCGGTCAACGTCAACTTCATCAAGGAGCTGTACCACACCAAGGCCGAGTCCAACAACGGTCGCTTCTCCAACAAGGAGATCGACAAGCTGATGGAGAAGGCTGACAAGGCGAAGTCCCTGGACGAGGCCGTCACGGCCTACCAGGAGGTCGAGAAGAAGCTTCTCGAGGAGATGCCCGCCATCCCGCTGTGGTACTACCGCATCAACGGTGGTCACGGTAAGGCTGTCGACAACGTCGCGGTCGACTTCCACGGTGACCTCGAGCTGACCGGCGTCACCGTCAAGTAACCGGCCTGCTGGCCTCATCCCCCACTCGGCCGTCATCCGCCGTCGCCGGTTCTCAGCCGGCGGCGGCGGTGGTCCGGAGGCTGCTCGTAACAGGCAGCCTCCGTATCGCTGTTAACCCCTCACGGAGGCACCCATGGGGCGCTACGTCGCACGACGACTGCTCCAGATGATCCCGGTGTTCATCGGGTCAACCCTGCTGATCTTCTGGATGATGTACGTACTGCCCGGTGATCCCGTGCGTGCGCTGGCAGGCGAACAGAACGTGGATCAGGCGCAGATCGACGCCCTGAGACACCAACTCGGGCTCGACAAGCCGTTCTTCATGCAGTACGTGATCTATCTGGGCAACCTGTTCCAGGGTGACTTCGGAACGCAGATCGCCAGCCAGCGGCCCATCGCCGAGGTCATTGCCGAGGCGTACCCGGTCACCATCCAGCTGACGATGTTCGCGTTCACCTTCACGGTCGTGGCCGGTATCACGCTCGGAGTCATCGCGGGCCTCAAGCCCGAGTCGCTGCGGGACCGCGGACTGCTGATCCTCACGCTGCTGCTGATCTCGGTCCCGTCCTTTGTGCTGGGCCGTCTGTCCCAGTACCTCTTCTCGTTCGAGCTCGGCATTCTCGAGCCGAACGTCTCGCTCGAAGAGAACTGGAACGAACTGCTGCTGCCCGCATCGGTTCTCGCCGCGCTGTCCCTCGCCTATGTGGCGCGGCTGACGCGCACCTCGATCGCCGAGAACCTGCGCTCCGACTACATCCGGACGGCTGTCGCCAAGGGCCTGCCGCGCCGCCGTATCGTCGGCGTGCACCTGATGCGCAACTCGATGATCCCGGTCGTCACCTTCCTCGGCACCGACCTCGGCACGCTGATGGCCGGCGCGGTCGTCACCGAGGGCATCTTCAACATCAAGGGCATCGGCAGCCTCATCTTCGAGGCGCTGAGGCGACGTGAGGGATCCACCGTCGTCGGCGTCGTCACGCTGATCGTGCTCGTCTACCTCATCTGCAGCCTGCTCGTCGACCTGCTTTACGCGGTCCTGGACCCGAGGATCCGTTATGCCTGAGAAGATCGCAGAGACCGCGCAGAGCTCCGAGAAGATCACGACCGTCGCCGCGCCCGACACGGCCCTCGTGGCCGAGGCGGGTCCGGTGTCGGCCAAGGCACGCAGCCTCTGGTCCGACGCGTGGCACGACCTGCGGCGCAGCCCGCTGTTCGTCGTCTCGTCGGTCCTCATCCTGATGCTGCTCGTCATGGCGGTCGCACCGAGCCTGTTCACCAGTGCATCGCCGCGCGACGGCGATCTGGTGAACCACTACCTACAGAAGCCGAACTGGAGTCACTTCTTCGCCGCCGACTGGTTCGGCTACGACATCCAGGGCCGGTCCATCTACGCCCGTGTCGTCCACGGCGCCCGCGCGTCCATCACCGTCGGTATCACCGTGACCATCCTGGTCACGCTCATCGGCGGCGCTCTGGGCATGCTGGCCGGCTACTACGGCGGCATCATCGACAGCCTGCTGTCCCGTCTCACCGACATCTTCTTCGGCATCCCGTTCCTGCTGGGCGCCATGGTCATCCTGACCAGCTTCGAGAAGCGCGCCGTGTGGACCGTGATCCTGGCGCTGGCCTTCCTCGGCTGGACCTCGATCGCCCGCGTCGCCCGAGGCGCGGTGATCACCGTCAAGCAGGCCGACTACGTGGTGGCGGCCCGGGCGCTCGGCGCCTCCACCTCGCGGATCATGCTGAAGCACATCCTGCCGAACGCCCTCGCCCCGGTGATCGTCGTCGCGACGATCGCGCTGGGCGGCTACATCGGCGCCGAGGCCACGCTGTCCTTCCTGGGTATCGGCCTTGCCGAGCCGACGGTCTCGTGGGGTATCGACGTCTCCGACGGCTTCCAGCAGATCCGGAACGCCCCGTACGTCCTGATCGTCCCCTCGGTGATGGTCTCGATCACGGTGCTCGCGTTCCTCATGTTCGGCGATGCTGTACGCAACGCCCTCGACCCGAAGATGCGCTGAGGGAGGCGTACGTGACCATCATCGACAAAACTGCGGACGTTCCTGCTCCGCGCAACGCAGGGGACAACGAGGGCCCGCTCCTCGAAGTCCGTGACCTGCACGTGGAGTTCCACACCCGTGACGGTGTCGCCAAGGCCGTCAACGGCGTCAACTACACCGTCAGCGCCGGCGAGACGCTCGCCGTCCTCGGTGAGTCGGGCTCCGGCAAGTCCGTGACCGCGCAGGCGATCATGGGCATCCTGGACATGCCGCCCGGGCGCATCCCCCAGGGCGAGGTGCTCTTCCGCGGCCAGGACATGCTCAAGATGTCCGCCGAGGAGCGCCGCCGCATCCGTGGCTCCAAGATCGCGATGATCTTCCAGGACGCGCTGTCCTCGCTCAACCCGGTGCTCTCCGTGGGCTACCAGCTCGGTGAGATGTTCCGCGTCCACCAGGGCCTGTCCAAGAAGGAAGCCAAGGCCAAGGCCATCGAGCTGATGGACCGGGTGAAGATCCCGGCCGCCGCGGCACGCGTCAGCGACTACCCGCACCAGTTCTCCGGCGGTATGCGTCAGCGCATCATGATCGCCATGGCGCTGGCCCTGGAGCCGGACCTGATCATCGCGGACGAGCCGACCACGGCGCTCGACGTGACGGTCCAGGCCCAGGTCATGGACCTGCTCGCCGATCTGCAGCGCGAGTACAACATGGGTCTGATCCTGATCACCCACGACCTCGGCGTGGTCGCCGACGTCGCGGACAAGATCGCTGTGATGTACGCGGGCCGGATCGTCGAGACGGCTCCCGTGCACGAGCTGTACAAGCGCCCGGCCCACCCGTACACCCGGGGTCTGCTCGACTCGATCCCGCGCCTGGACCAGAAGGGCCAGGAGCTGTACGCGATCAAGGGTCTGCCGCCCAACCTGCTGAAGGTCCCGACCGGTTGCGCCTTCAACCCGCGCTGCCCCAAGGCGGACGACATCTGCCGTACGGAGATCCCGGCACTGGTCCCGGTGACCGAGCAGGACGGCAGCGAGCTGCCGGGCCGCGGAAGCGCGTGCCACTTCTGGAAGGAGACGATCCATGGCTGAGCTGGGCAAGACGAACGAGGCCGTGGACGCGACTCCGAACGTCACCGAGGTGGAGACCGTCGAGGCGCCCACCGAGGAGGCGGCCGTCGCGGCGATCGAGGCTCCGGTCGAGCGCGGTGAGCCGATCCTGCAGGTGCGCAACCTGGTCAAGCACTTCCCGCTGACCCAGGGCATCCTCTTCAAGAAGCAGGTCGGCGCGGTCAAGGCCGTGGACGGGGTCTCCTTCGACCTCTACCAGGGCGAGACGCTCGGCATCGTCGGCGAGTCCGGCTGTGGCAAGTCCACCGTCGCCAAGCTGCTGATGACGCTGGAGCGCGCGACCGCCGGTGAGGTCTTCTACAAGGGCCAGGACATCACCAGGCTGTCGGGGCGTGCGCTCAAGGCCGTGCGCCGCAACATCCAGATGGTGTTCCAGGACCCGTACACCTCGCTCAACCCGCGTATGACGGTCGGCGACATCATCGGCGAGCCCTTCGACATCCACCCCGAGGTGGCTCCGAAGGGCGACCGGCGCCGCAAGGTGCAGGAACTGCTCGATGTCGTCGGTCTCAACCCCGAGTACATCAACCGTTACCCGCACCAGTTCTCGGGCGGCCAGCGCCAGCGCATCGGCATCGCGCGCGGCCTCGCGCTCAACCCCGAGATCATCATCTGCGACGAGCCGGTCTCGGCGCTGGACGTGTCGGTGCAGGCACAGGTCATCAACCTGATGGAGAAGCTCCAGGACGAGTTCAACCTCTCCTACCTCTTCATCGCGCACGACCTGTCGATCGTCCGGCACATCTCCGACCGGGTCGGCGTGATGTACCTGGGCAAGATGGCCGAGATCGGCACGGACGTGCAGATCTACGACCACCCGACGCACCCGTACACCCAGGCGCTGCTGTCGGCGGTCCCGGTTCCGGACCCCGCCATGCGTGAGGGCCGTGAGCGGATCATCCTCACCGGCGACGTCCCGTCGCCGGCGAACCCGCCGTCGGGCTGCCGCTTCCGCACCCGGTGCTGGAAGGCCGAGGACAAGTGCGCCACCGAGGTTCCGCTGCTCGCGGTGCCCGAGCGGTTCAAGGGTGCGGACACCCCGGCCGCGCACGAGTCGGCGTGCCACTTCGCCGAGGAGAAGGACGTCGTCCACGCGGTGTAGTCCTGCCCTGAGCACGTGAGTGAGGCCCCGTCCATCGCATCGGTGGGCGGGGCCTCGCCGTGTCCGCGTGTGCGCCGAGAACCGTGGCGAAACCTGTTGCACCAGGTCAGGCGGGAGGTGAGGCTGAGCGGATGGACTACGGGATCATGGACCGGGACGGCCGGCGCATCGCGCTGTGCACGGTCGACGACGACAACTGGCGGGCTGTCGCCGACATCGCACCGCGCGACGACCAGCGGGCCTTCGTCGCCGCACTCGCCGCCCGCTATCTGCTGCTGTCGATGCGCGGCGGGGTGTGGCACTCGCTCGGTGTGCAGGCGGACAAGACGATGGTCGGCCATGTCATGTGGGCGTACGGCGACGAGAACGGCAGCCACTGGATCGGCGGCATGGTCGTCGACGCCGCCGAACAGGGCAAGGGTGTGGGGCGGCAGACCATGGTCGCGCTCATCAGGTGGCTGTCGGAGCGTGCCGACTGCCAAGAGATACGTCTGTCCTACCACCCGGACAACACCGCCGCGTCCAACCTGTACACGAGTCTGGGCTTCGTGCACACCGGGGAGTTCGAGGACGCGGAGCTGGTGGTCGCCCTGCAGGTCGGGGCGCCGGGAGCGGCATCCGCCTGACGGGCGGAAATTGCGTTGCGCGGCCGCGGCGGCGCCCGGACAGTGTCCGCATGTCCCTCACTGTCCGGCCGGCCGTCCTCGAGGACGCGCCCGCCGTCTGCGCGCTGATGAACGCCGTCGATGTCGTCGAGATCGGCCGCCCGGAGACCGATCTGCACACGGTCGAGGCCGACATGGCCCATGGCGAGACCGACCTCGCCCGCGACTCCTGGCTGGCGTGCGACGACAACGGGCCGGTGGCGTACGGGATCGTGTGGAGCGAGTCCGGGGGCGAGGACATCGGCGCCGACCTCTACTCGCTGCCCGGCCGCGACGAGGCCGCGGCCGAGGTGCTGGAGCTCATGGAGACACGTGCCGCCGGGAAAGCGGCGGCCGGCGGGGCCGCCCGGGCCGTCGTCCATCTGCATCTCAACGCCCGCCCCGCGCTCGACACCGCGCTGCTGGAGCGCCGCGGCTGGAGGACGGTACGCCGCTACCAGGTGATGACCCGCCCGCTGTCCCCGGCCGTCGACACCGTGCCCGAGCCGCTCGCCGGACTGACCCTGCGTCACTGCCGCGACGAGGATGACCGGCGCATCGCGCACGCCCTGGCGCAGGAGACGTTCGCCGAGCACTTCGACCACCACGAGCGCAGCTACGAGCAGTGGCTGGACGACATAGACGCGGCCCGCATCGACTGGTCGCTGGTGTGGATCGCCTCTGTCGCGGGCGAGGGCGACGTGGCCGTGCTGCTGAGCCGCGACGACCGTGAGGCCATGGGCTGGATCCGCACCATCGGTGTGCGCGCAGCGGCTCGCGGCCGCGGAATCGGCGGCCATCTGCTGCGCCATGCCTTCGGCACGTACGCGGCGCGCGGCCGTGACTCCATCGGGCTCGGTGTGGACACCGAGAACGCCTCGAAGGCGCTGGGGCTTTACGAGGCGCACGGTATGACGCTGCACTACGCCGTCGATACCTGGGAGGCGGTCCTTCCGGCCGTCCTTCAGGCGGACCAGGAGTCCACTCGGGTGTCATGAAAGTGCCTTAGATCCCTTATGTGGTGACATTGGGCCCGGGGGCACCGCCCAGCGGTAGCTGGGGGAGGCACTTGGGACCAAGGAGGCACCCATGCGTGGAGCCACACATGCCAGGTGGGCCGCGTGTGCGGTCGCCGCAGCTCTGGCGGCGGCAGGCTGTGGCGGCGGAGGCGACGGCAGCGGTGCCGGTGGCGCCGAAGGCATCGTGTCGTCCTCGTGGGGCGATCCGCAGAACCCGCTGGAGCCCGCCAACACCAATGAGGTGCAGGGCGGCAAGGTTCTCGACATGATCTTCCGTGGTCTCAAGCGGTACAACCCGAAGACCGGCGCGGCCGAGGACATGCTCGCCGAGAAGATCGAGACCACCGACTCGGTCACCTTCAGGATCACCGTCAAGGACGGCTGGACCTTCAGCAACGGCGAGCAGGTCAGCGCCAGTTCGTTCGTAAACGCCTGGAACTACGGCGCGAGCCTGAAGAACAACCAGAAGAACGCCTACTTCTTCGGCTACATCGAGGGATACGACCAGGTCCACCCCGAGAAGGGGCAGCAAACGGCCGAGACCCTGTCCGGACTCAAGGTCACAGGCCCGCTCACGTTCACGGTCAAACTCACCCAGAAGTTCTCCACCTGGCCCGACACCCTCGGCTACGCCGCCTTCGCGCCGCTGCCCAAGGCGTTCTTCGACAGCCACGACAGCTGGCTCGCCAAGCCCGTCGGCAACGGCCCGTACACCGTCGACTCGTACGCCAGGGGCTCGAAGATGTCCCTGCGCACGTGGGACGGCTACCCCGGGACCGACAAGGCGAAGAACGGCGGCATCGACCTCGTCGTCTACACGGACAACAACACCGCCTACACCAGCCTGATCGCCGGCAACCTCGATCTGGTCGACGACGTACCCGCCGCGCAGCTCAAGAACGTGCAGGCGGACCTCGGAGACCGGTACATCAACACACCGGCCGGCATCATCCAGACCATCGCCTTCCCCTACTACCAAAAGGCATGGAACACCCCCGGCGGAGCGAAGGTCCGCACCGGCCTGTCCAGGGCGATCAACCGCGAGCAGATCACCGACACGATCTTCCTGAAGACCCGCACACCCGCGAAGGACTGGACCTCACCCGTACTCGGCGAGGACGGCGGCTTCGACCCCACCCTGTGCGGCGACGCCTGCGAGTACGACCCCGCCGCGGCCAAGAAGCTGATCCAGGAGGGCGGCGGTCTGCCCGGCGGCCAGGTGAAGATCTCGTACAACGCCGACACCGGCTCCCACAAGGACTGGGTGGACGCCGTCTGCAACTCCATCAACAACGCGCTCGGCAACACCAAGGCCTGCGTCGGCAACCCCGTCGGCACCTTCGCCGACTTCCGCGACCAGATCACCCAGCTGAAGATGAGCGGCCCTTTCCGGGCCGGCTGGCAGATGGACTACCCGCTGATCCAGAACTTCCTCCAGCCGCTCTACTACACCAACGCCTCGTCCAACGACGGCAAGTGGAGCAACAAGCAGTTCGACAAGCTCGTCGACCAGGCCAACGCCGAGAGCGACACGGCCAAGGCGGTGGACACCTTCAAGCAGGCCGAGAGGGTCGTACGGGACCAGATGGCGGCCATCCCGCTCTGGTACCAGAACGGCAGCGCCGGCTACTCGGAGCGGCTGTCCGACGTCGCCCTCAACCCCTTCAGCGTCCCGGTCTACAACGAGATCACGGTCAGCTGACGCCGGAAGGCAACCGGTCGGGCGCCCCGCAGCACCGGACCGTCCCCCTTCCCACGACCCCCGGAGCCCTTCATGGGACGTTATGTGAGCCGGCGTCTGCTGCAGATGATCCCGGTCTTCATCGGCACCACGCTGCTGATCTTCCTCATGGTCAACGTCATGGGCGACCCCGTCGCGGGCCTGTGCGGCGACCGGCAGTGCGACCCGGCGACCGCCGCGCAGCTGCGCAAGGAGTTCGGCCTCGACAAGCCCGTGCTCCAGCAATACCTGATCTACATGGTCAACCTCTTCACCGGGGACTTCGGCACGGCGTTCAACGGGCAGCCGGTCACCGAACTGATGGCGGACGCCTTCCCCGTCACCATCCGGCTGACCCTGGTCGCGATCTTCTTCGAGATCGTCATCGGCATCACGCTGGGTGTCGTCACCGGCCTGCGGCGGGGCCGCCCGGTCGACACCGGGGTGCTGCTGGCGACCCTGGTGGTCATCTCCGTCCCGACCTTCGTCACCGGTCTGCTGCTCCAGCTGCTGCTCGGTTACGAGTGGGGCATCATCGACCCCTCGGTCTCCCCCGAGGCGCCGCTCGACGAACTGTTCGTGCCGGGACTGGTGCTCGCCTCGGTCTCGCTCGCCTATGTCACCCGGCTCAGCCGCACCTCGATCGCCGAGAACGCCCGCGCCGACTACGTCCGTACGGCAGTTGCCAAGGGCCTGCCCCGGCGCCGGGTGGTCGGAAGGCATCTGCTGCGCAACTCGCTGATCCCGGTGATCACCTTCATCGGCACGGACATCGGCGCGCTGATGGGCGGTGCCATCGTCACCGAGCGGATCTTCAACATCCACGGCGTCGGCTACCAGCTCTACCAGGGCATCCTGCGGCAGAACAGCCAGACCGTGGTCGGGTTCGTGACCATCCTCGTCCTGGTGTTCCTGCTGGCGAATCTGATCGTCGACCTGCTGTACGCCGTACTCGACCCGAGGATCCGCTATGCCTGACCCGCAGCACCCCGGCCGCGACCAGGACAACGCCATCGCGCCCACCGGCGAGGGCGGCACGATGGACCTCGCGATGGACGAGGGCGAAAGCCTCGAGAAGCTGCTGGACACCCCCACGGGCGAGGAGGGACCCGCGGGCAAGCCGCGCAGCCTGTGGACCGACGCCTGGCGCGATCTGCGACGCAACCCCGTCTTCATCGTCTCCGCGCTGGTGATCCTCTTCCTGGTCGTCATCTCGATCTGGCCGTCGCTCATCGCGAGCGGGGACCCGTTGCAGTGCGACCTGGCCAAGTCGCAGGAGGGCTCCCAGCCCGGCCACCCCTTCGGGTTCAACGGCCAGGGCTGCGACGTCTACACCCGTACCGTCTACGGCGCACGCGCCTCGGTGACGGTGGGCGTGTGCGCGACGCTCGGGGTCGCCCTGCTCGGCTCCGCGCTGGGTGCGCTCGCCGGGTTCTTCGGCGGCGCGGGAGATGCCGTGCTCTCCCGGGTCACCGACATCTTCTTCGGTATCCCGGTGGTCCTGGGCGGTCTGGTCTTCCTGTCCATGGTGACCAGCTCCAGCGTCTGGCCGGTGATCGGCTTCATGGTCCTGCTGGGCTGGCCCCAGGTCGCCCGGATCGCCCGCGGCTCGGTCATCACGGCGAAGCACAACGACTACGTCCAGGCGGCGCGGGCGCTCGGTGCGTCCAGCTCCCGGATGCTGCTGCGGCACATCGCGCCCAATGCCGTGGCGCCGGTCATCGTCGTGGCGACCATCGCGCTCGGTACGTACATCTCGCTGGAGGCGACGCTCTCCTACCTCGGCGTCGGACTCAAACCGCCCACCGTCTCCTGGGGCATCGACATCTCGTCGGCCTCCCCGTACATCCGCAACGCCCCGCACATGGTGCTGTGGCCGGCCGGCGCGCTGGCGGTCACCGTGCTCGCCTTCATCATGCTCGGCGACGCGGTGCGCGACGCCCTCGACCCCAAGCTGCGCTGAGGAGCCCTCATGTTGCTCGAAGTGCGCGATCTGCACGTGGAGTTCCGCACGCGTGACGGCGTCGCCAAGGCCGTCAACGGCGTTCACTTCATGGTGGACGCGGGCGAGACGCTCGCCGTGCTGGGGGAGTCCGGGTCCGGCAAGTCCGTGACCGCGCAGGCGGTCATGGGAATCCTGGACATGCCCCCCGGCCGGATCACGGACGGCGAGATCCTCTTCCAGGGCCAGGACCTGCTCAAGCTCAAGGAGGACCAGCGCCGCGGGATCCGCGGGGCCGGTATGGCCATGATCTTCCAGGACGCGCTCTCCTCGCTGAACCCGGTGCTGACCGTCGGCGACCAGCTCGGCGAGATGTTCACCGTCCACCGCGGCATGTCCAGGAAGGACGCCCGGGCCAAGGCCGTCGAACTGATGGACCGGGTGCGCATCCCGGCCGCCGGGGAACGCGTCGGGCAGTACCCGCACCAGTTCTCCGGTGGTATGCGCCAGCGCATCATGATCGCGATGGCGCTCTCCCTCGAGCCCGACCTGATCATCGCCGACGAGCCGACCACCGCGCTCGACGTGACGGTCCAGGCCCAGGTCATGGATCTGCTCGCCGAGCTCCAGCGCGAACTGGACATGGGTCTGATCCTCATCACCCACGACCTCGGCGTCGTCGCCGACGTCGCGGACCGGATCGCCGTGATGTACGCGGGCCGGATCGTGGAGTCCGCCCCCGTCCACGACATCTACAAGGCACCCGCTCACCCGTACACGCGGGGTCTGCTGGAGTCGATCCCGCGCCTGGACCAGAAGGGCCAGGAGCTGTACGCGATCAAGGGTCTGCCGCCCAATCTCCTGCACATCCCGCCCGGCTGCGCCTTCAACCCGCGCTGTCCGCTGGCCCGGTCCGTGTGCCGGACCGACGAGCCGCCGCTGTACGAGGTGTCCGAGCACCGCAGGAGCGCCTGCCACTTCTGGGAGGAGACGCTCCATGGCTGAGCCGGTCCTGGAAGTACGCGACCTGGTCAAGCACTATCCGCTCACCCGGGGCATCCTCATCAAGAAGCAGATCGGCGCGGTCAAGGCGGTCGACGGTGTCGATCTCGACCTGGTCGGGGGCGAAACGCTGGGCATCGTGGGGGAGTCGGGCTGCGGCAAGTCCACACTCGCCAGGATGCTGGTCCACCTCGAGCGGCCCACGGCCGGGGCGATCCGCTACAAGGGCGAGGACATCACCAGGCTGTCGGGGCGTGCGCTCAAGGCCGTGCGCCGCAACATCCAGATGGTGTTCCAGGACCCGTACACCTCGCTCAACCCGCGGATGACGGTCGGCGACATCATCGGCGAGCCGTACGAGATCCACCCCGAGGTGGCTCCGAAGGGCGACCGGCGCCGCAAGGTGCAGGAACTGCTCGATGTCGTCGGTCTCAACCCCGAGTACATCAACCGTTATCCGCACCAGTTCTCGGGCGGCCAGCGCCAGCGCATCGGCATCGCGCGCGGCCTGGCGCTCAACCCCGAGATCATCATCTGCGACGAACCCGTGTCGGCGCTGGACGTGTCGGTGCAGGCGCAGGTGATCAATCTGCTCGACCGGCTGCAGAGCGAGTTCTCGCTCAGCTACCTGTTCATCGCGCACGACCTGTCGATCGTGCGGCACATCTCCGACCGGGTCGGCGTGATGTATCTGGGCCGCATCGTGGAGATCGGCAAGGACGCCGAGATCTACGACCACCCCACCCACCCTTACACGCAGGCCCTGCTGTCGGCGGTCCCCGTCCCCGACCCCGAGGCGCGCGAGCACCGGGAGAGGATCATCCTCACCGGAGACGTTCCGTCGCCCACGAACGTCCCCTCCGGCTGCCGCTTCCGCACCCGCTGCTGGAAGGCGCAGGAGCGGTGCGCGCTGGAGGTGCCGCTGCTGGCGGTGCCCGCTCATCTGCGGCCGGTCGCGGGGCCCGTCCACCATGCGTCGGCGTGCCACTTCGCCGAGGAACGGCATGTGGTGCCGAGCGAGGGGCCCGGCAGGCCCGGTGCCCCGCGCGGCGAAATCCGATGAATGTCCATCAAATTCTTTAACATGCAGGCAACTTGGCTGCATCGCATCCGATATACGAACGCTGCACACTGAACTCCGTACGGCCGTGCGGGTGCCGTTGACCGGTCGCAGTCCCGTTCAGGGGCTGCGGCCGGTCGTCCGCGCCGCCCGCCCGCCGGGTTGGCCAGTCACCGCCTTGCTCCACGGGTGCGCACCGATGCAGGATCGCCGGTGTGACTCTTACGCGGGGGGCTCGGATCACGGGAGCGGCGCTGTGCGCCCTGCTCGCGCTGATCGTAGGAGCATGGATCGTAAGGGACCTGTCGACCGCCGACGAGCCGCTCGACCTCTGGCGGTTCTGGACCGGCGGCGTCCGCGGACCGGACGCGGCGCCCCTCACCACCACCGTCACCGACCTGGCGCTGCTCGCCGTGTACGCCGGCGCGGCCGTAGCCGCCCTGCGCTCGGCCGCCGCCGTCGCCGCCGCTGCCCTGACGGCCGTGGCCGTGATCACGCTCGCCCTGCGGCTGCCGTCCCTGTGGGTGCTCACCGCCTCCTGGATGGATCTGCAGGCCACCGACTCCCTGCGCACCCGGGCGCTGTACAGCACCTTCGCGGTGCTCGGCCTCGCCGCCGCGCTGATCGTCGCGGTCCTGGCCGGACGCCGCCCGCCGGGAGCCGAGGCGTACGAGGACGCCCACTCGCCGCGCGCCGACCCGGGCGCGGCCCGCCGGCTGACGCCGACCCGGCCCGCCCGCGGCGCGTCCGTGCTCGCGTTCCTGCTGCTCTTCGCGGCAGCGGGGGTGACGGTGGCCTGGCAGATCCGCTGGGCGTACCTCTCGGGTGCCGCAGGCTATGCCGACCTGCTCACCGGCAGCGAGCGCGCCCCGCTGAAGCTGCTGCAGACCCCGTCCGCCTGGCTCGCCTGTGCGACAGCCCTGCTCGCGCTGACCGCTGCCGTCGGCGCGCTCAACCAAGCGGTCTTCACGCGCCCGTTCGGTGCGGTGGTGGCGGCTGTCCTGATCGCGGACGGCGCGGTGGGGCTCGACTTCACGGTCCGGCGAGAGCTGTTCCGGGGTTTCGGGGAACTGCGGATGGAGGAGCAACTACTCGTTGCCACCTGGCTCTTCGAGCTCGTCGCCGGAGCCGTGCTGCTGGTCGTGTCGGCCCGCCGCGGTGAGAGTGGACCGGCGGACGGTGTACCGGGCGGGTACGGTGCGGCGGGCGGCACGCCGCGGCCCGGGTACGGCTGTCCCCAGGCTGGGTACTCCGGCTACGGCCATCCGCAGCCTCCCGGTCCGCCGGACGGCCAGGGCGGCGGCCACGGTCCGCCCCCGCCGCCGTCGTCCCCGCCGCCCGGCTGGTAGCCCGGCCCCGGGCGGCCCCGGGTTGCCGATCTCAGGCGTCCATGCCCAGTGACCTCTTCAGGAAGTCCACCTGGAGCAGGAGCAGATTCTCCGAGATCTGCTCCTGCGGCGTCATATGTGTCACCCCGGTCAGCGGCAGCACCTCGTGGGGGCGACCCGCGGCCAGCAGCGCCGCGGACAGCCGCAGAGTGTGTGCCACGACCACATTGTCGTCCGCCAGACCATGGATGATCATCAGCGGCCGGTGCGGAGTCTCCGCCACCGTCAGCCCGTCGTCGCCGACCAGCGAATTGGCCCGGTACACCTCCGGCTGCTCGAGAGGATCTCCGAGATACCGCTCGGTGTAGTGGGTGTCGTACAGCCGCAGATCGGTCACCGGTGCGCCCGCCACCGCCGCGTGGAACACGTCCGGGCGGCGCAGCACCGCCATGGCCGCCAGATAGCCGCCGTACGACCAGCCCCGGATCGCCACCCGCTCCAGGTCCAGCGGAAACTCCGCGGCCAGCGCCTGAAGCGCCTCGATCTGGTCGTCCAGTGTGAGCGGGAAGTTGTCCTTGACGGCCTTCTCCCAGGCCGGCGACCGGCCGGGCGCGCCCCGCCCGTCCGCGACGATCACGGCGAACCCCTGATCCGCGAACCACTGCGAGGTCAGATAGGGATGGTGTGCGGCGAACACACGCTGACCGTGCGGCCCGCCGTACGGATCGAGCAGCACCGGCAGCGGACCGTCGGCTTCCGCGTACCCGGCCGGCAGCAGCACCGCCGCCGGGATGCGATGCACCCCCGCCTCGACCAGCCGCGGCCGGGCCGTGAGCACCGGTTCCTCCGCGTACGAGGCGACCTGCGCGATCTGCTTGCCGTCGCGCAGCACCTGCACCGTCGCGCCACTGGTGTCCGTACGGGACGACGACAGCACCGTCACCCCGCCCGATCGCACCGCGCCGTGCACCCCGGGCCCCTGGGAGACGCGCTCCACGCCCAGCTCGTTGACCCGGTACACATGGATCTCGCCGACCTCCGGCTCCGGGGCCTCCTCCCCGGCCGCCGCCGACACCAGCACGTCGCTCTCGTCGATGTCGAGCACCGCGCGGAGCTGCAACTGCGCCCCGGTCAGCACCCGGTCCCCGACCGCGAGCACCCGCGCTCCGCCCTCGTCCGCGATCCGTACCAGCCGTCCCCCGCCGAAGTCCCGCGCGGACGACCTGCCCGGTGCCCAGGCAGGCACCCCGGGGGACAGTTCCAGCCACGCCCGGTCCTCGTCGACATGCACGGTGCGGGTCGCGCCCGACTCCGGGTCGACCGCCAGATACAGCTGGATGCGCTGGTCACGCGACTGGACCAGAAGCAGCGGAGCCCCCTCGGACGACCAGTGCACCCGGGCCAGATACGGATAGGCGGCCCGGTCCCAGAGCACCTCCGTGCGCTCCGCGCCGTCCGCCAGTGCCACGAAATACAGCCGCACTTCGGCGTTGGCCGTCCCGGCCGCCGGATAGGCGACCTGCGCCGGCTCCCGGTCGGGATGCGCCGGGTCCGCGATCCACCAGCGTCGTACCTCCCGGTCGTCGACCCGGGCCACCAGCAGCCGGTCCGAGTCCGGCCCCCACCAGAAGCCGCGCGAGCGACCCATCTCCTCCGCGGCGATGAACTCCGCCAGGCCGTAAGCCGTGTGCTCGTCCTCCGGCTCGGCCAGCGCCCGGTCGTCCTCGCCCTCGGCGCCCGTCACCCGCAGCGCGCCCCGCGCCACATACGCGATGTGCCGGCCGTCCGGGGACGGCCGCGGGTCGAGGACCGGCCCCGGAACGGGCAGTTCGCGCGCGGTGCCGGCCCGCAGCTCAGCCGTGAACAGCCGCCCGGACAGCGCGAACGCCGCCAGCTCGACCGCCTGGTCCGCCGCGTAGCCCACGATTCCGGCCGACCCCTCGCGGCTGCGTTCACGCCGGGCCCGCTCCTCGGCCGACAGCTTCTCCTCCGCCCCGCCGAGCAGGTCCCGGGGATCGGCGGCCACGCGCTCCTGCGGCCGGCCGCCGTCCCCGTCCAGATCGAGCACCCACAGCAGGCCCGACCGGTCGGTGCCGGAGGAGGAACGGAGGAACACCACGCGCGAGCCGTCCGGGGACACCGTGAAGGCGCGGGGGGCGCCCAGCGTGAAGCGCTGGGTCCTGGCGTACTGACGCGGGAAGGAGAGCTGCTGCCTCGAGGTCATGCGACCGAACCTAGCGGTCGTGCGCCCCCGTGTGCTGCCGTGCACCGATCGATGCGAAGGTACGGATAGTTATGATCCGTAGCGCAAGGTGGGTATGAACCCCATGACATCTGCTCCGGCACATGCAACATGACCGTCCCGACCGAATATCTATGGAGGTGAACCGCCGTGGCACTCTCGATTTCGGCGGTGGTGCTGCTGGCGATCGTCGTCTTCCTGCTGATCCGGAAAGCCGGGCTGAAGGGCGCACATGCGACGGTCTGCGTGTTGCTCGGGTTCTATCTCGCCAGTTCGTCGGTGGCTCCCACCATCACCGAACTGACCACCAACGTGGCGGGGATGATCGGGGGCATCAAGTTCTAGTCCGCCGCACGGCCGGGCCCATCTAGGCTGTCCGGTATGAAGGAGCTTCCCGCCCGTCGTCTGCTCCTCGTGCATGCGCACCCGGACGACGAGTCGATCAACAACGGCGCGACGATGGCCAGGTACGCGGCCACGGGCGCCCAGGTCACTCTGGTGACCTGCACGCTCGGCGAGGAGGGCGAGGTCATTCCGGCCGATCTGGCCCATCTCGCACCCGACCGGGAGGACCGGCTCGGCGCCCATCGCGTCGGCGAACTGGCCGCCGCGATGAAGGCGCTCGGCGTGAGCGATCACCGCTTCCTCGGCGGCCAGGGCCGGTTCAGGGACTCCGGGATGATGGGCGTCGAGCAGAACCACCGTGAAGGCGCCTTCTGGAAGGCCGACGTGGACGAGGCGGCCGCCTGCCTCGTCGAGATCATCAGGTCGGTGCGGCCGCAGGTGATGGTCACGTACGACCCCAACGGCGGATACGGGCATCCCGACCACATCCAGGCGCACCGGGTCGCGATGAGGGCGGCCGAGCTGGCCGCCGAGCGCGCCTTCCGCCGTGACCTGGGCGACGCCCACACCATCGCGAAGATCTACTGGAACCGCGTCCCGCGGTCGGTGGCCGAGGAGGGCTTCGCCCGTCTTCACGCGCTCGGCGGAGCGGACTTCCCGGGCATTGCCGAGATCACGGATGTACCGGGCGTGGTGGGCGATTCCGAGATCACCACGGAGATCGACGGCACCGGGTACGCGGAGCAGAAGGCGGCCGCGATGCGCGCCCATGCCACACAAATCGCCGTGGACGGGCCCTTCTTCGCACTCTCGAACGATCTGGGGCAACCTCTCTTCGCGCACGAGTACTACCAGTTGGTGAGCGGCGTGCGGGGCGCGCCGGAAGGGGAGCGTGAGCGCGACCTCTTCGCGGGGATCGAGGGGAATGTCGGTGTCCAGGGGATGGTGACGGCATGAGCGCGCGGAAAAGGCCGGGCAATTCGGGTGCTTCGGGCGCTTCAGGTACTTCGGGTGCTTCGGGCTCCCGCGGGGCTCGGCGTGCTTCCGGTGCGCCGGACGTTCCCGGCGGCTGGCTGACCCGGCCGCCCAGTGCGCCGCGCCCCGGGCGGGCGGCCGCCTATCTGGTGCTCGTCGTCCTCGGAGCGGTCGTCGGTGTCGCGGGCACGCTGGTCCAAGGTGCCTGGTTCCCGGGCGGATTGCTGCTCGCGCTGCTCGGTTCGGCAGCCCTGTTCTACGGCGCTCTGCGGGCGTGTGGCACCCAGCTCGGCGTGGCCTCGGCGGCCATCGGCTGGCTGCTGGCGGTCGTCGTGCTCAGCTTCGGACGCCCGGAGGGGGACGGTGTGTTCGCCGCCGGGATCGGGCCTCTTGTCTTCATGCTCGGGGGGATGGTACTGGCTGTGATGTGTGCCACCATGTCGCGATCGCTGCAACCGGGCGGCCGGCCGGGCGGACTTGAGGGCTAGCGGGAGGTAGGACCCCCAGGACGCAGCAGGTCCGGCCGACCCCTATGGTGGGTCGCCCCAACGGTCACCCCGACGGGTGGGAAGCCGTTGAACTGACCGAGTCCGCACGGTCGGCACCGGGCCGCTTCCCGCAGTCCCCGGGTCTTTGTCGGCAGCGGACAGTATGGTGGTGCGCGCCGCCGAGCCGCCCGCAGCAGTAGCTGTCCAGTAAGAACGGGCGGCGACGCCAACCGGGAGAACCTGCTTTGAGTCGTGAAACTGACAGTTCGTCCTCCGGCCCCCAGGGGCGCGGTGGGACCGCGTACCCCTCTGGGACGCCGCCGTACGGAACCCGGCAGTATCCGTCGCTGCATCCGACGCAGGACGCTCCGGACGAGCCCGCCACGGCCCCTGAGGCGCAGCCGGACGAACCCAAGACCGAGACCACACTGACGACGCGCATCCGGATCAACATCCCGGGTTCGCGGCCGATCCCGCCGGTCGTCATGCGTACGCCGATGAGCGACGTGAACGCGGCCGCCGCCGCGAAGGCCGGTCCGGGAGCTGCCGGCGCCGGCGCGAAGAGCGCAGGCGGCAACAGTCAGGACAGCGAGCGCACCGGCAGCACGCCGGTGCCCGAGGCCCGGCCGCAGGTGCCGGCCCCGGCCCCCGAGCCGCAGCCGGAGGAGAAGCCGGCAGGCAGCGACTGGTTCGCGCCTCGCAAGCCGGCCCCGCCGACTCCCACGCCCCCGCCCGCGCCTGCGCCGCAGGGCGGCGGCGCCGGTGCGAACGGCTCGGGCGGTGGCACGATCGGCGCCGGTGCGGGCGGCCCCGGTGCGCGGTCCAACCTGGCGGCGCTCGCCGAACAGACCGGGGCCCCCGCCGCACCCGCGGGTCCGGCGCAGGGCGGCCCCGGCCTGCCCCGCCGTCCCGCGCAGGGCGGGGCTCCCGGTACCACCCCGCCCCCCGTCGGCAACGGCTTCGCCCCCGGCCCGGGACGGAACACCCCTCCGCTCGGCGTACGCCCGCCCGGCGTCGGGCCTTCCGGCCCGACGGGTGGACCGGCCACCGGCAGCATGCCGCTGGCACCGCGTCCCGGCGGTGTTCCGGGCCAGGGCACTCCGGGCGTTCCCGGCCAGGGCCCTGCCGGGATCGGTGGTCCCGGCGCACCCCGCCCCGGCGGACCCGGCCGTCCCGGCGTCCCGGGCGGTCCCGGCGGCGCGCCCCGGATGTCCGACGACACAGCGGTACTCACCCCGCAGCAGCCCGCGCCCGAGCAGGGCGGCGGCGGTCATGTCTCCGGCGACACGCTGACCAGCGGCATCCCCGTGGTCCCGTCCGACGGACAGCACCGCTCGCCGTTCGCGCCGCCGCACACGGGCTCCGGCACGGGTCCGAACCCGGTCATGCCCCCGGTCCCCGGCCCCCGGGCCGGGGAGGCGGACTTCGCGGACTTCTCCGCGCCCGAGTTCGCGGGCGGTCCCGGCGGTGCCGCCGGACCCGTCACGCCCGGCCCCTCCGCCCGGCCCGCGCCCCGGACGGCATCCGCACCGGCCAAGCAGGGCCGTTCCAAGATGGTCCTCGCCGGCGCGGGCGTACTCGGTCTCGTCGGTATCGCCTACGGCGCCGGTCTGCTGCTCAACCACTCCGACGTGCCCAAGTCCACGACGGTGCTCGGCGTCGACATCGGCGGCGGCACCCGGGACGAGGCGGTCAACAAGCTCGACGCCGCTTTCGGCAAGCGGGCGGGCGCGCCGCTCCAGCTCTCGGTGGGCGGCGAGAAGGTGCAGCTCGCCCCGGACAAGGCAGGCCTCTCCCTGGACAGCCAGGCGACCGTCCGCGGTGCCGCGGGCAGCGACTACAACCCCATCTCGGTGATCGGCTCCCTCTTCGGCGGCGAGCGCGTCGCGGAACCGGTGATCGTCGTGGACCAGGAGAAGCTGAGCGTCGCGCTCGCCGACATCGGCAGCGCTTCGGGCACCGCGACCGAGGCCACGGTCACGTTCGTACCGGGCAAGGCCGTCCCCGTACCCGGCAAGGCGGGCCAGGCGCTGGACGTCACCCGCTCGATGATCGCGGTCAAGGACGCCTACCGCGCCCAGGTCGAGACCGGAAAGCCGAACGTCGTGCAGCTGCCGGTCGCCACCCGCCAGCCGACCGTCGGGCAGGCGGAGCTCGACCGTGCGATGAAGGAGTTCGCCCAGCCCGCGATGTCCGGCCTGATCACGATCAAGGCAGGCGGCAAGGAGATCCAGTTCGGTCCGGCGAAGTCGCTGCCCAAGATCCTCTCGATGAAGGCGATCGACGGCCGGCTGGTCGAGGTCTATGACAAGAAGGCGATCGAGCAGCTGCTCGACGGCGTCTTCGACGGCATCACGATCACCAAGGGTGACGGCAAGCAGCACCAGGTCTCGGCGGACGACGTCGCCCAGGCCATGGGCCCGGCGCTGCGCGGCAAGACACCGGCGGAGCGTACGGCCGTGATCGAGCTCGATCCGAGCTGATCGTTCCCCGCCTCGTAACGCCCCCGCCCCGGTCCGCCGGGACGGGGGCTCCTACGTCGGGTGACGGATCGGTTCGCGTGGTGCACCCCAAGTGCACCGGCGGTCCGGGGTCAGGCCGGATGCCGGGTGCACGACCTGGTCATGCCCCGCCCCGCACGGCATCGCGGCTCGGGCGGCCGCAGCCCCGCGTACGGCCGCCGGCACGCCTGTGGCCGGCCGTGCCGTGGCCTCGGTCTGCGTCGCCTGGGCCCGATCCTGGCGGCAGTCGGGGCACAGCCCTTCGTCCGCCACCGGCCGGAAGAGCCGCGGCTGGGTGTGCTCGCCCGCGCACTCGCGCATGAGGGCGACCCTGGGCGGCTCCGAAGGCTCCTCGACCGGAGGCACCTCGCGCAGCAGATACCGCACCAGCCCACCGGGCCGGTGGATGTTCTCGCCGGCAGCGGGCAGGCCGCGCCTGATCCCGTCCCGCACGGCATCGGGCGTATGCCCGAGCCGAAGCCACTGGGCGGCCGGCGTGGCCAGCTGGCGCAGCATGCCGCGCGGCACGCACAGCCGAGGGTCCAGTTCCCGTAGCGCGGCAACGAGTTGCCGCGCATCGGTATCGGCGTGGTCGGGCGGGGGAGGGTGTTCACCCCAGGGGTCTTTTCTGGATGGCGAGCGACGGACGGGTCGTCCGGCTCACCGACGGTCCGTTCTCCGGCAGCCGGTTCCGGTGCGGTCGGCGCGGGCTCCACCGGTGCGGCCTCCCTCAACCGGGCGACATCCTCGGCAGTCAGCGGGACGCTGGAGACGAGCTGCCGGGTCCGCCAGAGCCCACCGGGCCCCTGTTCCCTTCCACTCGTGGAAGTAGCCCTCGTCCTTGAGCTGCTGCTTGCTCCGGCTTGGCACAAGTCCAGTTACAGCGGCGGCAGCAGCGGCGAGTGCCTCGAAGTCGACGACGCCGGGGTCCCGCCGGTAACGCTGCTGGATTGAACGCTAAGGAATGATCATGGCATGGGTCGGGGGGGTCTCGGTTCGATCACTACCGGGACGACTGTGACGCCTGTTGCCTAGCGTCACGAGTCGTGACTGTTGAGTATCTTTCAGAAGATCAGACAGCCCGGTATGGACGTTTCGCCGGGGAGCCGTCAGCGCAGGAGCTGGAGGAGTTCTTCCGGCTGGACACGGTGGCGCTGGAGCAGGCGGCGGCCAAGCGTCGGCCTCACAATCGGCTGGGCTGGGCGGTTCAGTGGGGCACCGTACGGATGCTGGGCACTTTCTTGTCGGCATCGGCCGAAGTGCCGCCTGGGGTGGCCGAGTTCGTCGCGGAACAGTTGGGGATCGATGATCCGTCGTGTCTGAAGCTGTACCCGGAGCGGCTGCCGACCCCCACCCAGCACGAGCACGCCCGCGAGATCCGGAGGCTGCTGAAGATCCGCGACTTCGAGGACGGCGACCTGGCCCTGCGGGAGTACATCGCCGGGCGGGTGTGGGTGTCGAACGAGGGGCCGCGGGCGCTGTTCGACCGGGCGGTGACGTGGCTGCTGCGTAACCGGGTGCTGATGCCGGGGCTCACTCAGCTGGCGCGACTGGTCGGTGAGGTCCGTACCGGCGAGCAGTCGTTGATCTACTCGGTGGTGGACGCCCCGGTGGAGCCGGAGTTCCGCCGGGGGCTGCTGGAGCTCCTCGACGTCCCCGAGGGGGCCGCACGGTCTGTGCTGGAGGGGTGGCGCAAGGGTCCGCGGGATGTGTCGGGGCGGGGGGCAGAAGGCCGCGTTGGAGCGGACGCGGGACATCCACGGGGTGAAGTCCGGTGAGCTGGACTTGTGGCGGGTGCCGCCGGTGAAGCTGGCGGAGCTGGCCCGGTACGGGATGAGCGCGCATGCGCCGACGCTGCGCAGGCTGGCGGAGCCGCGGCGTACGGCGACGGTGCTGGCCACGATGCGGCACTTGGAGGGGGCCTCGGTCGATGACGCGCTGACGCTGTTCGATGTGTTGATGGCTACGAAGCTGCTGGCCCGTGCGGAGCGTGAGGAGGACAAGGCGAAGCTGAAGGGCCTGCCGCGGCTGCGGAAGGCGGCGGTCTCCGTGCTCCTCGAGGTGCCCATCGAGAGCGACGGCGGTGAGGGTGGCGGGGAGCCGGTGCCGCTGAGTGTGGCTCAGGCGTGGGAGCGGATCGAGCAGCTTGTCACCCGGGAAGAGTTGGCCAAGGCGATCGTGGAGCTCGGCGAGCTGCTGCCCGAGGGCACGGACGAGGACGCGGATACCGCCTGGCGCAAGCAGCTCCTGGAACGGTACGCGACGGTGCGGCCGTTCACCTCGCTGCTGGCGGAGGTGATTCCGTGGGGTGCGACGCAGGCCGGTACGCCGCTGGTGGAGGCGCTGCGGGAGCTGCCGAAGGTTCAGGCTCGGCGCAAGCCCGGTCCCGAGCACATCGACGCGTCGCTGCTGGACGGCACGTGGCGGCGCCTGGTGCTGGGTAATCCGCTGCTGGCGGCGAACGGGTACATCGACAAGCATGCGTGGACGTTCTGTGTGCTGGAGGGGCTGCACACGGCGCTTAAGCGCCGGGATGTTTTCGCCAGGGGTGCGGACAACTGGGGTGATCCGCGGGCGAGGCTGTTGTCCGGGCCGGACTGGCAGGTCAAGAGGCCGAGGGTGCTGACCGCGCTGGAACTCTCGGGCAGTGCGGACGAGCACCTGGGCGAGCTGGAGGTGCTGCTGGATGAGATGTACGCGCATGTCGCGGAGGGCCTGCCCCAGAACGCGGCGGTGGGCATCCTGGAGGGGAAGATCCGCCTGGACCGGCTGGAGGCGGAGCCCGAGCCCGTGGGGTTCAAGCCGGTGCACGACGCGGTGCAGGCGATGCTGCCGAGGGTCGACTATCCGGAGTTGCTGCTGGAAGTCCATGCCCGGACCGGCATGTTCGACCCCTTTGAGCACATCGGCGGGAAGGTCGCCCGGCCGCAGGATCTTGACCTCACGCTCACCGCGCTTTTGGTCAGCAAGTCCACGAACATCGGGTTGGAGCCGGTCATCAAGCCGGGGGAGAAGGCGCTGACCCGCTCGCGGTTGTCGGCGGCGGACTGGGGTTACTGGAACCTGCCCGGTGTGAGCGCCGCTTCCGGTCTGTTGGTCGGCCGGCAGGGTGATATCGACCTCGCCTCGGACTGGGGTGGCGGGCACGTTGCCTCCGCCGATGGGATGCGCTTCACTGTCCCCCTCAGGTCTATACATACCAGGCCGAACCGGAAGTATTTTTCGACGGGTCACGGGGCGACCTGGCTCAACGTCGTCTCGGACCGGGTGATGGGTCTGGGCGGCATCGTGATGCCCGGCACGCTGCGTGATTCACTCGGCATCCTGGACGCGATGTTCAATCTCGACGGCCCGGTCCGCCCGGAGATCGTGATCACCGATACCGGTTCGTACAGCGACCTTGTCTTCGGGCTCTTCGCGATCTGCGGCTACCAGTTCTCCCCCAGGATCGCCGACATCTCCGACGCGCGGCTGTGGCGCCTGGACATGTCCAAGGACTACGGGCCGCTCCAGCCGGTCTCACGCCAGCGCGTGCAGGTCGAGCGGATCCGGCAGAACTGGGAGGACATGCTCCGCGTCGCCGGGTCGTTGCAGACCGGCAAGGTGCGGGCGTACGACCTGCTGCGGATGATGACCAGCGGCGACCGCATGACGGGCCTGGGCGACGCGTTCGCGCACTACGGCCGGATCTTCAAGACCCCCCACCTGCTCCAGTTCATCGACTCCGAGGGATACCGGCGCATGATCGGTGCCCAGCTCAACATCGGCGAAGGCCGCCACGCGCTGGCCCGGAGCATCTTCTTCGGACGGCTCGGCGAACTCAGGCACGCCTACCGGGAGGGGATGGAGGATCAGTTGGGGGCGCTGGGCATGGCGCTGAACGCGGTGGTCTGGTGGAATACCCTCTACATGGACGCCGCCGTCAAGGAGCTTCAGGCCGGCGGGCTGACCATCTCACCGGAGATCCGTTCCCGGCTCTCTCCGCTGGTCCACGAACACATTAATTTCCATGGCCGGTACCCGATCGTCCGCTCCCACGGCGACGGTTCGCTGCGCCCGCTGCGCGACCCGGCCGCCTCCGAGGAATAACCTCGGTCAGCCGACGGGGATGACGTAAGCGCGGGCGAAGTGGTGCCGATGTGGGCCTCGTGGAGGTGTCCGGCGATGACGTCGTCGGTGCCGGACGCCTTCGCGGCAGGGAGCAACGGCTTGGCCGTCGCCGTCGCCCTGACCCAGGGTGATGGCTGGCCGTGCTGCCTGAGGCGCTCTCGGCGTCGTGTCCGTGTCCGGTTCACAGCGGGTGGCGTGGGTGGGGGCGGACGGTCGTCACGGGGGAGGTCTGGGCGTTGGCCGGGCGGAGCATCTGTCCGGCCGCCAGTTCGCGGTAAATGGGGCTGCTGATGAGTAGTTCCTCGTGACGTCCGCGGGCGGCGGTGCGGCCGTTGTCCAGTACGACGATCTGGTCGGCGTGCTGGACCGTGGAGAGCCGGTGTGCGATGACCAGCAGGGCGCATTCCCGGGCGACGTCCTTCATCACTGTGGTGAGCGCGGTCTCATTGATGGTGTCGAGGTGGGAGGTGGGCTCGTCGAGCAGGAGGATCGAGGGGCGGGCGAGCAGGGCGCGGGCCAGGGCCACCCGCTGGCGCTCTCCCGCCGACAGGGTGCCGCCGCGTTCGCCGAGCAATCCCGACAAGCCGCCTGGCAGCCGCCGCACGACGCCTTCCAGCTGGGCGAGCTCGACGACGTGTTGCACTTCTGCCTGGGTGGCTTCGGGCGTGGCGTAGGTGATGTTGTCCCAGAGGGTGCCGTGGACGACGTGGGCGTTCTGGTCGACGACGGCGATGCGTCCGCGGCATGCGGTGCGGCTCAGTTCGGTGGCGGGCAGGCCGTCGAAGAGCAGGGTCCCGGAGTCCGGTTCGTGGAATCTGGCGACGAGGGCGAAGATCGTGCTCTTTCCGGCACCCGACAGGCCGACCAGGGCCGTCTGCTGCCGGTGGGGGACGGTGAACGAGACGCCGCGCAGCACCGGCCGGTCCGGGTCGTAGCCGAAGCTGAGATTCCGCAGGGCGAGGGCGGGCTCCTGGTACGAGAGGGTCTGCCGGGCCGCCTCGCGCGTGCATGCCCGTACGGCCGGGGTCTGCTGGGAGGGCTCCGCCGGCAGGGAAAGTGCCTGCTCGATGCGCTGGTAAGCCCCCATGCCGCGCTGGATCAGGCCGACCGCCCGGAAGACCGAGGACAGCGGAAGGACCAGGTAGGAGGCGTACAGCAGGAAGGCGACCAGGTCGCCGAGGGAGTTGGCGTGGCCGTTGACCCGCAGGCCGCCGATGACCAGGACGATCAGGAAGGAGCCCTGGACGGCGAGTTCGACCGCGGGGCTCATCACGGAGGCGAGTTTCGCGGTCCGTACGCCGGCGCTGTACGCCGCCTCGACGCATTTTCCGATGCGGGCCGCTTCACGGTCCTCGGCTCGGTGAACCCGGACCATCGGCAGGGCGCCGAGGGCGCGTTCGAGGTCGGCGGCGATCGCGCCGACGGAGGTCTGCATGCGTTCGGAGGCAGCCCGGATGCCCTTGAGAAGCGAGGCGACGATCACGGCGGCGGTAGCTACGGTGAGGGCGACCAGTAGGAGCAGCAGCGGGTCGATCCACACCATGAGGACGATCGCCCCCGCCGCGACGAGGGCACCCGTCACCAGATCGACCAGTGCCTGGGAGACGACTTCTCTGAGCAGGGTGGTGTCGGCGGTGACCCGGGAGATCAGGTCGCCGCTGCGGTGCCGGTCGTACTCCCGCATCTCCAGCCGGAGCAGCCGCCCAACCAGGCTGTGGCGCAGCCCTCGTACGATGCTTTCGCCCATGCGCTCCAGAACGAAGCGGCCTACTGCGCCGGTCGCCGCTTCGGTGACGAACAGCCCGGCGAGGAGCAGCAACAGTGGCCACAACATCTGTCCGCGCCCGCTCGCGTCCACGACGTGCTTGGCAGCGAGCGGCTGGGCAAGCCCGAGCGCCGAGCCGACGAGGGTGAGTACGGTGGCGACGGTGATGGAGGCCCGGTGGCCGGTGGTGAGCCGGTACATGGTGGCGACCGCGGCCCGGGTGGAGCGGTCCCCCTCGGCCGCCTGCTGCGCCTGATCCACGACGGTGTCGGTCATCGGCCTGATCGGCTCCCGGGAGCGACCGTGATGAGCCGGGTGAAGTAGTCGTCGGGTACACCCTCGTCCACGGGGCGGCCGTCCGCCTCGATCCAGGCGTGCGCCGTGAACGGCGGCACCACGCGCACCCCGGTGCACCAGGCCGGCCAGCTCCCTCCCAGGCGGCACAGCAGCGCGGCTCCCAGCGACCGGGGCAGGCAGCCTTTCGGCCCGGCGCAGCGCAGGCTCACCGCGCACATCGCGTCCCGTGCGTTCTTCGCCTGTGCGGCGGTGGCCGGCGTGGCTCTGCGACACGCGAGGTGGAGCACGGCGCGGATCCGGCGGGGCGGCAGGAGTGAGAGCACGAGGGCGGGGATCAGGACGAGACGGGCGGCCAGGCGCCGGGCGAAGGGCACGCCGGTGGGCCGCTCCAGGGCGCTGGGCGTCGTCATTCGGCCAGCCCCGAGGCCCGCAGTTGCTGTACGAGGGCGTCGACGTCCTGCTTCGCCTGGACGAGGTCGATGTCGAACTCGTCGGCGAGCGCGGCGACCGCGGCAGCTTCGTCACCGCCCGCCATCAGCGTGTTGACCACCAGGGTGCCGGTGGGATTCAGCTCCCAATAGTCCCCGGCTCGTTCGTCCAGGAGGACCGTGCCGTAGTCCGTCTCGGCTGTGGAGACATTGGCGCCGAACTTCAATGTCATGCGTGTGCCTTTCTGCAGCGGAACGGTGGTCATGAGGAGGCGGGAGCCTTGGGCCCGGTGGTTCGGTGGAGGCCGCGCAGCCACACCTCAGCGGCGATGGTCGAGTAGAGGATCGCGTCGCGCAGTTCGGGTGTGGCCGGGCGTTGGGCGAGCCGGCGCAGGGCTGCGCCGTCGACCAGTCCGAGCTGCTCCAGCCGGGAGTCCTCCCAGAGCGCCAGCAGATCGGCGCGGTGTTCGCGCAGTCCGTTGGATGCGTCCATGGAAGCGGCGGCCTTGTTGGTGCGCCGCAGGCACGCATCGGGCACGATCCCGCTCATGGCGGCGGTCAGGAGGGGTTTGTACTGCCAGGGCGTGACACGCTCGCTCGGGCGCACGGCGAGGCATGCCTCGATGACGCGGTCGTCGAGGAACGGCGAGGCCATCGGTACACCGGCCCGGGCAGCCATCCGGTCCCACTGGCGGATGATGCGGGTGCAGGAAAGGATCTGTTCGAGGTCGGTGTGCAGGCCGCGGTCCGGGTGCAGCGGTACGGCGGTCAAGGCGGCCTCGCGCAGCGCCCGTTGGGCCATCCGTTCGGCGTCGGGGGTGACCCAGTCGAAGAGGCGAGGGGGCATGCCCCAGCCGAGGCTGGTGCTGACGGTGGCGGGTAGTGGGTCTCGCAGGCGGCCGCTGGAGTCGGCCAGCCACTTCCCGTACGGCCGCGAGTCGGCCAGCGCGCGTGCCGTGCCGCCAAGTGGCCACTGCCACAGGGCCCTGAAGCCGCGCAGCTGGCGCAGCGCGAACAGCGGGCGGGTGCGGAGCAGCCGGTGGTAGTACGCCTCCGAGCACCAGGCCACGTGGTCGCCGCCGATGCCGGTCAGGTGCAACCGGCTGCCCCGCTCCGCCAGGCCGGGCAGGTGGTGCAGGACCCTTGAGCGGTCCATGACGCCGATGGTCGGTTCGTCCAGCAGGTCATCGATGCCGAGCAGGCCCGTGTAGACGAGCGGCGAGGTATCGGCGTCCCACACCACATGGTCGATGTCCGGCAACGAGCGGGCGGCCTGTTCTGCCCAGTACAGATCGGTGTCGGCGGGGTCACGACCAGGCCAGGTGCTGGCCACTACCCGGGCCGGTGAGCGGTCCGCCAGGAAACAGACGGAGGTGGAATCCAGGCCGCCTGACAGGTCGCAGCTGACCACGCCACCCTGCCGGGTACGGGCATCGACCGCCGCGGCCAGGGCTTCGCGGACGAGAGAGGCGCCATCGGCGAGAGTACGTACCGGCTCCGGCGGTGCCCACCAGCGCGAGTGACGCACGCTCCGGCCGTCCGGCGAAACGATCAGCGCGTCCTGGGGAGACACGGAAGTGACGCCTCGCCACATGGGTGCCTCGGCGAGTGGATGGGGAATGGGCCACAGCAGCCGGACGGCCAGTTGCTCCTCGTCCGGGTCGACGCCGAGCGCCGCGGCGAGTACGTCGGCGCGGCTGGCAGCCACCTGTGTTCCGTCAACGGAGGCATGGAAGACCAGCCGGAGCCCGGAGGCGGTGCCCTGCACCCTGAGCCGCCCGCCGAGCGCGGCGACGAGATGGAAGCTCCCTGGAAGGGAGCGGGCCAGGGCGTCGAGTTCGGCAAGATCCCGCAGCCTCCCGGCATGGCGCTCAAGCTCTGCGGCATCGACCGGACAGCAGCCGATGACGGCGAGGACCGTGTGGCCGGCGCGCGCGGTGACGATCTCCTCATCGTGCCACCGCCCCACCAGCCAGGGCCGGCCCGAAGCGTGCTGCAGGATTCGCGTTCCGGGGCGGGCGAAGAAGCGGGCCACGGCGGCCGCGTCCTCCCGGTCGGTGAAGACCGTGAAGTGCGCGTCGCCGGGGCCCGTCCCCGCACTCTCGTGCAGTTCAGTCATGACGTCGGGTCAGGAACCGTCGCTCGTCAGTTCTTGCTCAGGATGAGACGGTCGTTGCCGGAGCTCTGCAAGAGCCCGGTCTTCTTCCGGAACGTCCCGAGCCGGACCAGCGTCGGCGCCTCGTAAGCCTTCTTCATGACTTCTCCTCACATGGGGTGTCACGACCGCCCCCTGGCCGGCCGGGAACCGGAGACCGGTTCACTGCCGTCCCGTCCAGGCTCATCGGGAGCCGGAACAAGGAAGCGGGTGTACCCAAATAGCTACGTGCATAGGTGGATGCCAAAGCAAGGTCACTAGAGAAAATGGGATGATCTGTAAAGTTCTAAAGTGGCCAGAGAGCTGTACTGCGGCTCACGAGGTTCGTCAAAAATGAAACATCAGGCGAGCGGGATGCGCGTAAGGACGGAAAAACGATTCGACCTGCGCATCGAGAAGCACACGGTGGGTGCGGCGAAGAGGGCGCGCCGACTGGAGCCGGACGGAGCCGCCGGGGCGCACTCCGATCTTGCCGCCGCGCTCCCTTCCCCGCTTCTTCTGCCTGAATGGCTGGATACTGCCGCCGATCCCCATTGCCTCGCAGACGGTCCAAGGGCAGGGGCAGGCCTCTCTATCGCGACCTCGATCGAGCAGAACGCGTATCCGCGGTTCAATCGGTAGAACCGCATGAGCCACATCCGTTCTTCTGAGGTGGTTTCCACGGACGCGAGTTGACCGGCCCGAACCGGGGGCCGTGTTCATAGGTGGTCGCTCGTGAAACACCGTGCCCCGCGCCGATCATGCTGCGGGTTTCATGTTTCATGTGTTGTTGCAAATAGCTCGACGGCTGAAACACCCTCATGAAACAGTCAGGGCTCGTGAGCGACGGCTTCAAGCGCGTGGAATCGCACGCCTGCCCGATGTCCACCTGTGCCGCCCCGGCGGGCTCGCCGTGCCGCACCGGCAAGGGCAAGGTGACCATCCAGTACCACACCGCCCGCTTCCGGCTGGTGCCAAAACTCGTCAAGGCGCTGAACGTACCGACCCCCGCCGTGCGCAAGCCCGGCTCGGTCTGGAACGAGCTGCCCCGGCCCAAGGGTGCCGGCACCGAGCCGGTCGGACACGTCCGCCTCGGCTACGCCCGTGCGTCCACGGCCCGCCAGTCCCTGGACCCCCCAGCTCGACTCGCTGACCGAGGCGGGCGCCACCCGGATCTTCTCCGAGAAGATCTCCACCCGCGCCACCCAACGGCCCGAGCTGGACAAGGCCGTCAAGCTCGCCGGCGAACTGCGCGCCTCCGGCGTCCGCGTCACCCTCGTCGTCCACGAGCACAAACGACTCGGCCCGCGGCATCGAGCTGGCGACGCTGGCCGAAGAGCTCAAGGCCAGTGACGTCGGCCTTCACTTCCTCACCGGTGAGCTCCAGGGCTCGCACGACCCCTCCGGCGTCGTATTCACCGTGCTGGCGGCTCTCTCCGGCATGGAACGCGAGTACATCCGCGACCGCACCCTCGAAGGCCACGAGTCCGCCCGCAAGCGCGGCAAGACCATCGGCGGGGCCAGCGTCACCGACACCGACATGCTCTCCATGGCCCTCCACCTGCGGGAGCAAGAGATGAGCCTCCGCGACATCGCCTCCCGCCTCGTCATCGCCAACGGCCAGAAGAAGGGCCAGCACCCCTCACCCGCCACCGTCATGCGCATGCTGCGCGAACACGACGAACCTACCCGGCCAGGGCGTCCCTCACAGGCGCCGGTCCGACGGGCGTCGGGCGTCACCCGCGGGGTGGGCAGCCGCGCAGGCCGTCGGCCCGCTGCTGTGTTCGCGCGAACACGTTCAGTTCAGCATGGCCCGCGCCGCCCGTGCCCGCCCCCTGATCGCCTCCGCCGTCGTCGGCTCGACCTCGGACACCACATCCGCGTACGCGTCCATCTCGTCGGCGCCTGTCAGGAACTCTCCTCGCTGGACCAGCAGTTGGGCCCGTTCGTAGCGCAGCCGGGCCGGGTGGGCCGGGAGCAGGAGCGACAGGTCGATCGCCCACAGGGCCACGTCCGAGCGCTCGGGCCGCGGCGCAGCCCAGGCGCGGATGTTGTTCAGGATGCGCAGCACCACCGCGAGCGGTGGGGCCGGGGTCAGCATCGACGGGGTCAGAGGCGTGCCCGTCGCGCCCGCGACCAGGAGTTCCGCATCCGGGCCGGTCAGGACGCGGCCGCCCGCGAAGGGGTCGGCCAGGACCTGCCCGTCGTGGTCACCGAAGCCGACGACGAAGTGTCCGGGCAGTGCGACCCCGTACACGGGCGCGCCCGCGCGGCGGGCGACCTCCGTCCACAGGACCGAGAGAAGGATCGGCAGGCCGCGGCGGCGCCGCAGCACCGCATGGAGCAGGGAGGACTCCAGGCGCTGGTAGTCGGCGGGAGCGCCGTGGAAGCCCTCGCGGGCGCCCAGCAGGTCGGCCAGCGCCGTCGCCCAGGCCTCGGGGGTGCGCAGACCGAACGGGAGCATCCCGGCGAGGCGGTCCAGCTCGATCTGGGCGGCGTCCAGGCCGGCCTCGTCCAGCGCGGGGTCCGCCTCGGTGCCGATCAGCAGGCAGAGCAGCGCGAGATCGGGACGTTCGGCGCGGGCCTCTTCCGCGAAACGCGCCCGCCACGATGCGTCGTACATATGCGACTCGTACCCCGTCTAGGCCGACCGGTAGTGGTGGTAGTGGTGATGAATCGCAAAACCCATCGCTTCGTACAGGGCGCGAGCCGCACCGTTGTCCGCCTCGACCTGCAGCCATGCCGCCGACGCGCCCTCGTCCAGGGCGCGGCGCGCCAGCGCGGTCATCACGGAGGTCGCGAGGCCCTGACGGCGGTAGGCCGGGTCCACCTCCACGGCCATGAAGCCCGCCCAGCGTCCGTCGACCACACACCGGCCGATCGCTGCCGGAATCTCCCCGGTGCCGGCAACCGTGGGGCCGGGTACAGAGGCGAACCACACCGAAGGGCCGCTGCCCAGCACCCTGAGCACATGTGGTCCGGGCACACCGATCCGTTGGTAGCGCCGTAGCCACGTCTCGTCGCACGATCGCGCGAGCCGCACCTGCGACACGTCCGCGTCCAGGTCGCCCACCGGCGCGAGCGCCCCGGTCTGCACCTGTGCCGACACCTCGCGCCGCCATCCGCGCGCCTCCAGCTCCGCGCACAACTGCTCCTGCGTCCCGGCGGCGCCGGTCGCCGTCTGTACGTACGAGGGCAGATCGCGCCGCGCGTACCAGGAGCGCACCCGCTCCAGCGCCTCGGTGAGCGGCACTCCGGGGTCGCCGAGCGGCAGCACCGAGTTGGCGCGCCGTGTGAAGCCGCCCGAGGCGCGCAGTTCCCATGCGCCGAGCCGCTCGCTCTCCACCGGCTGCCAGGCCCGCGCGGTGACCCTCGCGAGCTCCTCGAAACCCGCCGAAGGACCCTTCCTGCGGGCCGGAGCGGCGGGCACGACCTTGCCGGCGACCAGCGACGATTCCGCGATACGGACGCTCTCCCCGGACCTGCGAGTGATCACCAGCACACCCTCGTTCCAGGATGTGAGAACACCGACCGTGTCGGTGAACTTCTGAGCTCCCGCTTCACCCTCGCTCAAGCGCCGTACCGACACCCGTTTGCCCACGTCAGCAGGTGTGATACGAACCTCGAGCCGTCCGCCCGCAGTGAATTCCACAGCTCTGTGTGCCCCTCCTGTTCGGATCGTCCCCAAGAACGGAGATACTAGGGGCGGGCATCGACGACGCCGCGCTCCCGCGCAAGCCAGCCCTTACCGAGGAGGAACGACAGCGTGACCTACGTCATCGCGCAGCCTTGTGTCGACGTCAAGGACAAGGCGTGCATCGAGGAGTGCCCCGTCGACTGCATCTACGAGGGCTCCCGGTCCTTGTACATCCACCCGGACGAATGCGTCGACTGTGGTGCTTGCGAGCCGGTCTGCCCGGTCGAGGCGATCTTCTACGAGGACGACACCCCGGAGGAGTGGAAGGACTACTACAAGGCGAACGTCGAGTTCTTCGACGAGCTCGGTTCGCCCGGTGGTGCCTCCAAGCTCGGCCTCATCGAGCGAGACCACCCGTTCATCGCCGCTCTGCCGCCGCAGAACGGCTGATCACATCTCCATGTCCCCGGTCCCGTACGGTTCGTCGTCCGTACGGGACCGAGGTGTTTGACGCCCCACGTACCAGAAAGTGAGCGCCCCAGTGGCCGCAGTCTCTTCGCGCCTCCCCGTCTTCCCCTGGGACAAGCTCGAGCCGTACAAGGCGACGGCAGCGGCCCACCCGGACGGCATCGTGGACCTCTCGGTCGGCACGCCCGTCGACCCGGTGCCGGAGCTGATCCAGAAGGCACTGGTGGAGGCGGCGGACTCGCCCGGCTACCCGACGGTGTGGGGTACGGCGGCGCTGCGTGACGCGCTCACCGGATGGGTCGAGCGCAGGCTCGGTGCGGTGTCGGTGGCACACACCAACGTCCTGCCGGTCGTGGGTTCCAAGGAACTGGTGGCATGGCTGCCGACCCAGCTGGGTCTCGGTCCCGGCGACAAGGTCGCCTACCCGCGCCTCGCCTATCCCACGTACGAGGTCGGTGCGCGCCTCGCCCGCGCCGAAGCGGTTGTCTACGACACCGAGACACTCGCGGCCGACCCTGCAGGGGGAGAGCTCGACCCGGCCGGCCTCAAGCTGCTGTGGCTCAATTCGCCGTCCAACCCGACCGGCGCGGTGCTGGCCAAGGACGAGCTGGCCAGGATCGTCGCCTGGGCGCGTGAGCACGGGGTGCTGGTCTTCAGCGACGAGTGCTACCTGGAGCTGGGCTGGGAGGCGGAGCCGGTCTCGGTGCTGCACCCGGACGTCTGCGGCGGTACGTACGAGGGCGTTGTCGCCGTCCACTCGCTCTCCAAGCGCTCCAACCTGGCCGGCTACCGAGCCGCCTTCATCGCCGGTGACGCGGCCGTGCTCGGCGAGCTGCTCCAGATCCGCAAGCACGGCGGCATGATGACGCCGGCGCCGGTGCAGGCCGCCACCGTCGTGGCGCTCGGCGACGACGCGCATGTCACCGAGCAGCGCGCCAGGTACGCGGCCCGGCGCACGGCGCTGCGTACGGCCCTCACGGCGCACGGCTTCCGCATCGAGCACAGCGAGGCGAGCCTGTATCTGTGGGCGACGCGCGACGAGCCGTGCTGGGACACGGTGGCGCATCTGGCCGGCCTCGGCATCCTGGTGGCGCCGGGCGACTTCTACGGGACGGCAGGCGAGCGTTTCGTGCGGGTGGCGTTCACGGCCACGGACGAGCGCGTCGAGGCCGCGGTCAAGCGCCTGGGCTAGGCGGTCCCGCGGCGGGCGGGGCGGGGGGGGGGGCGCGGTCGCGGGTCGGGCGTGGCGCCGCGGCCGCGGCGCGCGGGG
>NZ_JBEXSW010000047.1:0-69138 GCF_040613775.1 Streptomyces sp. NPDC006208 | reverse complement strand
AGAACGCCTCGGTGTTCGCGGTCGACTCCTTCCCCGAGCAGCTGCACAAGCCGGTCACCGACCACGGCGACTTCATCAACGTCTTCGACGACAACCTCATGCAGGAGTTGGTCGACTGCATCAACACCGGCCGACAGTGCGACTCCGACGACCCGGGTGACCCTCAGACCGGCCCCGAGGAGGCTCCCGATGCCGGGGCTGGGTCGGATGCCGAGTCGCCTGCCGAGTCGCCTGCTGTGAAGGATGACAAGCCGAGTTCTCCTGGTCCGGTGGAGGGGCCAGGGGCGGGCAAGCCTGCTGTCAAGGATGTGAAGCCGAGCACTGCCGCTCCGCAGGAGAGCTCGGATGCCGTGGCTGAGCCGGATGCCGGCGCACCTGCTGTGAAGGACGTGAAGCCGAGTGCTCCTGTCCCGACGAAGAGCCCGGCTGCTGTGGCTGAGGCGGATGCCGGCGCACCTGCTGTGAAGGACGTGAAGCCGAGCACTGCTGGTCCGGAGGACAGTTCCGATGCTGCGGCTGAGACAGGTCAGAGCGCGCCCACGGCGCAGGGCGCGCCGGATGCGGGTGCGAACGGCCCGGCGACCCCCGCTGCCGCCGAACCGCAGGGCGGCCTTGCCGATACGGGTGCCGTGCTGTGGCCGAGTGCGGCCGCACTTGTGCTGCTGACCGCCGGTTTCCTGCTTCTTCGGGCGCGCACCCGCCGCAGGACGGTCCGTCACCGCTGATGTAGGCCGTTGGACAGGCCATCGAGATCCCTGGCCGGACCGGCAGCGCCGGTCCGGCCGGAGATCCGGAGGCCGGGCGCAGGCACATCCGCTCATGAACGCTCGGCGGACTCCGGCGCGCTGGGGCGCGGCAGGCCAGGACGCGCTCTGGGAGCGTACTGAGCGGCCTGCGTGTGGAACATCGCGGCGTAGCGCCCCTTCGCCTCCATCAGTTCGTCGTGGCTGCCGTGCTCGGCCAGGCGGCCGTGGTGCAGGACATAGATGAGGTCGGCGTGACGCACACCGGACATACGGTGGGTGACGAGGACGACGGCGCGCTGCGGGCCGGCGAGGCGCCGGATGCGGTCGAAGGCCTCGATCTCCGCCTCGGGGTCCAGCGCCGAGGTCGGCTCGTCGACGATGAGAATGCTGTCGGCCGGACAGGTCGTCGTACGCCAGTGGGTTCGGGCCAGCCCGATCTTCTGCCACTCGCCGCCGCTGATCTCCGAAGCGCCCCGGAACATTCGGGCCAACAACGTCCGTAATCCGTGGGGGAGTTTGTCGATGACCGGCGCAGCGCCGGCATAGTCGACCGAGGCTTCCAGCTCCTCGTCGAAGGCCGCCCGGTGGGGACGTCCGATCCCGATGTTCACCGCGGCCGTCATCGGCCAGCGCTGGAAGTCCTGCGTGAGCAGAGAGACTCTCTCGAAGACCTGCGACCGGTTCAGATCGGTCAGCTCCACAGCGCCCCATCGCACGCTGCCGCTCTGGGGCAGCAGCAGACCGGCGAGAATCTTCATCAGCGTGCTCTTGCCCGAGCCGTTCTCGCCGACGACCGCGATCACCGACCCCATCGGAACGGACAGGGACACCTCGTCCAGCGCGGGCTCGTCCCGGTCGGGATACCGGTAACTGACCTTGTCCAGAGCGACCTTGTCCATACGGGCGGGCACGCCCGCTCCTGTGTCAGGGATCGCGCGCCGGGCCGCCTCGGTCAGGAAGCGCTCGTGATCCTGGACGTAAAGGGACTCCTCGTGAAGCTGGTTGATGTTCATCACCAGCGCCCCCAGGCTGGCCGAACCCGACCGGACGGCGATCACCGCGGTGCCGGCGACGGCGAGTTCCATGTGTCCGGCGACGATGAGCCAGATCATGACCCCGTAGGTGCAGGCCATGGCCAGGCCGGAGAACGCCGCGGCCACGAGCTCGGTGACCGCCTTGTCGTTGGCGAGCCGCTTCTGTTCGGCCTCCGCGCTTTCGGACATGTCGCGGTAGCGGTCCAGCAGGAACGAGCCGACCGCATGGATCCGTACCTCCTGAGCGGCGCTGCGTTCGGTGAGCAGATTGCCGATCAGGCGGCCGGCGCGCACATGCTCGACCCAGGACATCACCGACACGTACCTTTCCTGCGCCACCCTCATCGCCCCCCACCCGCGCGGGGCCGCGATCAGCAGCAGCATCGGCAGCAACGCCGGGTGCAGAATGGTGAGGACGCCGGCCGTGGCGACCAGGGCGATGGTGCTGTTGAGGGCGGCGACACAGGCACCGATCATGACCCTGGCGGCGGCCGCCCCGTACTGCGCCACGTCGATCAGACGCCGGAACGCCGGGTCCTCGATCGCCTCCAGCTCCACAGCGGCGGCCGCCGCCAGATACTCGGTGGTGGCCAGCCGCTCCACCAGTGGCTCCAGACGCCCGGCACGCGACGTGGACCAGCCCGCGAGGCCGGCGTTGACCACGGCGACGACGGCGACGGTGATCAAGGCCGGCAGGGCCGTACGCAGCCGGTCGATCGCGGTGCCGCCGCCCAGCAGGGCATGCATGACCGCGTTGACGGCCAGCAGACTTGCCGCCGCGGCAACACCCTGCCCCACCTCGCCGAACCCCACGCCGAGCAGGGACGGGCGGTCGGCTCGCCAGGCTCGGCGCAGCGTCCCCAGCACCAGCCGGGGCAGGGCCCGGATCGCCGTGAGCATTGTCAGGTCGAGCTGGGCCCGTTCGTACTCGGACCAGCCGGTGTCGTACCGCAGCGGCCCCCCGAACAGCTCCCGTTCGGCCTCGGAGACGGTGGGCTCGATCATGCGTACGCGCCGGAAGTACCGCTTCACGCCACGTCACCTGCGCCCATGGCCGGTGTATTGGCGGCCAAGCAGCCCGAGTGCGCCCCGGAGTTGCCGAGCACGGTGGCCGGCCGGCCTGGCGCAACCACCCTGCCCCGGCCC
The DNA here is from genome assembly GCF_040613775.1 of Streptomyces sp. NPDC006208. NCBI lineage: Bacteria > Bacillati > Actinomycetota > Actinomycetes > Kitasatosporales > Streptomycetaceae > Streptomyces > Streptomyces sp. NPDC006208. The sequence continues at coordinate 66,212 of NZ_JBEXSW010000047.1, read as the reverse complement.
ACGCCGTCCCGCTCGGCCGTGACGATCCAGGTCTTGCCCCGTCGATGCGGCTTGCCCCTGCGTCCAAAGGACGCCGCGTGCGTCGTCATCATCCCTGCCCCCCGATCCCCTTTGCCTTCTACGTTGCCCCGCAACGCGCGCCCGGCCTCGAATCCGGCCGGACTTCTTGTGCGTATGACACGGCAACCTCGGTGACCGGCCCGGGGGGAGGCCTTGACGGTCGCGTGCGCGGGCCGAGGACGATGCGCACCTGATTCACGTGGCGGGGAGTACCGGCATGGCTGTGCGCGCTCAGCGCTCACCGGCGGTTGCCGAGAGACCCGCCTTGACGTGGCGTGTGAGGTCGTCGACGAGGACTTCCTCCCGTCCGGACCCGAGGGCGTCGAGGATTTGGCGGGCGACGTCCTCGGGGCTGGTCTTGGGCTGGTCCGCGTGCGCCGCCATGTCGGTGTCGATGAAGGCGGCGTGAGCGGCGACCACCAGAGTGCTCTGGCCGCGCAGCTCTTCACGCAGGGCGTTGGTCATCGACCAGGCGGCCGCCTTGGAAACTCCGTACCCGCCGACCTGTGGCAGCGGGAGCCAGGACAGCACGGAGAGCATGTTGACCAGTGCGCCGCCGCCGTTGCGTCCGAGCACCGGGGCGAAGGCCCGGCTCATCGAGAGCGTCCCGAACAGGTTGGTCTCCAGGTCCGCGCGGGCGTCGTCGAACGTGGGCGCGGTCAGCAGTGAACTGCGGTGCATGACCCCGGCGTTGTTGACGAGCAGGTTGGTGTCCGTGCAGCGCTCGGCAGCGGCGGCGACGTCGGCCGGGTCGGTGATGTCCAGAGGGACGGGGACCAGGCCGGGGTCGGTCACGGGCCGGGGGTCGCGGGCTCCGGCGTAGACGGTAGTGGCGCCGGCGGCCACAAGGGCAAGGGCGATGGCTCGCCCCAGGCCGCGGTTGGCCCCGGTCACGAGCGCGGTACAGCCGGCGATCTCGAAGGTGGTCACAGGTTCTCCAGAATGGTGGCGTTTGCCAGTCCGCCGGCTTCGCACATGGTCTGCAGTGCGTAGCGGGCGCCGCGGGCGCGCATGGCGTGGATGAGCGTGGTCATCAGACGGGTGCCGCTGGCCCCGAGAGGGTGGCCGAGGGCGATGGCGCCGCCGTGGACGTTGACCTTTGCGGGGTCGGCGCCGGTCTCCTTGAGCCAGGCCAGGACAACGGCGGCGAACGCCTCGTTGACTTCGAACAGGTCGATGTCGTCGAGGTCGAGACCGGCGCGGCGGAGCACCTTTTCGGTGGCCGGGATGACTCCGGTGAGCATGAGCAGGGGGTCGGAGCCGGTGACGGCGAAGCTGTGCAACCGGGCGAGCGGCCGCAGCCCGAGGCGTGCCGCGGTCTCGCTGGAGGTGATCAGCACGGCGGAAGCGCCGTCGTTGACCGGGCTGCTGTTGCCTGCCGTGACCGACCAGTCGATGTGCGGGAACCGCTCGGCGAAGCCGGGGTCATGGAACGCGGGCCGGAGCCCGGCGAGGATCTCGGGTGTGGTTCCGGGGCGTACCGACTCGTCGCGCGTGACCGGTCCACTGTCTGTGCGGACCGGGGCCGTCTCGATGTCGAAGAGCCCGGCCTCCCAGGCGGCGGCCGCCTTGGCATGCGAGGCCGCGGCGAACTCGTCCATCGCGTTCCTGCCGAGAGACCACTGTGCGGCGATGAGCTCGGCGCTGATGCCCTGCGGTACCAGGCCCTCGGGATAGCGAGCGGCGATGCCGGGCCCGAACGGGTCCGTACCGGGCGGCACGTTGGACCACATCGGCACCCGGCTCATCGACTCCACACCACCGGCGACCACGATGTCGTACGCCCCGGAGATGACCCCTTGGGCGGCGAAGTGCACCGCCTGCTGTGAGGATCCGCACTGCCGGTCGACTGTGGTGGCGGGCACGGACTCGGGGAAGCCGGCCGACAGCCAGGCGTACCGCGTGGTGTTCATGGCCTGCTCACCGACCTGATCGACCGTGCCGCCCACGACGTCGTCGACGAGCGCCGGGTCGATCCCGCTGCGCTGGACGAGCGTACGGAGCGTGTGCGCGAGCAGGTCGACCGGATGGACACCGGACAGCGCACCACCCGGCTTTCCCTTGCCGATCGGGGTACGGACGGCCTCGACGATGACGGCGTCACGCATGGCGACCTCCCTCTGCACCGTCCCGGACGGTGGGCTGGATGATGCGGGCCTGCTGGGCCAGTGCCAGCAGGCGCCCGTCGCCGGACCACACGGCACTGTCGTCGATCGCCCAGCCGCTGCCTGCGTGCTCGGTGCGCATGCGCACCAGCGCCCACCCGTCGACCGGGCCGGCGTCCAGGGCGTCGGTGAAGTGCACGGTCAGCTCGGCCGTCGGAACCGGACGCGGCGACGTCCAGACGGCGAACAGCGCGGGAGGCAGGGCGTCCGTGAGGATCACCACCGCCTCGGCGTCCAGCGGGCGCCCGTCGGCGAACCGTATCCACGCCACCAGTTCGGCCCGCTCCCCGCCGCCGAGCGGGCGTGCGCCGGTGGCCGGGCGGATCTCCAGATGCCGTGCGAACGGGGCCAATTCCTGGGGGAGGCCGATCGGCCCGCAGCCCTCCGGTCCCGGTACGGGCGGCATCGGCCACGCACTGTACGCAGGCCCCGAACCACCCTGGCCGAAGAGCGCCGTTCCCGTCAGTGCCGCTTCGACGCCCTGGCGTCCGGTGAACGTACTCACAGCGGCGCGGCGCCCTGTCCGAGGGGCATGAGCCGCGAAGTGCAGCGGCCGCTGGTCGACGGGAGCCAGGAAGTGCGTGCTCAGCGTCCGCACCGGGCGGGGCTCCTCGCCCAGGTCGACCAGGTGGTCCCGTGCGGCGGTCAGCGCCAGCGCTGCGGAGTACCCGCCGTGCGCTCCGTCCCAGGACCACCAGGACGGGTCGACACCGTCCACGGTCTTCCCGACGTCCAAGGCTGGAACGCTCATGGCATCTCCTGAGGTTAGTTTGAAAACTGGATTCACCATACCCGGGTGAGTAGGAAAATCAAACGCACCGGGTATCGTGGACACATGCCCGGATCCACGACCGCACGCCCCTGCTCCATCGCCGACGCCCTCGGCGTCATCGGTGAGAAGTACTCGCTTCTTGTTCTGCGCGAGGTGTTCTTCGGCGTGCACCGTTTCGATGTGATCGCCCGCAACGTCGGCTGCCCCCGCGACGTCCTCACCGCCCGGCTGCGCAGACTCGTGGACGCCGGAGTTCTCGAGAGGCGGCTCTACCACGAGCGGCCGGCGCGGTACGAGTACCACGCCACAGCCGCCGGACGGGAGTTGAGGCCGGTGCTGCTCATGCTGATGGCCTGGGGCGACCGCCACCTCGCGGACGTGCCGCCCACCGTGTTCGAGCATTCCTGCGGAGCCGAACTCGACCCTGCGGTGATGTGCCGGGCCTGCGGGGGAGAGGTCCGTGCCGCCGACGTCACTCCTCACTTCCAGGTGCCGGGCTGGACCGCCGAGGGTGTGGCCTGAATCCCTCGAGCGGACGGGCTCTGGGGGGGAGGGGCGAATTCCGGTCCGGAACCGTCCGCGATCGCCTGTGAGCCCGCAGACCCTGCGGTCTGTCGGCGCCCGATGCGGCGGTGCGCCTCGCGCGGTCGACGGCGCACCCGCGACCCTGGCGGTTGAACGGCCAAGTCGCGCCCGGAGCATCAGGGCGGAACTCGTGCGCCGCGCCCAGAGGGCTGGTCGAGGCACACTCGTGCGCGCTCCGCCGCCTCTCGTTACGGTGTCACGCGACGGTTAGGGTGAGTCACAGTCGAACCGGAAGGAACGCACGTGACCGGCACCCCTCGAAGCCCCCGTGCCCGCTTCCGCGAGCAGACGCGCGCCGAGATCAAGGACGCCGCACTCCAGCAGCTTGCCGAAGGCGGCACCTCGGCAGTCGCGCTCATCCGTATCGCCAAGAGCCTCGGTATGTCCGGGCCCGCCCTGTACCGCTACTTCGACAGCCGGGACGCGCTGTTGACCGAGCTGGTCCGCGACGCCTACGACGACCTGACCGCGGCCGTCCGGCACGCCGCTTCCGGCATCAGGGCGCAGGCGACCCCGCGATCCCGTCTGCACACGCTCGTGGACGCCTACCGCACCTGGGCCGTGGCCCAGCCGCACCGCTATCTCCTCATCCAGGGCACGCCTGTCCCCGGCTGCACCGCTGCACCGGACACGACCGACCGGGCCCGCGCCGCCATGACGCCTTTCCTGGCCGCCTTCGGCGCAGCCGAGCCGACCGGGTCGGTGCAGCCGGTCGTCGACCAGGTGACGGCCTGGACCCGGCAGGATCCCGCCGTCGCCGCGTGGGCCGCCGAGCACTCTCCGTCGCCGGGCACGGCTCTCGCCGGCGTCGTCCTGGCCTGGTCGCACATGCATGGTGCCGTGAGCCTCGAAGTCTCCGGCCAGTGCTCCGGCATGGGCCACACGGGCGACACGCTCCTCGCCGCGCAGATCGACACGCTTGCCGACGCCTTCCGCCTTGCCTGAGAAGGCCACCACGGTGATCGGTCCGACCTCCTGCTGCCGCTGCTGCGGTGATCGCGGAGCTGACGAGATGACGAGCTGCTGCACGTCGTAGCGCCGGGTGAGCCGGTTTCACCCGGACGGCCCGTGGAATTCACCCGCATGCTTGCCGGGCCGCGCCTGCTCGGCGGTGCTCGGAAACGCTGAGGCCCAAGAAACCCCTCCCTCGGAAATGGGTATCAGCATGGCTATACGTTCCGTCTTCGGTCACAGCCGTTCGCGTCGTGGGGGTGCGGTCACAGCCGTGCTCGCGGTCACGGCGTTCGCCGCCGTCGGGCCTGCCGCCGCCGCCGACGCCACGCCCACCGGGCCTGGGGACGGTGCCGGGTCCAAGCCCACTGTGGTGCTGGTGCACGGCGCGTTCGCCGACGCCTCCGGCTGGAACGGCGTCACCGAGCGCCTGCAGCGAGAGGGCTACAACGTCGTCGTTCCGGCCAATCCGCTGCGCGGACTTGCCGGTGACTCCGCCTACATCGCGAGCGTCCTCAAAGCCATCCAGGGCCCGATCGTGCTGGTCGGCCATTCCTACGGCGGCGCGGTGATCAGCAGCGCCGCCGCCGGAAACCCATCGGTGAAGTCGCTGGTCTACATAGCCGCGTTCATGCCGGACAAGGGCGAAGCCCTGGGGCAGCTGGCAGCCAAGTTCCTCGGCAGCGAACTCGGCACCGCGCTCAAGCAGTCGCCGTTCCGCAACGCCGACGGTTCCAACGGCACCGACCTCTCCATCCAGCTCGCCAAGTTCCGCGAGGTGTTCGCCGCCGACCTCCCCGCGACGACCACAGCTGTCATGGCCCGGTCCCAACGCCCCATCAGCGCCTCCGCGCTCATGGACAAGGCCCCATCGGCGGCCTGGAGAACCATTCCGTCCTGGTCCATGATCGCCACTGGGGACAAGGCCATCCCACCTGACCTGGAGCGGTTCGGGGCGAAGCGTGCCGGTTCGCACACCGTCGAGGTCAACTCCTCCCACGTCGCGATGCTCTCCCACCCCGACGCGGTCACTGATCTCATCCGCCAGGCAGCCGCGGGTCGGTCGCCCGCGAAGCCGGCCCTGGCCGACACGGGCCCGAGCACCCTGGCACTCGCAGGTTTCGGTGCGGCCGCCACGGCGATGGTCCTCACGGGCGCCGGTCTGGTTCTGTCCACCCGGCGGCGGGGCCCCGCCCGCTGAATCAGCGTGCACCGACCGGACGTTCTGCGACGTCGCCGTGCGCAGAGGGCCCCCACATGCCGCGAGGAGCCGTCATGGATCTGCACCTGTCGGGAAAGGTGGCGGTGGTGACTGGTGCGAGCAAGGGCATCGGTCTTGCGGTCGCGCAGGCGCTGGCCGCCGAAGGTGCACGGGTGGCCGCCGCTGCCCGTACGCTCACGGAACCCCTGTCCGACCTGGCGGCCGACGATCAGGTCCTGCCCGTGCTCGTGGACCTCGCCACGCCCGAAGGCCCGGCCCATCTGGTCGCCGAAGCCGTCTCGTCGTTCGGCGGCCTGGACATTCTCGTCAACAACGTGGGGGCCGTCCGGCCGCGCCCAGCAGGCTTTCTGTCTGTCACCGACGAGGACTGGAACTGGAGTCTGACGATCAACTTCCTTGCCGCGGTCCGCACCACGCGAGAGGCGCTGCCCCACCTGATCGACAGCGGCAACGGCGCGGTCGTGACGGTCAGTTCGGTCAACTCCTTCCTGCCCGATCCGGCCGTCATCGACTACTGCGCGGGAAAGGCGGCACTGACCAACTTCTGCAAGGCTCTGTCCAAGGAGGTCGGACCCCACGGAGTACGCGTCAACACGGTCAGCCCCGGACCGGTGGCGACGGACCTCTGGCTCGGCGACGAGGGGGTCGCCGCCGCCGTCTCCGCGGCCAGCGGCGTTGACGCGGAGGCCGTCGCCCGCGAGGCCGCGGGCCGGGCAGTGACCGGCCGGTTCACCCGTCCCGAGGAGGTTGCCGACCTGGTCCTGATGCTGGCAAGCGACCGCACCGGCAATGTGACCGGTTCCGACTTCGTCATCGACGGTGGACTCGTCACGACCCTCTGACGGGGCACTACCGTCCCGTCCTCCTCCTGCGCCACGGCGCGTGCGAGGTGGCGCGCGATCATGGGGCTGACCGGCCCCGATCCGGGAGTCCTGATCTGCCCGGGCTGCAGCCGAGTGAGATCGCCATACCAGGGCACACCGTCCTTTAGGCCTCATGTGGCCCGATATGCGCGGCGATGCCTGCTCGCCGGTGGAGGTGACCGGTACGAACGGGCGAGCCTCGTCGCTCGTGGGCAGACCCCCGCCGATCGGGCGTGCCGAGGAATGAGCTCCGGCGTGTGGGCGAGGTTCTCACCTGGCACCCGGTTCATCTGGGTCGGCGCTCTTCGCGGGCCCTCGTCGCCGAAACGGACTGGTGGGTGACCATCGTGCACCGAGCAAAAAAGGCCTCCTCCTACAAAGGCACGTCATCGAAGGCGATCCTTCATCAGTACGACTTCCTGGGCGACTTCTACCGGCTCACCCTGGGGCCGGAGCTCGTCTACTCCTACGGCATGTGGGAGGAGGGCGACACCCTCGAATCAGCACAACTGCGCAAGCTCGACCACCACGCCGAGGCAGCCCGCGCGGTGGGCGCTCGGCGGGTCCTCGATGTCGGCTGCGGATGGGGCAGCCTCCTGCACCGGCTGGTGGAGACCCACCACGTCAAGCACGCTGTAGGGATCACGATGAGCCCCGGCCAGGCCGCGTGGGCGCGCGACCAGCACTGGCCGGGATGCGAGGTCCGGACCGAGAACTGGTTCGACCACGAACCGGACGGGCCCTACGACGCCATCATCGCGATCGAGGCGATCGAGCACTTCGCCGGCAACACCATGTGGCGGGCAAAACGCATCGCCCGCTACCGGGAGTTCTTTGAGCGCTGCCATTCCTGGCTGCTGCCGACCGGACGGCTCTCCCTGCAGGCCAACGCCTGGAACGACCGAGGATGGCTGACCTCCCTCGTACTCTCTCCCGAGCAGCTGGCTTCGACCGGCGAGAGGGGAAGCGGCAGTGAACACCTCGGCCTCCGGGCGATCCAGGGCGGGGTCAAGAACGTACGTGAGGGCCTGCACGCGTCACGGAAGGTGTTCCCTGAGTGCTTCCTGCCGACTCGGGCCGAACTGACGGAAGCCGCGGGCGGCCTGTTCCGGGTGGTCGAGACGCGAAGCGACCCCGCCGACGGCGTGCGCACTGTACGGATCTGGCTGGAACGGGCAGAGGCCAACCGTGCGCGCGGCGCGGAGCTCATCGGCGAAGGCGCGGTGTCCGACATCCTCAGGGAGCAGAGGACCGCGCTCAGGTTCCTGCGTGAGGGGCGCTTCACGGTCGTCCGTATGGTCTTCGAGAAGAGGTGAGCCGGCTCTCGGGCGGCCGGGCGGCGCTTCACCCGCAGGCGGCCCGCAAGGACCGCTGCGCGCCGTCGGGCCTGCTCGAAGCGGGTGCGACTCCTCAAGCGGTGCAGGCACGCGAGCGATCTTCCCTGGCGTGACAAGAATTACATATTCAACACATTTAGTCGGTTTTGGTGAATTATTTCGTGCGAATCCAGGCGTGCTGGGCTGTTCTTGCTGCCCCGATGCGCCATTCCGGCCGATCATCACGGGAGAAACATGGAACGCACAGCCAGCAGGACCGGCAACTGGCGGATCGCTCTGCCCGTCGCAGGAGTGGCTGTCGTGTTCGGGGTCGGAGGCCTCTACGCCACCGGTCTGGTGGCCGGTGACGACATCGCCGAGGGCACGCGGGTGCGCGGCGTCGACATCGGCGGGATGGGCAGGGCGGAGGCACAGCGGGTCCTGGACCGTGAGCTCGGGCAGGCTGCCGCGGCACCGGTGGCGATGAAGATCGGTGACCGCGTCGAGAAGGCCGATCCCGGAGCGCTCGGGCTGTCCCTCGACACCGCCGCGACCGCCGACCGCGCTGCCGGCGCAGGAACCGATCCGTTCACCGTCATCGGCAGGCTCTTCGCCTCCGAGGACCGGGACGTCGATCCGGTGATACGCATGGACGAGCGCAAGAGCCGGGCCGCCGTCGACCGCATCGGTGCGACCGCCGGCCAGCAGGTCCGCGACGGCGCGATAACGTTCGAGAACGGCAAAGCAAAGGCCGTCGCTCCGGTCACCGGCGTCGCCCTGGTCGCAGACCAGGCTCTGGACACCCTTCGCGACGCGTACCCCCGTACGACGGCCGCCGGTCCCGTCGTGATGCCGGTGAAGCAGACGCAGCCGCGGATCGGCGCGCAGGAGACCGCGCGGGCCATGAAGGAGTTCGCCCAGCCCGCGGTTTCCGGCCCGATCACGCTCACATTCGCCGAGAAGCGCATATCCATCGGCCCCGAGGCGCTCGGCCGTCATCTGGCGATGAAGCCGGACGGCCGGAATCACCTTGCGCCGGACCTCGACTCCAAGGGCCTGCTCACCGACCCCGATGTCTCGGGCCCGGTGCAGGCAGCCGCACAGGCCCCCCGGGATGCCACGTTCCGGCTCGACGACCGTGACCGCGTGGTGGCGCAGGGGAGCCGCGTGGGACTGCAGGTCACCGAGAAGGCGCTCGGAAAGGCCGTCGTACCCCTGCTGACGCGCTCCGGCGCGGCCCGCACCGGGGAGCTTGCGGCCGAAACCGTTCAGCCACAGCTCACCAGCGCATCAGCACAGCGGCTCGGGATCAAGGAAAAGGTCTCCTCCTTCACCGTCTCCTTCCCGTCCGCCCCCTACCGCAGCACCAACATCGGCCGCGCCGTGGAGCTCATCAACGGGTCGGTGGTCCTCCCGGGGCAGGAGTGGAGCTTCAACCGGACGGTCGGCGAGCGCACCAAGGGGAACGGCTTCGTCGACGGCATCATGATCAACAATGGTCAGTACGTGAAGTCTCCCGGCGGTGGCGTCTCTGCCGTTGCCACCACCATGTTCAACGCCATGTTCTTCGCAGGCGTAAAGCCGGTCGAGTACGGCGCCCACTCCTTCTACATCGAGCGCTACCCCGAGGGCCGCGAGGCCACGGTCGCGTGGGGCACCCTCGATCTGCGGTGGATCAACGATTCCGGCAACGCGCTCTACATCCAGGCCGAGTCCACCGGTACCTCGGTGACCATCACCTTCCTCGGCACGAAGAAGTACGACGAGATACGTGCGACCCAGGGGCCGCGCACCAACGTCAAGGAGCCGGGCATTCGCAAGAGCAGTGGCCCGACGTGCGAGGTCCAGACCCCGCTCGAAGGCTTCGATGTCGCCGTCGACCGCGTCTTCGTGCAGGGCGGCCGGGAAGTCAAGCGAGAGAACTTCAAGACCCACTACACGCCTCGTGACAAGGTCACGTGCAACGCGCAGGAGCCGGCACCCACGGCGGCAGTGGACATTCTGCGCGCGCTCGAGGTCGACGGTGACCCCCTCGGCTGACAATTCTGCTCGGCCGACAGGCGCAGGCCCAGTCGATGTCGGCGTTGCGCCCGGGGGCACTCCTGTGTTCGGCGGATCATGTCCGGGGCGTACGAGGCGCGTGTGATGATCGCGCCATGACCGTCGTACCCCTGAGACATGCGCCGATCCTGGCAGTGGTGGCCGCGTTGACCACCGGGTGCGGGCTCTCGGCCGAACTCGAACGTGAAGCGGATCCCGCGCGGACCGGAGCACAGGAGCGACCCCAGCCGTCGGGCACCGGTCCGTCGTCCGGTGCCCGGTCGCGGCCGCCCGGTGATGCCGTGCCGAGCCCTTCAGCGGATGGGCAGGACTGTCCCGACACGGGTGTGCTGGTGTCGACCGGCACAGTGAACGCCGCCATGGGACTCCGCGCCATGCCCGTGACACTCACCAACTGCAGTGACCGCGACCACCGGCTGAACGGCTACCCCGACGTACGGGTACGGGACGTGGACCACGAGCCCATGGACGTAACGGTGCTCAAGGGCCCGGAACCGATCACACAGCTCGACGCCCCGGGACCGCACCCCGTGACGCTGCGGCCCGGGGAGTCCGCGCGCAGCGTGTTCGTATGGCGCTACTCGGCCGTCGACGCGGCGACACAGCGTGGGAGCGGCGTGTACGTGGAGATCGCCCCGACCGCCGGGGTGGACCGCCAGACTGTGCAGCCGGAGGGCGGCCTCGACGTCGGCGACACGGGACTGCTCGGCACGACGGCGTGGCAGAAGGCCGTCGACCAGGGCCTGTCCGACCGGTCACGCCAAGGCTGAGCGCAGGGAACGGGCCGGTTCGCCGCCTTGCTCCCGAACGGGAACCGCTGGTCCCCGCTGTGTATCTTCACAGGTGTCGTCGGCCCGGCGCGCAGAAGCGTGATGGCGGGCCATCAGCGGGGGATGAGGGATGTTTGCTGTGGGTGGAGCGGAGTGGGTCATCGGGACGATCGGCCTGCTGTTTGCGGCTCTTGGGATCGTGATGCTCGTTCTCACGGTGCGCAGGGTCCTGGAGTACAGGCGGACTCTGCGGGAGGGGCTTGTTGCGGAGGCCCGCTGTCTGGAGACGTTCGTGGTGCACAACCGCTCGTCGGAGGGGCACGGGCACAGCCAGCGGCGTCTGATCCTCGGGTTCCAGACGCCCGACGGGCGGGATGTACGGGCCGAGGTCACTTCGGAAGTGCCGTATGTGGTGGGGGACATCGTTCCCGTGCGCTATCTGCCGCAGCGCCCTGAGCGGCCGGTACCGGCCACGGCATCATCCGGGCTGGGGTTCGGTCTGTACCTGATCGGCGCAGTGGTGACGGTCTTCATCTGCGTGGGGCTCTTCTTCGCCGCGACCGGCTTCGGTCTTGCCGCGGCCACCGACGAAGTGGTCGATGACGGCGGGACCGTTTCCGACACGGAGGACTGGATCACCGAGCCCTAGGTTCTGGCCGGCGGCCCCGCGGTCGGCTGTGTGCCGCGCGGTCGGACTGCCGAGAAGTGCTCGGTTCAGCGGCCGTTCGCCGGGAGCCGGGTCAGGGCGCCGTCTGCCGGGCCGGGTCGGAGAGCGATGCCGCGTTCGGTTCCTCGTCGGTGACCTTGTAGCCGGGCATGGACGGCCAGCGAACCGTCAGCACGACGGATTCTTCCTCCGCGAACCACGAGTGATCGACGCCCCGACCCCACACGACGTAGTCGCCCTGCTGGGCCAGGAGCACACTGCGGCCGGGGAGTTCCACACGGAAGCGGCCGCTGACGAGGACCAACAGGGCGGTACGCTCCTCGCCGGTCACCCACCGCGCCCGCTCATCGCCCTGCGGGTGGACCCCCCACTTGATCTCAACGGCCTCCGTGTGTCGGGGGTCAGAAGCTTCCTTGAAGTGTCCGACGAGCCATCCCCGGTCCAGAAGTGCGTCCTCGCCCGCATTGCCCACGTACACACTGTCGTTCATGGTTTCGGAACGTAGCAGTCGACCACATCGGCTCCAGCAAAGGGCATGCAAGGCCGAAGGGCGCGTTTGAAGGTCCCGGTCCGGCCGGCAAGCAAACCGGTCGTCCACGGTGACGGACCCTGACGACCGGACCGCCCCGGCCACACACAGCAGACTGACGCCGTTCGATCAGGCCCCGTCGCGCACGGAGTGGGGCAATCCCCGGCTGGTGGTGGCAACACCAGGTTCAGTACACACTGCCGAGTACCGCACCCCGCCTGCCAGGATCGTGGCCATGAAGCGACGCACTACCTTGATCACCGGCGCGACCCAAGGGCTGGGCCGTGGTATCGCACTCGACCTCGCCGCACGCGGCGACACCGTCCTGCTCCACGGCCGCGACCGCACCCGCCTCGATGCCGTTGCAGCTGAGGTCCGCGCCGCCGCACCGCACGCCACGGTCCGCACCTACCTCGCGGATCTGGCCGACCTCGACCATGTGCACGCGATGGCCGCCCAGGTGCGTGCCGCGGAGCCCCGCCTCGACGCGCTGGTCAACAACGCGGTTGCCGGTGGCGGCTCCGAGCCCCTGCGGCGGGAACTGAGCCAGCAGGGACACGAGTTGCGGTTCGCCGTGAACCACCTCGCCCCGTACGCCCTCACCCGCGACCTGCTGCCGCTGCTCGCCGCATCCGCTCCGGCCCGCGTGGTGAATGTGGCTTCGATCGGGCAGGAGGCCATCGACTTCGACGACGTCATGCTGGAGCAGGGCTACGAGGGGCTACGCGCCTACTGCAGGAGCAAGCTCGCAATGATCATGGCGACTCTCGAGCTGGCCGCCGAACTCACCGGCACCGGCGTCACCGTGAACACCCTCCACCCGGCCCACCTGATGGACACCGACGGAGTGCGGGAGTACGGCCTCACTCCCGTGACAACCATTGACGAGGGTGTACGGCCGACGGTGCGGCTGATAACCGACCCGGACCTGGAATCCACTACCGGCCGCTACTTCGACCAGTTCACGGACACTCGCGCCCACGAGCAGGTGTATGACGTCGACGCCCGCCGGCGCCTCATGGAGTTGACCCATCGCCTGGTCGGATAGCTGAACCGAAGTGGGCAGTGGTCGAAGAGCTTGTGCCACGCGGGGAGCGGTCAGGCCTCGGAGAATTCGATGGCCTGTGCCGGGCAGGCCCTGACGGCTTCCCGCACCAGCGGATCTCCCGCCCCGTCTTCCCGCCCTGGCAGCACCGTCCCGAACCCGTCGTCGTCCTGGGTGAACACGGAAGGGGCTGTCAAGGCGCACTGCCCGCTTGCGATGCAGGTGTTGCTGTTGACGCTGATCTTGGTAGAGGACACTGGTCCATCCCTCCGAACGTCTGGCACACGGGGTCTCACGCCAGTGCATGATCGCGTGGGCCGACCCCGTCGCACGGCAAACCCGCCGTGCGTCACCCGGTCGGGGAACCGGGGCTGGATCAGACGGGCGACCTCGTCCCTGGTGTCCGCCCTGCGGCGGAGTCCGTATTCGGCGAGGGATTCCTCGAGAGAACCCCCGGTCTCTGCACCGTGCGGATGCCCGAGTCATCCCGACGCGGCGGCGGCTGAGACGGGACGCCGGGTCGGATCCGGGCGGGCTGCCCCGGCTGTCGACCTCTCACTGCCACCGGGCCGGATCACCTGCGGCGATGGCTGCCGCCCGCCGGGGTCACAGTCGGACGATGACCAGGGCGATGTCGTCGCTGGCGCCGCCGCTGAGGCCGAGGCGGGCCAGTAGCGTGTCTGCCAGGCGGTCCGGGTCCAGCCGTTCCTGCTGGGCGAGTGTGTCGGTCAGGCGGGTGAGCCCCGTGTCGATGTCTTCGTCGCGGCGTTCGATGAGCCCGTCGGTGTAGACCACAAGGGTGTCTCCCGGGGTGTACGACAGGCTGACCTGCGGGCGAGGGACATGGTCGGGGCGGGCGCCCAGTGGCGGGTCGGTCGCCTGGTCCAGCAGCGCGCAGGTTCCGTCGGCGTGCATGAGGACCGGCGGCGGGTGGCCGGCGCAGCTGTAGGTGATCAGGCGGCGGCTCCTGTCGATCAGGATCGCGACGGCGGTGGTGGCCAGGGCACCGACGACGCTGCGGGCATACAGACCGAGCACCTCCATGGCCCTGGCGGGGCCGTTGGCGGTGCGCATTGCCGCGCTCAGCGCGCTGCGGAGCATACCCATGACGCTGGCAGCCTCCAGTCCGTGGCCGACCACGTCGCCGACCGCCACGGCAAAGCTGTCTCCGGGCAGGTTGATCACGTCGTACCAGTCACCGCACACGTTCAGCGAGCCGGCTGCGGGCAGGTAGCGCACCGCGACGTCCGAGCGCTCATCGAGGTCCGGCGAATGGAGCATGGCTTCCTGCAAGGTCAGCGCGACCTTGCGTTCGCGGGCGTGGGCCTGCCGCAGCTCCTCGTTCAGCAGTTGCAGCTCCCGGGCCCGGGCGTACAGCTCGGCTTCCATGGTCTGTTCCCGCTCGCTCAGGTCTACGCCCTGGAGCCGGTGCCGATGGGTACGGACGAACGCGGTCACATCCTCCACCCGGTGGATGATCCACGCCACGGTGCCGTCGGGCCCAAGGACAGGCGTGTTGATCGGGCTCCACCAACGTTCCTCGAACGTACCGGGCTGGTCCATGAGCGGAATGTCGTACTTCTGCAGCGCCATGGTGTCGGGTTCCTGGGAGGCCAGTGCCCGGTGCAGCGAGGCGCTGAGATTCTGCACCCCGTCGGCCTTGGGGTCTGCGGGGTTGTCCGGGAACGCGTCGAAGATGTACTGCCCGATCAGGTTGTCCCGCGTGCGCCTGGTCGCCTCCAGATATGCCTGGTTGACACCGACGATGTCCAGGTCGGCATTCAGGACCAGGTACGGGCTCGGCGTCGCCGCGAACAGCGCCGCATAATCGATCTCTGGAATCGTCACATGCATCCCCTTGGACCGACGGACCACTACCAATCTAGGAGGCGCCCGGCGTTCTCGCCTGCCACGACGCTCTTCGCGTCGGCGCCGGCACATCCTTTGCTGCGCCGGGCGACATGCTGGTACCCCGCCGTCATCAGCTCGTGGAGCAGCTGCCCGGCGTCCTTGGGGCGCCAGGCGACGGCAGTTGATCCACATCGAGGGAACGCGGTTGTACCGCAGGCAGTCGATGCTCACGAGAACGGGAGGCGGAGGCACCGTCCGGTCATTGTGGCCGCGGGACGGCGAGGAACAGCGGGAACTCAGGCCGCTCGGGCACTTCTTGCTGGAGCGGCAACAAGGCTCGCCATGTCCCCGTTGATCGCGCACGATCAGGCACCCATGGTGGCGCATGACAGATCGAGAGTCCTGGAGTGTTCATGTCGCAGCAGGTCACGGCCCTCACGCATCGGCTGGTCTCCTCGCCCGCAGGCCGGATCCACTTGGTGGAGCAGGGCACCGGGCCGCTGGTGCTGCTTGTGCACGGATTCCCGGAGTCCTGGTACTCGTGGCGCCATCAGCTGCCGGCCCTGGCCGCGGCCGGGTACCGGGCGGTCGCCATCGACGTCCGTGGCTACGGCCGGTCCTCCAAGCCCGGCAACACCGGCGCGTACCGGATGCTCGATCTGGTCGAGGACAACGCCGCGGCCGTGCACGCGCTGGGCGAACAGTCCGCGGTGATCGTCGGCCACGACTGGGGGGCGGCCATCGCCGCCAACTCGGCTCTGGTCAGGCCGGACGTCTTCCGCGCGATGGGGCTGCTCAGCGTTCCCTACGCCCCGCGCGGCGGACCGAGGCCGAGCGAGGTCTTCGCGCGGATGGGCGGGGACGAGGAGTTCTACGTCTCCTACTTCCAGGAGCCCGGCCGGGCCGAGGCCGAGATCGAGCCCGATGTGCGCGGCTGGCTGGCGGGATTCTTTGCTGCCCTGTCCGCCGACACCATGCCCGCACCAGGCGCCCCCGCCCCGCACTTCGTCAGCCGGGGCGGGACGCTGCGTGACCGGTTCCCCACCGACCGGCTGCCCGCGTGGCTCAGCGAGAACGACCTCGCTGTCTACGCCGGGGAGTTCGAGCGGACCGGCATGAGCGGGGCACTGAACCGCTACCGGAACATGGATCAGGATTGGGAAGACCTCGCCGGCGTCGACGGCGCCCCCATCACCCAGCCGTCCCTGTTCATCGGAGGCAGCCTGGACGCCGCCACCACCTGGATGGCCGACGCGATCGATGCATACCCCACCACACTGCCCGGCCTGGTCTCCTCCCACATCCTCGACGGCTGCGGCCACTGGATCCAGCAGGAGCGCCCGGCCGAGGTCAACCGGCTTCTGACCGACTGGCTCGCCTCTCTGCCCTGCTGAATCCTCCCTTCGACCGGACGGCCAAAGGGACGCCGAAGCTCCGGCGCTCGCGCTGCTGCGCGAAGCCTGCGACCGGCAGGACCAGTTGTCATGCCTGCGGGTGGCGTACGTCCCCGTGCGGATCAGTCACTGGCACGCCCCGTGGTGTTCGGCGTGGGACTGCTCGTGGGCGAGGCGCCGGCACTGCCGGAAGGGCTTGCGGAAGCACTCGGCGTCGGCGCCGGCGTCGGTGACGCCGAGTGGCTGGGGCGGCCACTGGAAGGGCGGGGGGTCGGCCGGGCCTTCACGGGCGGCGGGCTGCTGCTGGCACGAGGAGCCTGGGAGGCCGGTGATTCCCGGGGAGCGGCCGTCGCGCGTGGACGCTGGGGCGCACCGCTGGTGCGGTCCCGGACGCCTCCTCTGGTCGGGTGCGTGGCCGCACGTTCCGGTGAACGGGTGTTCGGTGCTTTGGTGGCGGGGGCCGGGGGCTCGTCGGGGGATGCCTGTTCCGGGCTGGGCGCTGCTTGTGGCACACCTGCGGAGTGCTGGGGCAGCAGCATTGCCCCGGCCATGCCGCCGAGCACGGCCATGGTGGCCGCGGCGAGACTCCGACCGCCGTACTTCTTCACACGCGGCGGACACTGCCGCCGGGCTGCGGGCACCTCGGCCGAGGGGGCCGGTGACGAGGGAATGTCGAAGGACTCCAAGGAGCCCGGTCCCGCACTGAACAGGGCATCCGGCATCGTCGTGTCGACTGCCGGAGCACCGCCGCTCGGCTCGCTCGGCGGTGTCATGCGGGAGTCGTACGCCCCGCACTCCGGGCAGGTCACGGCGCCATTGAGGGTGCGGCGGCAAGGGGAGCAGTAGTCCATGGGCTCGACCGATCAGTAAGGGAGTCGCCGGCAGCAACCGCGGTCGGCCGACCGGGCTGGGCGGCAAGCAGCCGTCAGCAGGCGGCTCTTGGCGTCTATCGGAAGGACCGTTGACATGTGCGAACCTCACTCACTCACCGGTCTGCAGAAGGGTCACCGGTTACCGAGATAAACGGGACCGGACCGACCCGGCGTTCAATCAGCGGCCGAAACGTGGGGTACGCAACTCCCTTGACGCGGCAGCTGGTCATGCCGGCCCCCGTTCCGCACGGGCCGGCCATGCCCGCCTCGGCGGCGCGGACGAGTGCCGCGGTGGCCGTCGACCGGGACTGCTGGGGCCATGCCATCGTCCAGGGTGCGGGCGGCGCACCCGTGACGTAGCGGTGGGCGATGCCGAGCTGCCCCCGAGTGACATGGCCCAGGTCATGTCCGAAGCACTGCGGCGAACGATCCGCTTCCAGCAGATCAGCGGCGAGGCATACAACGCGACCTTTCAGCGGCGAGGCATACAACGCGACCTTGATGCGGGCGGGCTGTGGCGAGAGGAATCAGTGCACGAGATAGAGCGTGAGGGCGCCGCCAGGCTCAGAAATGCGGGCGACGTGACCATAGCCACGAGCCGTGGCGTAGGCGCCGGTGCCGCCGGTGATGGCGAGGTCGAAGTCGCTGGGTGGGGTGCCGACAGCGGTGGTCTGCAGGTGTTGCCACGTCACTTGCCCCCGGGGAAGGCTGAATGTGCCTGTGCAGAGGTTGGTTTGCGCCGACACTCGGGTGCACACCGCACCCTCGGTGCCATAACTGACGCCTCTGCGGAAGAGGTTCGCGGTGATGATGATCTGGTCGCCGATCCCTCGTCCGGGTGCCCCGTGGTCGACCATCGTGGTTCCTGTGCCCGTCGACGTCAGGCTGATGACCTCCGCGCGGCTCACGCTGCCCCAGTTCAGGGGGTACGGGTCGTTGGATGCAGAGGCGGAACCCGCGAGAGTTGCGAGCGACAACGCCGTTGCTGCCACCACGCCCCACTTAGAAATGGAAAGCATTGTTCCTCGCATGATGAACGCGGCTTCTTTGGTGCGCTCAGAATCTCATTGTGTGATTCGGTGTCAATTCCATAACTCGACCAAAGCGCCTGGTTCATCCATCCGGCGGCATCTCCCGCAATACGCCGAAGCTGACCAGCTCTCAGCCTTCCGGCAATGGGACGCCCGACCGACAACTGCCGGAGCGCCGGGTGCTGGGTGCGACCGGCGTCGGTGCGCGGGGAACGGCGGACCGAGGGCCAACTGCCCTGTGCCAGGCGGCGAGAGTGCGTGCTGCGGCCGGCGGTCCAAGCCTTGAAAGGCCGGAGCGGGGGCCGGGACGGTGGTCCCCGGTGCAGTTGCCGCGAGGCGCCGCCACGGTCCGGCCCCGGGCGAGTGAGGCCCAGGCGCGGGGGGCGTGGCCGTCGGTCTTCACCGAGGGCCCGTGCGAGAGCGGGCGACTTCTGACGGTCCTCGCCTCACGCACCCCCGCGCCCCAGCAAGACCGCGGGCGCGCAGCGCGTCGCTCGCTCAGTCCTCCAGGACCGAGAGCACGATCTTGCCCCGGGTGCGGCCGGCTTCGCCCAGCCGGTGGGCCTCGGCCGCACGCTCCAGCGGCAGCACCGTCTCGACGACGGGTCGCAAGCTGCCCTTCTCGGCGAGCCCGGCGAGGGCGATCATCCCGGTGGAGTCGGGCTCCACCAGCGTGAACCCGGTGCGAATCCCATGCGCGCCGTTCTCCTCGGTCGCGGGCACGTCGTCGGGGGAGGGCAGGGTGACGAGGGTGCCGCCGTCACGCAGCACCCGCAGCGACCGGGGCCCGTAGTCGCCTCCCACGGAGTCGAGGACCACGTCGACGCTGCGCCCGAGCCGCTCGACGAAGTCCTCGCGGGTGTAGTCGATCACCTCGTCGGCGCCCAGTTCCTTCAGCAGCGCGTGCTTCTCCTCCCGGGCCGTTCCGATGACGAACGCGCCCCGGGCCGCGGCGATCTGCACCGCGAGATGCCCGACGCCGCCCGCGGCCGCGTGGATCAGGACACGCTGACCGGCGTCGAGGCGTGCCGTCTCCACAAGCGCCTGCCATGCCGTGAGACCGGCCAGCGGCAGCGCGGCGGCCTCCAGGTGGGTGAGGCCGGCGGGCTTGCGGGCGAAGTGCCGCGCCGGGCCCGTGACGTACTCCGCGTAGCCGCCGGCCTGGCGCGGGAACTCTGGCATGCCGAACACCTCGTCGCCCGGCCGGTACAGCGTCACCCCGAGGCCGACCGCCTCGACGACGCCCGATACGTCGTAACCCAGCACCGGGGGCTCGCCGTGCATCCCGAATCCGCCCGTGGACCGTGTCTTCCAGTCGACCGGATTGACGCCGGCGGCGTGGACCCGCACGAGGATCTCCGTGGGCCCGGGCACGGGACGGGCGAGCTCGGCCATGGTCAGTACTTCCGGGCCGCCCCAGGAGGTGGGGGTGATCGCGCGCATCGTGGTGTCGTTCATGAGATGTCCTTCCCGTTTCTCGGTACGCCACCACCTTCGGTGCTTTCCCCGGCCCTCAGAACTGGCCGGATGGCCATGATGTGACAGAATCTGGCCATGACTGCTGCACAGGAGCCGAACCAGAGTGCCGAATGGACCGTGCGTGACGGCTGTGTCGTCCCTCCCGGCCCTGATCCGCACCGCGTCGTGGTTCTCGCCCTCGACGGAGTGATGACCTTCGAGCTGGGCATCCCCGCACGCATCTTCGGCACGGCTCGCTCGGCGGACGGACGCGCGCTCTACGAGGTGTCCGTCTGTACCCCCGACGGGCGGCCGGTGCGCACCGAGGCGGGCTTCTCCATCGACGTGGCGTACGGCCCCGAGGCCCTGGAACACGCGGACACCGTGGTCATCGCGCCGACGCACCGACTGGGTCCGGTCGGAGAGGAGGGCGTGCTGCCCGGACCGCTGGAGGCGGCTCTGGCACGGATCCGGCCGGGCACCCGGACGGTGTCCATCTGCACAGGGGCCTTCGTGCTCGCGGCGGCCGGGCTGCTCGACGACCGCCCCGCCACCACGCACTGGGCAGAGGTCACGCACTTCCGAAGGCTCTTCCCGCGGGTGCGCATCGACGAGGACGTCCTCTTCGTCGACGACGGCGACGTGCTCACCTCGGCCGGCGCGGCGGCCGGGGTCGACGTGTGCCTGTACCTGGTGCGACACGACTACGGCAGTGCCGTCGCCAACCAGGTGGCCCGGCGCTGCATCGTGCCGCCGTGGCGGGACGGCGGACAGGCGCAGTACATCGAGCGACCCGTACCGCCCCCGGCTGCCGCCACTACCGCTCCCACCCGTGCCTGGGCACTGGAGCGACTGCACCTGCCGCTGTCACTGGGGGAGCTGGCCGAGCACGCCCGGATGAGCGTGCGGACCTTCACCCGGCGGTTCCGTGACGAGGCAGGCGTCACTCCCGGGCAGTGGCTCACCGCCCAGCGGGTGGAGTTGGCCAAGCAACTGCTGGAGACCAGCGATCTGTCCATCGACCTGATCGCCGACCGGGCCGGTTTCGGCAGCGCCAACTCGCTGCGGCAGCACATGCGCGACCTTGTCGGTGTCTCGCCCGCCGCCTACCGACGGACCTTCCACGCCACAGCCGCGGATCGCCGCGACGGCCCGGCGTCCGGGCGGACGGAGCTCACCGCATCACGTGCGTGACGCCCCTGCAGTGCGGCAGCATGCGGGGCGCGGCAGTCGCGTGCCGATGACTGCGGCCCGGTGGTCGCGACCGGCCGGGGGTACGGCGGACCGCTGGCGCCGATCCCGCCGGGGATGCGAGCACACGGCAGCGGCCGCGAGCTGCGATGACCGGAGCCGTTCCATCAGGCTCAACGCTCCACCGTGCCCCGACCGGTCAAGCCTGCCCCGACCGTTCAAGATCGGCACAGGTGGCGAAGCGCTAGGCGAAGTGCAGCCTGACCTCCGCCGCGCCACGGGCGGAGGCCACGGTGCCGGCCTCCGCCTCCAGGGTCCTGCGGACGGCAGCGGACAGAGACCCGAACGGCGTGACGGTCAGGTCGAGTTTGGCCCCGGCGGCCTTGGCGCGCCAGGTCCCGGCGATCTCCGAACCGACCAGGAGAGCCCCGGGACCTCCGATCGCCCGCCAGATCTCTTTCGCCCGGTCCTTGTCGGGCACCAGCCGCCCGCGATCCCGCGCTTGCAGGAACGGATCGCCCGGCGGAAGGAGCCGGACGAGATCCCGGCTCTTCGCGGCACGCAGGGCGTCCAGTTCGGAGGCGGGCAGCCAGGTCTTCTCCCCGTCCACCCACACCTCGGCCAGATCCTGCGGCCACACCGCCTTGACGACGGTCGGCTTGGTGCCGAGGAACTTCGCGACGTCGGCGGGTGTGGCAGGACCGAGAAGACGCAGATAGGCACGCACCAGTCCGTCCGTGCCCGTGGCCGTGGACGGCACGGGGAACCGCTGCTCCAGCGGCGCGAGGAGGGTCCTGCCCCCTTCCGCGTCCACCCGGATCCCACCGAACAGTCCGGCCTGCTGAAAGAGCAGCCCGGAGATGTGCTGCGCCCCGCAGACGTCGCACCAGTACGTCAGTGACGCGGGCACCAACCTGCTCACCGCTGTACTGACCTCGCCCCTGACCATCGGCGCGGTCACCACCTCGCGGAAGGCGTCGGCAGTGGCCCGGAAGGCCCCGATACCGAGCCGCCTGCCCTCCTTGATCACAGCGGTATTGATCCGGGCCGTAGCGTCCGTGTCGTCGACGGGCCACAAGGCGGTGGCGAGGGCCGGGAGGGCGGCACGTCGGTGCAGATGGGGCGCGCCGCGGAACGACCACACGAGGTCCAGCCCGTCAGCGGACGCACCCCGCGAGGCAAGCGCCGCCCGTGCCGAGCCCTTCGGCGTGTCCTGTACCCCAAGATCGAGCACCTGGGGCGCGAGCGAGGAGCGGTCGAACCCATGAGCCGCCACCCGATGGGCCAGTACTTGCTCCCGGCCCACTTCGATCCGGTGTGCGCTGCTCACGACTCTGCCCCCTGCGTACGTCTGTCCGTACCGTACACACGACTGCGCCCGGTAGTCGCGTGGCCGCCAACCGCATCAGCGAACGTGGGACCCGCAGCCGGGGTTGGAAGACTTCGTGGGGCCGGTGCCGTCGGCGGGCGGGTCACCATGCGCCGTGGTGGGCCAGGCCCAGGGCCAGTACGGCGACGGAGAGCGAGAGGAACGCGGCCGCGGCGCCGAGCCTGCGGTCGCCCACCCGTAGGTGTGCGCCCACGGCTCCGAGGAAGTACAGGACGAGGCCTGCCGCGGCGGCCGTTCCGATCAGCGGCACGGCGAAGCCGATCAGCAGTCCGAGCGCGCCCGCGCCAAGGAGCGTGCCCAACGGGACCATCCATGACCGGGGCACACTCAGTCTGTCTGCGATCGCGGCGATCGACTCGTCGCGGACAAGGTCCAGACAGGCGCCGTAGCCGAGCGCAATCGCGGTCAGGACGGTGACTGTGGCGTACGCGGTGAACATGGATTCCTCCCCGGGCTGAGATCGAGGCGAATGTGCCTGCTCTCTTGTTCTCCACCTTCCTCACGTCCGGCGTTGCGGGTCCAATACCTGCATCCATAACCTGACGGCATGGATGTGGACATGCGGCTGCTGAGGTACTTCGCCGCCGTCGCGCAGGAGGGAAACCTCACCCGCGCCGCAGGGCACCTGTTCGTGTCGCAGCCGGCGCTGACCAAGCAGATCAGGCAACTGGAGGTCCAGCTGGGTGTGGAGCTGTTCACCCGCTCCCGGGCCGGGATGACGCTCACCGAACCGGGCCGTGCTCTGGCGGCCGGGGTGCCCGGGCTGCTCGCCGACTGGGACCGGGTGCTGCGGGCGACGAGGAGCGCCGCCGCCCGGGCCGGCCGTGTGCTGCGGGTCGGGTTCCTGGCCAGCGCCGCCAACGAGCTCACCCCGCAGATCGTCGCCGCGTTCGTCCGCCGCCGGCCGGGCTGGCGGGTGGACATGCGGCAGGCACCCTGGTCAGACCCGACCGCCGGGCTCGGCGACGGGACCGTCGACGCCGCGCTGCTACGGCTGCCCTTCCCCGGCCAGGACGAGCTGCGTGTCGAGGAGCTGCTGACCGAGCCGCGGTGCGTCGTGCTGGCCGTCGCACACCCGCTGGCCGGCAGGGACGAGATCCCGTTCCGGGAGCTGTGGGACGAACCCTTCGTGGCCGCCCCGCCCGAGACCGGCTCGTGGCAGGACTACTGGCTGGCCACCGACGAACGCGAGGGCCGCCCGGCCCGCATCGGAACCGTCACCGAGAACCCCGACGAGTGGCTGAGCGCGATTGCCAACGGCTACGGCATCGCCCTCGCCCCGGAGTCCGCCGCCCGCTTCTACCCCCGCCCCGGCATCGTCTACCGCCCCGTCACCGGCGTCAGCCCGAGCAGCGTCGGCATCGCCTGGGCGCCCGCTGCCGACACCGACCCGGTCATCCAGGACTTCGTCCAGTGCTGCCTGGACAACCGGCCGCCGGACCCGACGTGATGGGGTCGCGCGGGGCCGGCCCGAGGGCGCACCCCTCCGGGGGACAGCAGTGACGAGGAGCCAGTCGCAAGTGTCACGGGTCATGCAGCCCGCAGCCCGCAGGCCGCCCCGCTGTCAGCAGTGGCACCATGGTCTTGACGTATCGAGGAGGGCTCATGACCCCATCGGACGAGAATGCGCGAGTCGTGCCGGTCGCCCGCCGTCGGCCCGATCCGGACGACCGCGTGACCTGGGAACCCAGCGGGCGCTGGGTACGCGGGACGAAGGGTGAGGTCACGGTCGTCGACAGCCGACGGCCGGTCCTGGTGTGGGAACCCGGCCGTCCGGTACCGCTGTACGCCTTCCCGGCGGAGGACGTCCGGATGGACCTGCTGCGCAGGACGGAAAGACCGGCCACGAGACATCATGCGGGAGCGACCGTCTTCTACGACCTGGAGGTCGGCGGCGAAACCGTCCGAAGGGCGGCATGGACCTATCCCGCCGAGGAATTGGCCGACCACGTGTCCTTCGAGTGGTTCGGACGGGACGTACTCGACCACTGGTACGAAGAAGAAGAGGAGATCTTCGTACACCCGCGTGACCCGTACAAGCGGGTCGACGCCCTGGCCAGTACCCGGCACGTCCAGGTCGAGATCCAGGGCACGGTCGTCGCCGACACACGCACCCCGGTGCTCCTCTTCGAAACCCACCTGCCGACCCGGTACTACTTCCCGCGCGAGGACGTCCGGCTCGATCTCTTCACCCCGGCCGATCACCGAACCCGATGCCCGTACAAGGGCGTTGCGACCGACTACTGGTCGTGGGCCGGTGACGGGGACGTGCCGCGCAACATCGCCTGGAGCTATCCCGATCCCCTGCCGGCCATGAGCGCCATCACGGGGCGGGTGGCGTTCTACAACGAGGCCGTCGACATCGTCGTCGACGGCGAGCGGCTGGAACGTCCGGTCACCCCCTTCAGCGACACGCTGGCGCGGTAGTTCTCCGGCCAGAAGGCGGTCGCGCAGGTTCGCCGGTCAAAGGCGGTCCGTCCGCACCTTGTTGGGCCGTGGGCTCCGACAAGTCGCAGGCCGCGCCTGCACCCTGCGGACCTCTGCCGATGTCCCCTGCTTGCCTCAGGGCTCAGGCCGGGGCAGTTGCGTGCCGTTGGGGCTGAGCGTGGAGGGCAGGACCCGGGCGATGAGCAGCGCGACATCATCGGGGTCGCCGGGATGGCGCAGGGTGTTCAGGAGCACGTCGCAGGTCTCGTCCAGCGAGCGATGGGGGTCGTCCAGAAGGGCGAGCAGGCCGTCCAGGGATTCGTCGATGGCGCGGTCGCGCCGCTCGACGAGACCATCGGTGTACAGAACGAGCTGTTCGCCCGGGTGCAGGGCGAGCGTAGTGGTGTGGAAGGGGGCCTTTCCGACGCCCAGAGGTGTTCCGGTGGGCAGGTCGAGCAGTTCGGGCTTTCCGTCGAGGCGAAGGAGGGCGGGGGGCAGGTGGCCGGCGAGGGAGATGTGGCACTGCGCGCTGAGCGGATCGTAGACGGTGTAGACGCAGGTGGCGATGGTGTCCTGCTCCAGGCCTTCGGTGATGTGGTCGAGGTGCTGGAGGACCTGGGCGGGGTCGAGGTCGAGGCCGGCCAGGGTGCGGGTGGCTGTGCGGAGCTGGCCCATGGTGGCAGCGGCGCCGACACCGCTGCCCATGACGTCTCCGACGACGAGGGCGGTCTTGTCTCCGCCGAGTGGAATGACGTCGAACCAGTCGCCGCCGATCTCGCTGGCTGCCTGGGCGGGTTGGTAGCGGGAGGCGATCGCCAGTCCGGGCCGTGGCGGTGGCGGGTGAGGCAGCAGGCTGCGCTGGAGGGTGAGCACGGTGCGGCGTTGTTCCTGGACCGCACGATGCCGTTCGGTCACGTCCACGCTGGAGGTCACCACCCCGAGAACCGTTCCGTTGGGTGCTTCGAGCCGGTGGAAGGAGATCGACCAGGCATGCTCGTTGTCCGGGTCGGCCGGGGTACGGCCGACGGTGTACTGGTCCAGAACAGGGACGCCGGTGTCCAGGACCTCGCGCATCGTCGCTTCGAAGGACTCGTCCAAGAAGGGCAGCACCTCATGGACGTGGCGGCCCAGATGCTCGGCGGCAGGCACGCCGTTCATGCGCTCCTCGGCCGAATTGACCGAGACATAGCGAAGGTCGGTGTCCAGTACACCCAGTCCGATCGGCGACTGGGACACCAGCCGGGCGGACAACGCGAGGTCCCGTTCGAGCTCGCGCAGTGTCGTCTGATCCGCGGCAAGGCCCAGAGCCCAGTACTCCCGCTGGTCGTCCTGTAGCCGCATGTTCCGGAATTCCACCTGCCGCGTGCTGCCGTCCTTGTGTCGCACGGGGAACACTCCGGCCCAGCTGTTGCCGCCTTCCATGACCCGAATGAACATGTCCATCACAAGGCCGCGGTCCTTCTCGTGGACCAGCAAACGGGCCGCGTACTGGCCGAGAGCCTCCTCTGCGGTGTAGCCGAACAGGGCCTCGGCCTGCGGACTCCACAGATCGATCCTGCCCTCGGCATTGAGGAGAACGGCCGCCACGCTCAGTACATCGAGGAGGCCGCCGGACGTCGCAGCGACGTCCCCTGGGTCGGCGCCAGGCGGGAAGGACTTGGCTGCGCACATCCCAGGCCCTCCTCACTGCACACGTCGCCGCCCAGCGGTATCAGGACGGCGACCCACGACCGAGCCTCGGCTTCGGGGCTCCACCTCCTCCATCGTCTCCCCACAGGTGCCATTCGCGCAGCCATGGCGATCCTGTGCCCGGGCCTGCCGGCGCCGCTGGAGCTTGCCGAGGTCGTCCCCATCAGTGCCGAGTTCACCGCCTCCGAACAGCACCGGGCCTGCGTGGCGGCCGCCACCGAGCGGCACATGCGCACCATCCTGATCCGGGTGAATGAGGGCTGCCCACAAGCGCTCGCTGTGCCGCGGCTCGGCCGCCGTGACCGCCGTGCCATCCCTACGCCAGTGCGGTTCTCACGGTGGCAGTCGATGCCGTTCTCCTGGGCGTGCGGTCCCCGATGACCTGGGAGTTCCTGGAGGAGGCGGCTCCCCGCCGCTACGACGACCGGATTCGCGCCGATGTGCCGCCCGACGGCTGGAGGCGGCGCCGGCACGCGCTTTCGACGCGGCAGCGGCCTCGGCGTCCGTCGCTGGCGGCGCGGCGGTGGGTGAGGCCACCTGTCATGCAGTCGCCGACCACCTGTTGCAGGACGTCAGGGGGCGGTTACGGTCCACGCCCGTGCCGTCCGCAAGCGGCGCACCGTGGCGGCGCAGGTGCACGGCACATGGGACCGCGCCGGGCCGCCGCGAAGGAGCCGGCACGGTCCGAGCGGATCTGCTGGTAGACGTGCCAGGTGACCTCGACCTCGCCTGTTCGGCTCGCCGAGCGGGAGCCACTTGTCCCGTCGTGTGCGTTGCCGGTCGGTGAGGTGCTCGACACCACACGTACGGTGACGCACGCGAGGCCTTCCGTTGATTCGGTTGCTCGGTTGTTGCTGATCTTGGAAGGCTTCGCTCCGTCTCGCCCTCGCCACGCCGTGGACCCGGACACCGCGAGACGGCTCACCCAGGTTCATCTACGAGAGCCAAAAAAATTCGGACGGCGATGTCGAGAATGCGTGACTGGCTCCGTCCCCGCACTGAAGGCGACCACAATGGGTCGCACCAGCACCGAGGAGAACCACGATGGCCAAGTACCTGCTGCTGAAGCACTACCGAGGCGCCCCGGCTGCGGTCAACGACGTGCCGATGGACCAATGGAGCCCGGAGGAGATCTCGGCGCATATGCAGTACATGAACGACTTCGCGGCCCGGCTGGAGAAGACAGGCGAGTTCGTCGACGGTCAGGCGCTCGCCCCCGAGGGAGCGTGGGTCCGCTACGACGGTGAGGGGCGCCCGCCGGTCACCGACGGACCGTTCGCGGAGACCAAGGACCTCATCGCCGGCTGGATGATCATCGACGTCGACAGCTACGAGCGCGCCGTCGAGCTGGCCGGGGAACTGTCGGCCGCCCCTGGGGCGGGCGGCAAGCCGATCCACGAGTGGCTCGAGCTGCGCCCGTTCCTGGCCGCGCCGCCCACCATCACGGAGTGACCTCATCGATGAACGAGGCACTGCTCCGGAGCCTCACGCCGAGCGTGCTCGCCATCCTCGTCCGCCGCGGAGCCGAGTTCGCGGCGGCCGAGGACGCCGTGCAGGACGCGCTGGTCGAGGCGGTCCGCGTCTGGCCGGCCGACCCCCCGCGGGACGCGACGGGCTGGCTGGTCACCGTGGCCTGGCGCCGGTTCCTCGACGCGACCCGGGCGGACGCCGCCCGCCGCCGGCGTGAGGACCTCGTCGACGAGGAGCCGGCGCCCGGGATCGCGCCCGCGGTGGACGACACGCTCCAGCTCTACTTCCTGTGCGCCCACCCGTCGCTGACGCCGTCGTCCGCGGTCGCGCTCACGCTGCGCGCCGTCGGCGGGCTGACCACCCGCCAGATCGCCCAGGCCTACCTGGTGCCCGAGGCGACCATGGCCCAGCGCATCAGCCGGGCCAAGCGCACCGTCTCCGGCCTGCGGTTCGACCAGCCCGGCGACGTCGCCACCGTGCTGCGCGTCCTCTATTTGGTCTTCAACGAGGGCTACTCCGGTGACGTCGACCTCGCCGCCGAGGCCATTCGGCTCACCCGGCAGCTCGCGGTCGTGATCGACCACCCCGAGGTGGCGGGGCTGCTCGCCCTCATGCTGCTCCACCACGCCCGGCGCGCCGCCCGGACCGCGCCCGACGGCAGCCTGGTGCCGCTCGCCGAGCAGGACCGCGGCCGGTGGGACACCGAGTCGATCGCCGAGGGCGTCGAGATCCTGCAGGCGGCCCTCGCCCGCGACCGGCTGGGCGAATTCCAGGCCCAGGCCGCCATCGCGGCACTCCACGCTGACGCGCCCACCGCCGAGGAGACTGACTGGGTGCAGATCGTCGAGTGGTACGACGAGCTCGCGCGCCTGACCGACAGCCCGGTCGTCCGGCTCAACCGCGCGGTGGCCGTCGGCGAGGCCGACGGACCGCGCGCCGGTCTGGCGGCACTCGCGGCGCTGGACAACTCTTCCCCGAGCTCTTCGAGCAGGGGACACCCCATCCCCCGCCACGCCGCGGTGGCGGCGTATCTCCACGAGCGAGACGGCGACCTGGCGACGGCTGCAAGGCTGTACGCCGAGGCGGCCCAAAAGGCACCCAACCTTGCCGAGCGCGACCACCTGACGCGCCAGGCCGCCCGGCTCAACGCCAGCCGGTGTCGCTGACGGGTCGCGCTCGGACTGTCCCGCGTTCGTGGAGCGGCCCCGTGGCCAGAGCGGTCGCCTCAAGGCGAGCAGGCGGGTGGAGACCAGCTGCACGACGCGTTGCCGACGGGGAAGCTCTGCGGCGGCGACAGGCGCACTGGAGGCGTGGTGTCTCATAAGCCCTGGCCGGTGAAGGTTGTCCTTCCAGCGACGGTCCGGCTGCCCGCAAGTGGCTCACCCAGGCTCATCCACGAAGAGCCGGGAAAGGGAACGAACGGCGGGACCATGGCTGCCACCGCGTCGTGGCCGGGCATCACGGTGACGCGTGGTGGGGCGAAGTGTGCGGTCGCGGTGGCCGCGAGCGCTTGCGGCCTGACGATCGGCCACAAGCCGGCGGTCGCCGCCAGGAGGATGCTGCGGCCGTGGCTCACTCGACGACCTGGACGAGCCCTGGCTTGCCCACCGTCGCCTTGAGTTGCGTTCGCTTGCCCTCCACCGAGCCGTCCGGTGCAAGGACGCGCGTGCCGACTCGGACGGTCGTCTCCACCGACCAGGTGCCGGCCGTCGCCGACACCGTCCAGTCGGCCGGGACCACGTGGTCGAACGCGAAGAAGTGGGTGGGGACGCCGTTGCTCTTGAAGGGCTCCGCGTTGACGTCCTCCTCCGCCGCGGGAGCGAGGGGGACGTCGAACCGCACGAGGTCGCCCGCGTAAGTGGCGCGTACGGTCACTGGAGTCCCCGGCTGGAATTCCTCGGGGTGTTCCACGTCGATCGACAGACTGCCGAACTCCGGGACGTTGAATTCGGGCCGGCACACGGCGCATCCGTCGAAACCCGCCGCGACGGCAGCGGTCGTGGACGGGAACTTGCGCAGATTCACGAAGGCGATGAGATCCCCGAACTGGCATCCCTTGACGTGGAACTGCCTGCTGTCGACGTGGCCCCTGATGTACGGCGGCTGGATCTCGTTCGGCATCGAGACGTGCACGTCGAAGGGGATACCCATCCCGTTGGCGAAGACGTTGGGCAGCGATCCCGGGGTGGCGGGTGCCGACTCTTCCCTGCCGGGTGTCTCGGAGGCGAAGAAGTCGAGGCCCGAGATCGATCCCAGCGACAGTCCGCTGATCGCCTCCGGGAGGAGCCTCTCCATCAGCCGGGTCAGCGCTCCCGCGGTGATGAAGTCGGCGAAATCACTGCCCGCGCCGACGATGCTCTGCTGGGTGGAGATCACGTTGATACCGACGCTGCCGTCGGCGTTGACGAGGGGCTGGACGAAGGCCTTGAAGGTGAAGTCGGTGTCGATCGGGATGCCGAGGAATTCGGTCGTGTTCGTGCCGGATCCCTCGATGCGAATGTGCCCGTTCTGGAGCGAGACTTGCAGGGAGTTCACCTTCACATCGTCGTTGAGCTTGGCCGGCAGGGAGGCGAGCCCGGCCTGCTGCAGCCCCCTGTCGATGGCCGGATTCACCAGATCATCAGGCACGAGCAGCATCGCGTCGGAGGAGAAGAGCCGCTCGGTGACTGTGGGGGGAGCCGGCGGCTCGCCGAAGGCGGCGATGAACATCACCAGCAGGCCTTCCGGATGATCCGGGACGTTGAAGTAGGTCCGGTAGAACCGCTTGCCGCTCTCGTCGGCCAGGGGGCCGAGAGCGAACGGCGACGACTCCTTGAGCACCTTCTTGACTCCGGTGGTCACGACGTCGTCGTACTCGCTGTTCGTGGTGAAGGTCTGCACGAAGTCGGTGGGTACCGAGTCCTTGAAGTCCACCGACGGGCACGCGCGGGTGTCCGCGCTGGCAAGCAGCTTCCGGTCCTTGACGGTTCCGCGGGCGGTGAAGAAGACCCGGGCCTCGTCGCTGCGGTCAGAGAGCCGGGCGATCAGCCGTAGCGTGACCTCGACCCGGGCCGCCGCCGGGTCCGGGTTGTTCACCAGGGCAACCACAGGCTGGTCGAACCACATCGACAGATCCCCGTCGGGGAGTGACATCTGCACCATCCCGGCGCGCTCCAGGAAGTTGGCGGCGAAGACCTGCTGCACTGTCTGCGTGTCGAACTGGACTTCCCCGAGGAATCCGTGGCTGAGGTCGAGCGACATGGGCCACTCCTGCCCGAAGACGATGCGCTTCCCCTCTTGGCAGTCTGACGTAAGGGCGCCGACTCGGCAGCTCAGGCGGCGGCTCGGCCGCACCCGGGCCGCCGGGCTCGGTGCGCCCCTGCCGCTCGCACGGCAACGGCGGACCGCCTGCCGCGTTGAGCGGCAGATGCACCGGCACAGGCATGGCGGTGCTGTGGCAGTCCCGCTGTCACAGCACCGGCACTGTCCTGGACGAGATTCAGTTGGCGGGTGCTTGGTAGAGGCCGCGGCCGGCGCGGTGGGCGCGGGAGGTGGCGATGAGGCGGTCGAGGGTGCTGCGGATGGTGTTGATGTTGCCGGTGGTGTCGTCGCGGCCGAGTGCCTCAGCGACGTCGCGTGCGCGCAGCGGAGTCTCGGGGGTGCGGGCCAGGACGGCGATGACCTGGTCGGTGAGGCCGCTGCCTGCCACCACGGCCTCGGAGGCGGGCGTGCGCCGTGCCGCCTTGGTCGCTGTGGCCTTGGCCGCGGTCTGCTTCTTGGACGGTTGCTTCGCCGCCTTGCCGTTCGCAGAGTTCTTGGGCGCGGCCTTCTTCCTGGAGCCCCCAGTCGTTTTGTTCGTCGCCGGGGGAGTCTGGGCCTTCGTGGTCTGAGCGGCGGCAGTGCTCTCGTCCACCGGCACGGGCACGGGCACGGTCTCGACCGACGGCGTCGGCTCCGGCTCGGTGTCGGTGGCAGGTTCGTCCGGCACGGACGGTGCAGCCTCGGTCTGCGGCTCAGCTGCTCGCGGCTGGGGGAAAGTGGCCGCCGACAGCGCGTTCAGCGCGGACAGCGCGCTGCGCACCGCTTCCAGTCGTTGGGAGACCGCGGCGAGGTGTTCTTCGAGTGTCTGCTGATGCTTCTCGAGTTGGGGAAGCTCCGCCTGCAGCAGCGCCGTTGTCGACTCGATGCTGTTCGTGTCTGCCGTCGCTGTCATGGTGCGCTCCTGGTGGGGTCGGCTGTGCACGCCGTCTGCTGTGACATGCAGGGGTGTTGTGATGCAGGGTACGGGGTGCGTTGTGATTCGCACCTGTCTGAGGCGTGGTTGAACAGAAGTACCCACCGCTCGACCCGGCATCGCTGCGACGCATCCGCGAACGGCCTTTCGGACAGAGAGTCTCCACTTCGTCCCGCAGCGCGCCGTCGCGCAGCAGCGCGTCGGGGCCCAGCAGGTCCTCGACGACGGCCAGGGCACCGGCGGTGACTACGTCCCGGACTCGCCGCCCGAGTGGGCACGAGTGGTGACCATCGGGTCGGCTCCCACTGCTCGGTGAGGTGAGCCCTCTCAGGATGGCGCGGACCTCAGCTCCTGCTGGGCAGCTCGGACAGCAGACCGGTACCGGGCCCACCGGAGATCACGAACACGAGCTTGTCGTGAGCAACTCTGCCAGGCGATCCACGAATTCGGTGAGCGAGTCCAATCGTGGTCCGCTGCGGGCAATGCGGAATCCGTGGTGGCGGCCCCAGAACGCAGCCTGGACGGCATGGAACTGGGCCCAACGCCGGGTGCGTTCGCGATCGAGTTCCGCAGCCTCGGCGAAGACGTCCAGAGTGCGATGGACAGCCTTGGCCGGGTCGTCCGCTGCGAGGAGTGTCAGCGCGCGCGACTTGAGCAGGGTGCCGCCGTCGTAAGCGGGATCTCCTGCGTACCCCTTGGGGTCGACTGCCAGCCATGGTTCACGGTCGGCGCGCAGGATGTTTCTGGCGTGGAGGTCGCCGTGGATGAGGATGTCCGGCTGGACACGGCCCAGCTCGCGGACCGTCGCCACGGCGGCGTCCACCACATGACGCGACAGTGTGTGCGTCAGCTCCTCGGCATCCTTGCGTAGCTGCTCCTCCCAGGCGTCGGCCTGCTCCCGCAGCCGGGGCAGACCAGGCGGCGCGGGGACGGCCAGCCGGCGATTGATCCGCCCTGCGACCGTCACCACCTCATCGCCGTCCTCGACCTCCGCCAGGGTCGACGTCCGGACCCGCTCGAGCAGCATCGCGAAACGCTCGTCGTCGCGCTCGTGCAGCAGAACAGCTCCGCGCCCACGCCACGCCACGAATGCGTCCGGCTCGTACACGTTGCCGGAATGTGGAAACGACACCTTCAGCACGGCGGTCCCGCCGGCCGGCCGTCGCACCGGGACGATGACCCCGACACCCCCGTGCATGACATCGCCGTCCGGCACGCACTGCCAGCGCTCCAGCAACTCGTCCACGATCGTGGGCAGTTCGGCGAGCCACGCCGCTCCAGACCCTCCTTCGCGCTGGACAGTGCTCCGCGCGAACTCCTCTGGTATCCAGATCATTGGGGCACTTTACGGCCTGCCCCGACGCCGCCACCAGGCAGCCTGATCTCGGTGACGGGCGTGCGTCGCCCCTGAGCAGCGCGTGCCCGCGAGTGTCAGCGAGCGCGTGAAACGGCAGGACTCGTCCGTCCGGGTGCCGTCCGTGTGCCGTCCGGGTGTCGGGGGGGGGAAACCGGTCTCCTGGCAGAACACTCTGTTGCCCCGCGGGCGGCGGGCACTGGGTGCGGCCGGGTGGTGTAACGGTGTCCTTGCGGTGCGGGCGGCGTCGGGGTGTGCCGGGGCGGGTGCGTGAGGCGGTGCAGGGGGAGGGGGAGAGGATGCTGTCGCCCGGTGGAGGTCCGGTCCAAGGCGACGCGTTCACGTCGCCGGACTGACGCGGCTCGCCGCCCCGCACCGAGGTCGGCGATGAAGAGCGGCACGGCTTGTACCGTGAGTCCGGCGCCCCTCGGATTGCCTGACCCGCAGCACTCGACCGTCTGGAGCCCGAACCGTGCCCTTCACCTTCCGCAAGAGCTTCCGGATCCTGCCCGGCGTCCGCCTCAGCATCGGCCGCGGTTCCTGGTCCGTCACTCTCGGGGGCGGCCACGGCCCCCGCCACACCATCAGCAGCACCGGACAGCGCACCACGTCGGTGAACCTGCCCGGACCGTTCGGCTTCCACCGCACCACGCGCCGTCGGCGCAGGACCGGTCAGTAGGCGGTACCCGCACCACCCTCCGACACGATCCGCTGCTGCTTGCCAGGGACGTAGGGGAGCTCTTGGCCGGGGTCTGCCGGCAGGGGGCGAGCGCGGGCCCGGTCCCGCGCCCCGGCCGTCCCCCGGCCCGGGGGACGGCCGGGGCCGCAGGCCCCGTCGTAGGAAAGACCGAGGCCCGGCCCCGGAATGCCGGGGCCGGGCAGGCGAGGGCAACTCAGAAGCTGAAGAGCTGGGTCACCTCTCCTTGCATCACGCAGCTGTTGGCGAACGTCGCCTCATGGGAGATACGGCGTCCCTCCCACACCCCGTCGAGGGTGACCGTGACGGGATCGTAGATCCGCGTGCAGTAGCGAGAGGGTTCGTCGTTCGACAGCAACGCAGGTCGCCCCTCCACGCTCTGCAGCTCCGCGCATGCGGCAGGTGCGTCGGGGTGGTCCCCGCCGGGGTTCGGGTTGCACCGCAGCGTCACCGCTCGCTGCACTGTCGCGCTACGCGCGGTCTCTCCCTTGCCGATGGTCAGCACCATCGCCGACGGTGCGTACAGGCTCTTCGGCTGGGCCGGCTCGGCATGCGCCGGGCCGGCGAACAGAACGCTCAGGCCCGTCACCAGTCCTGCGGCTCCCAGGGCCTTTCCCGCGAGTCGTCGCATGGGATCACTCCTTTGTTCGCGACATCAGGGGGCGCCAAGGAGCCTTGCGCACATATGAGCTGATAGCACATCGGACATGTCTTTCCTGGACACGTCTCTCCGCCGGCGCGTGGCCGGTATCCACATCCTTCGAGGTCGGGTGGTCTGCGACTCCGGCTGAACGTCACTCCTGACACACAGTTCCCTTGCCTTCGCACCGCTCCTTCCGTCTTCCCACCAGCCGCCTGACGACGCACCACCCTGGCATCGGCCGCCGCACCTCGGCCGAAAAGTCGCTCCTCATCCGCGCTTCATGGTGGCCGTGAGAGGGGCCGTGCCGGCGGCCCGGGGTGGTGTCGGCCACCGGCGGCAGGCGTTGCTGCGCCGCGCGCCCCGCCGGGCCTCACGTCCGCCGTGGCCGCGGGGGGCCCTCGTGCCCCTGTAGGTCGTGGGCTTTGATGCCGTCGTTCCGGTTACGTGAGGGAATCTTGCCGCGACGAGCAACCCCGGGCGTGCGGCAGCCGTCTTGATCCACAGCAAGGCCGTTCGCCGCACCCGCCGAAGGTGACGGGCGGCTCCCCGATTCCCAAGTGCCGGACCCAGAGCGCCAGGCGACTATACACAGTATGTATACATGTTGTGTATAGTCGCTCGGTGGCCGGTGTCCTGGCCGCGCACGGAAGGCACCCATGCACAGCAAGGCATTCGCACCCGAGTACCAGGGCGCCCTCACCGATCTGTCGGTGAACTCCTCCCTGACCGACGTACTCGCCAAAGGCACCCAGCACTTGAGGGCGGCCCAGGTCTCCGGCTCACAGCAGGAGGTGGCACGCTCCGGGCTCGCCGTCGCCGAGGCACACCGCAGACTGGGCAACGTCGAGGAAGCGGATCAGGCGTGGAAGGCCAGCTACCGGGCCGCCCGCTCGGCCGGTGACATGGGGGCGATGGCCTGGGCGCTGTGGAGCGGCGGCACACTCGCCCGCCAGCGGGGCGCGCTGGCGCTCGCCTTCCGGCTGCTGGGGCTCGCCGCCGAGATGGGCAAGCGCGGCGGCGACATCGTGGCCCGCGGCTACTCCCTCGCGGGCCTGGCGGAGACCGGACGCATCCAGGGCGACTACGAGGCCGTCGCCGTCCTGCACGAGCAACTGCTCGCCGAGGCACGCAAACGCGGCGAAGCACGCCACACCGTGTGGGCGCTGGAGGGCATCGCGCAGATTCACCGCAACACCGGCTCGTACGACACGGCCCTTGCGATGTTCGAGGAAGCGGCCGAGATAGCCGGGAAGGCCGACGACCGGCGCGGCCGCGCGTGGGCCTTGCGCGGCATGGCCGACATCGTTTCCCTGCGGGACGACGACCCGAAACGTGCCCTTGCCCTGCTCGCCGAGGCCGAACTCACCTGCCGCGAGATGAAGTTGTCCAGCGCTCTCGCCTACAACCACAAGATGCGCGCCAACGTGCTCTTCCGGGCCCGTCGCTACGACGAAGCCTGCGACGTCTACGAGGAAGCGCTCGCGGAGTTCCGCGCCATGAGCGAGCCGAGGGGCGAGGCACTGGCCCGGCTCGGGCTGGTCAAGGCGCTCGCCCATCTCGGCCGCGACCACGCCGAGACCGCAGCGGACCTGGACGAGTTGCGCCGGACTCTCGACCGGATCGGTCTGCGTCACGCCCGGGACATGGTCGACAAGGCGCATGCCGAACTCGGAATAGCGCCGCTTGCCACCCTGGCAGCCGAGGAAGGCGGCCACCGATGACGCCGTCGGCAACAGCCCGGACCACCGCACCCCAGATCCTCGCCCGCTGTCGCGACCTCGTACGGCCCTCCCTCGCGGAAGCCGTCCAGCGTCTTCATCCGTGGCCGGCCGAGATGGCCGCCTACTCGCTCGGCTGGAGCGATGTCGACGGCACGCCCACCCCCGGCTCGCAGGGCAAGGGAGTACGTCAGGCGCTCACCGTGCTCTGTTCCGAGGCCGCCGGCGCGCCCGGGGAGAACGCCGTCGTCGGCGCGGTCGCCGTCGAGCTGATCCACACCTTCTCGCTCCTGCACGACGACATCATGGACGGCGACGAGACCCGGCGGCAGCGCCCGGCCGTGTGGAGGGCGTACGGCACCGGCCCCGCGGTGCTGGCAGGGGACGCGCTCTTCGCCATGGCCGTGGAGACGCTGGCCGACTCCCGCAACGTACACAGTGCAACAGCGGTGCGGCACCTGGCCGGGACGCTGAACGACCTGGTGCGCGGTCAGGCGGAGGACCTGCTGTTCGAATCCCGGCCCTGGACGGGTCCCGACGCGGTACGGCCCCACGAGTACAGGACCATGGCGGACCACAAGACCGGCGCCCTGCTCGGCTGCGCCACCGGCCTGGGTGCCGTGCTCGCCGGGGCCCCTGTCCCGACCGTGAACGCCCTCGCCCGGGCCGGCCGGCATCTCGGGGTGGCCTTCCAGGCCGTGGACGACCTGCTGGGCATCTGGGGAGACCCGCAGGTCACGGGCAAACCGGTCCATAACGATCTACGCCGGCTGAAGAAGACGTACCCCGTCCTCGCCGCCCTGTCCACCGACAGCCCGGCCGCACGGCGCCTTGTCGCGCTCCTCACCTCGGACCGTCCCCTCGACGACACCGCCGCCCGCCGTGCTGCCGACCTCATCGAGGACGCGGGCGGACGCTCCGCCACCCTGACCGAAGCCCACCACCACCTGGAGAGCGCCCGAGACTGCCTGACGAGCATCCCGCTGGTACCCATGGCGGTCGAGGAGATCCTCACGCTCGTGCCGTTCCTCATCGACCGCAGAATGTGACGGCCCGCCACCCGCATGCCCAGGCCGCGCCCGGACGCGGGCGTGGCCACGGCTTCGGACCTGCGCGCGAAGGTCCAGCGGTGGCGGTCCCAGCAACTGCGAGGTCTCTGCAGTCGTAGCCCTTGTCGGTGGAGCCCTCCCTGCTTCCTCCCGCCACTGTCCACCGCGGGAGTGCCGACCCACCGGCGGGAGGCTGCCGGCGCCCGGCCGGTTGTCACAGGCGGTCAACTCCTCGAGGAATGCGACGAGATATGTGCTACATCCTGGCAGGCGGGATGAGACAAGACCGCACGGGCTGCGTATCGCCTCACAACAGAACAGCGAAGACCGACCCGTGCAGCCCAGCTTCCCGTCACAACCCTTCTGCGATCACCACCCAACATCTTCGTGCGCATCCGTTCAGGAAAGACATCGCTGGTCTGTCCGAGACACGACATTCCACGGACGTTGGTTGAGGAGACCGCCAGTGGGATCCAACGACCCCGAACCTCAGCGAGCTCACCATTCAGGTCCTGATATCGCCCAAGAGATACGGGACTCGTTTCAGGCCGTGCTGGACGCCTTGGACGCCGCACGCGCCGACCTCTACAAGTCCGACGGTCAGGAGGGCTGGGCCGAGGGCCCGCCGCCGTCCTGGCGTCAACGCGGCGAACCAGCCGGGGACGCCAGCTCCACTCATCTGACCCCGACCCCGACCCCGCCTTCGGCTCCGTCCCCACCCCGACCGACACAGCCGGTGAGCCGGGGGCCCGCGCGCCTGGATCCCGCCCCTGCACACGCCACCTCGCCGCCTGTCGTGGAGCCGCCCCTCACCGGTCGCCTGCGCCGGTCCGACGCTCCGCAGGACGGGGCGGTGGAGGAGCTCTGGTCGCGCGGCATAAATCTGGAGCCTGTCCCGCCCCCGAGGGTGGGAAAGCCGCCTGTGGCCCGCGGCGCAGGCACGACGCACGCCGCGCCGCCGGTGACCTTCCCGCCCCCGGCTCCCGTGCAGGAGGGCGCACACCACGGGTCCGGCCCACGCCCGGACACCACCGGGTCGGCCACCCCCCGACGCCCGGCTCCGCCCCCGCCCCCGGGCCAACTTGACGCCCCGCCCTCGACAGCATCACCGTCACCCGTCCGCGCGCACGCGCGGAACAGACGTCGGGGGTGGCGGGCCTTCATCGACCGGCCGGACACCCGTCGTGCCGTAGCCATCGGAGGGGTTGCAGCCGGCGGATTGATCCTCGCCTCTTCGCTGCTGTTCAACGACGACCCCGCACCGGTGGTCCCCTCCCCGCCCCCCGGGCAACTGGGCCCGCCGCTGCCCGGCGGCCCGGCTCCCACGCTCCCCGCCGGCCCGGCTCCCACGCTCCCCGAGATCCCAGGCACAGGAGTGCTGCGCCAGGGCGACAGCGGCCATGGCGTGTACGAGTTGCAGGTACGTCTGCTCCAGGTCCCGAACATCTACGAGGGCGGCGCGATCAGCGGCCGATACGACAGGGAGGTCCGGGCGGCCGTGACCAGATTCCAGAAGCAGTACGGCATCCTCGGCGACGAGACCGGCGTCTACGGTGACCACACCCGCCACGCTCTTATGCTGCGAACCAAATGATCAGCGCCGACCATGCCGGGACCACCGGGACGCTCCGGCCCGCCTTCTGCGGGCCGCCGCAGAAGTTCGAGTCACCGCGCACGGCCGTCGTCGCCCTGGACTGCCGGTCGCCCGCGGCTGCGCGCGACGCGAGCCTGACCGTGGTCCTCATCCGGCGGTGGGACGATCTTGACCGCGTCGGTGAAACGCGGAGCTGCCGGAGGGGTTGTGTTGCGGGCCCCGGCCCGCAGGTTCATAGTCCGAGACATGGATGCGCGCGAGGCAGCGCTGCAGCGGGCACACGACCATGCCGTGCGCTGGCTGGCGAGTCTGTCCGAACGCCCGGTTCCGGCGCGTGCCTCGGTCGAGGAGGTCGTGCGCGCGCTCGGCCCCGGCTTGCCGGACGGTCCCAGCTCGCCCGCGGATGTCGTGGAACTGCTGGCCACCGCCTGCGAGCCGGGCCTCACCGCTTTTCCTGGTGGCCGCTTCTACGGATTCGTGATCGGTGGCAGCCTGCCGGCCGCACTGGCCGCCGACTGGCTGGTGAGCGCCTGGGACCAGAACTGCGTGATGCGCAGGGTGACACCCGCGCACACCGCGGTGGAGGACATCGCCGGGGCGTGGCTGCTGGACCTGCTGGGGCTGCCGACGCAGAGCGCCGTCGGCTTCACCACCGGCGCCACGACGGCGAACTTCACCGCTCTTGCCGCCGCCCGTGACACGGTCCTGCGGCGGGCCGGCTGGAACGCTGCCCGCGACGGGCTCACGGGCGGGCCCCGCGTACGGGTCCTCGCCGGCGAGGGCCGCCACATGGCGATCGACCTGGCGCTGCGCTATCTCGGACTCGGCGAGCCCGAACTGGTGGCCGCGGACGATCAATGGCGCATCAACCCCGACGCGCTGCGGCAGGCCCTGACCAGCGCAGACGGACAACCGACGATCGTGGTTCTCCAGGCGGGAGAGATCCACTCCGGTGCGTTCGACTCCTTCGGCGACACCGTCGAGGCCGCCCACACCGCCGGTGCGTGGGTGCACGTCGACGGCGCGTTCGGTCTGTGGGCCGCCGCGTCCCCCGCCTACGCACACCTGACGGAAGGCTGCGGGCAGGCCGACTCCTGGGCCACCGACGCCCACAAGACCCTGAACGTCCCCTACGACTGCGGCCTCGTCGTCGTAAGGGATCCCTCGACGGTCCGGGCCGCGATGGGGCAGCGCGGCGATTACCTGATCCACGACGAACGGGGCGACTCCTTCGAGAAGGTCCCCGAGCTGTCCCGGCGCGGCCGTGCCTTCACCGTCTGGGCCGCGCTCAGGTCGCTGGGCCGGTCGGGAGTCGCCGCGCTCGTCGAGCGGCTGTGCCGGCACGCCTCGGCATTCGCCGCCGGCATTGCCGACATCGACGGTGCGCGAGTGCTGAACGACGTGATCTTCACCCAGGTCTGTGCCACGTTCGGCGATGACACGCGCACGGAACAGGTGCTCGCCCGGCTGCTCGACGACGGCACGGCCTGGATCAGCGGCTCGGTCTGGCACGATCGCCGTGTCGTGCGGATCTCGGTCAGCAACTGGTCCACGACCGACGACGACGTGCGTCGCACGCTGGACGCCATCCGCCGTGCGGCGGCCGCCGGACCCTGACACGACACGCACCGTGACCGACCGCGGGGGTGCTTCGATCGGTGCCGTCTGCCCTCCGACGTAGCGATCAGCAGGCCTTCTTCCGGTCGAACCAGATCGTGGCGAACGTCGGCGTGAGCCCTGCCCAGAAAAGAACCTGGGGCAACAGCCGCTCGGTCCAGGGGACTTGGGCGATCAGCAACGCGCACAGCATGGACCAGGCCGCCTGGACAACCACGAGGCGGGCCCACCGGCCGCGGCGCATCAGCGACTGAACATTGAGCCGGACGCCGGTGCGCCGCCGGCGGTAACGCAGCAGGGCGCCGACGATCCAGATGGCGGTCATCGGCACGAGGTACCACAGGCGCTGGCCGAGCGAGAGCGGCAACTCCCGCTGCACCTCGCCCTCGACGGCGAACAGGTCCGTCATCGCCCCGGCGAGGCCGAGACAGAGCAGGGCGAGCCAGCGCACGCCGCGCAGCATGCGGTACGTGGCCTGGTCGAGTCCGCGCTGCATCGCCTCGGAGTCCGGAGCGGCGGCGAGCCCGCCGGCGTACAGGTCGGCGGCCCGGCCGGCCTTGACGCCCGGCGCGTCGGCAGCCTTCCTGGTCTGCGCAGCCAGGGCCTGCGAGTGAGTGGGGTCGATTCGGAGGATGGCGCGCTCGAGCTGGTCGACGACCTTGCTGTGGCCCGAGAAGCCGGCGATCCGCTCGGCCACTTCGTGGGCGTAGACCTCCTCGGGGCCAAGGCGCAGTGCCACCGAGACCAAGTCGGCCGCCTCCCGGGAGACGTGTTCGAACTCGTGGTGCTCGATCTTCCTGGCGCCGGTCGCCTGGGCGTAACGGACCACTGACATGCGCGTCACGGCGTCCGCGAGCATGGCATATCCGTACCAGTGGTGGGGGTCGATGCGGACCGCTTCGCGCAGTACGGGCTCGGCCTCGCGCCACGACCTGCTGGGCACCCGGATCAGCGCCTCAGCGCGCAGGATGAGTGCGCCGTAGTCCTCGGGCGCGAGTTCGAGCGCCTGGTCTGCAGCCTCCAGTGCCTGCTCCGGCCGTTGCGTGTTCAGGTGGCAGTAGCCGACCTTCACCCAGGCGCGTACGTCGCCGGGGTCGTCGGCGAGGTGCTGCCCCAGGAGCGCCTTGGCCTGGTCGTAGCGTTCGAGCTCGATGAGGCCTTGGGCCCGTTCGACGGTCGGGTGCAGTGTGGTCACAGCTTCCGCTTCTTCTTGAGGTAGGCCACCAGGTCGTCGTACATCCCGCCCTCGTTCGCGTACATCGCCACGTTGCGGGCGGCCGCGAACCACGGCTCGGTCGAGGGCACGATCTGCCTTGCCGCGGCCAGCAGGTCCGGCATGCCGATCATGCGCACCGTGCCGGTGCGGGACGAATCGAGCAGCGCGTACTCGGCCGCGGCCTCGCACAAGTGGGCCAGATCCGCGCCGGACAGGCCGTCGGTGGCCTTGACCAGCTTGCTCACGTCGACGTTCTCGATGGGCCTGTCGCGCAGGTGATAGCGGAGGATCGCCTCCCGCGCCGGGCCGTCGGGCGGCAGCACCAGCAAGGTCCGGTCCAGTCGGCCGGGGCGACGCAGAGCGATGTCCACATCCCAGGGCACGTTGGTCGCGGCAAGTACGAACACGCCTTCGTTCGCTCCGGCGTCGATGCCGTCCAGCTCGGTCAGCAACTGATTGACGGTGTTGCGCATGGGGCTGCTCTGGGTGCGGCTGCGCTTGCCGCCGAGCGCGTCCAGCTCATCCAGGAACACCACGCACGGAGCCTGGCGGCGGGCGGTCTGGAAGACCTCGTGCATGTTGCGCTCGGAGTTGCCGATCCACATGTCGAGCACGTCGTTGACCGACACGGACAGGAAACTCGCCCCGAGCTCACCGGCGACGGCCCGCGCGATGAAGGTCTTGCCACAGCCAGGCGGCCCGTACATCAGAAGACCGCCGCGCAGACTCTTGCCGTACAGGCGCCGCAGTTCCGGGTTGCGCAACGGTGCCAGAAATGCGGCCTCCAGGCGCTCCTTGACCTCCTGCATACCGCCCACATCGACGAGGCGGACGGTCCCGGGCAGCTCCACTTCCCAGGCTGCGGCATCCCCGGGATCGGCCTTGCCGTCCACGGTGAGCGGCGCCTCGGTGAACCGGGGCGGCACGACATCGCCGACCTGGTCCTGGGCGGCCTTCCAGTCGAAGCCCACGGTGGATTGAGGGGCGGGTGCCGGAGGCTGCTCGGGCGCCGGGGCTCGCGGCGGGGCGGTGGGGGAGTCCGGGGGAGGCGCGGCAGCCGTGGCGTCATCGGGCCCGGGCGCCGGGGCGCCCATGGCCCGGGTCATCAGCTCGCGCGCCTGGACGTCACCTGGCGCGTGCTGCAGTGTCACGGCAACTTCCGCCACTGCGGCGTCGGTGTGTCCCGCATCCAGCAGCAGCTCCGCCAGGTGCAGCCGCAGGGGCACGTCG
Organism: Streptomyces sp. NPDC006208; assembly: GCF_040613775.1. Lineage (NCBI taxonomy): Bacteria > Bacillati > Actinomycetota > Actinomycetes > Kitasatosporales > Streptomycetaceae > Streptomyces > Streptomyces sp. NPDC006208. Next base: position 23,102 of record NZ_JBEXSW010000047.1, on the reverse strand, counting down.
TCGGGCGCGGCCGCAACGGCCGTACGCAAACTCTGTATCAGTGGAGATTCCGCCAGCATGGCCCACACTTTACGTATGCGACACGTGGGACCTTCAGGTGCCCATGTGCCCTGACCCATGGCCTGTCTTGAGGAGGCCGGTGGCCCACGGCTGTGCACTGGGCCGCCGCTGTCGCCGGTCGGTCCGTTCCGCAGAGAGTGCGTTGGTTGGCCAGGGGCTACGAACGCCGTCGCGCGGTGAGGCACGGGGCGGCGCAACGCCAACGCTCGCCACCTCGACGTGCTCGCCGCCCAGCTCATGGAACGTGCCCGCATCCACAGCGCACGACGCGTCCACTGGGGGCCGGCCCAGGGCGTCTGTCGAAAGCGCCTGGTGAGGCCGGTGTTGTGCGTCGGTAGTACGCCACGGCCGATCAGCCGGTAGCGGGCCGCTGGTGCGCGAGGCGAGCGGTGAGGGACTTCTTGGTGCCCGACCAGTCAGAGCCGGTGATGCTGTAGAGCGCGGAGTCACGGATCCGTCCGTCTCGCATGACCATGTGCTGGCGCAGGATCCCCTCATGTGTTGCGCCGAGGCGGGTGATCGCGGTCCGTGACGCGTCGTTACGGACGTCGGTGAGGAACTCGACCCGGTTCATGTCGAGCGCCTCGAAGGCGTGGGTGAGCATCAGCAGCTTTGCCTCGGTGTTGACGGCCGTACGCTGCCAGGACCGGCCGAGGAAGGTGAAGCCGATCTCCAGCCTGCGATGCGGCAGGTTGACCGCCATGAACCGGGTCGATCCGGCTATGCGCCCGGTGGCCAGGTCGATGGTGGCGTACCCCAGCTGGCTCCCGGCGGCGTGAGCGGCGAGCGCATCGTCGATGAATGCGCTCACATCGCGGGGGTGGGGGACGAGCGTCACCTGCAGTTTCCACAGCTCGCCGTCCTGGATTGCCTCGCACAGGCCGTCGTGGTGCCCATGGGTGAGCGGTTCAAGCCGCACATGTGCACCCACCAGCGGCACCGCTTCCAACTCCACAGCCTGCGCCCTTGTACTCGTCCCATGCCGGACGGACGCTGCCGGCGTCCGTCGGCGCAGTTCCTGACTCACGTATCCGCCTCGCCTGGTGCCGGCATTTTGCAACGGTCAGCAAGAGTGTGTACTGGTCGTCAGATCGCAGGGATCCGTATTCGCACCGCACAGGATCACCGCCACTCGCTCGCCGGGTGCAGGCCGGTACACGCCGGACGTGAGGGCGGCCAACGCTGTGGCCGCCCCGTGCTCCACTGCGATCCGGCGGTGGTCCCACAGCGCCTGACGGGCGGATGTGATCGCCTCGTCGGTCACCACCACGGACCGTACGCCGTCCTTTCGAGCCCATTCCAACGCCATCTCGGATGTGCGGCGCGCCCCGAGAGAGTCGGCCGCGACGGACTCGACCGCCACATCGACCACCGCGCCGGCGTCCAGGGCAGATCGCAGGGCGCAACAGCCTTGTGGTTCCACGGCCACCACCCCCACGCCGTGTTCGAGGGCCGACACGGCGACCCCCGTGAACAGCCCCCCGCCCCCGACCGCGAGCACAACGGTGTCGAGGCCGGGCCGGGCCTGGACGATCTCTTCCATCACCGTGCCGGCACCGGCTGCGATCAGTGGGTGGTCGTAGGCATGTGATTGCAGGGCTCCGCTTTCTGCGGTGAACTTCTGTGAGGCAGCCAGCGCGTCGGCATACTCCGCGCCGATCTTCCGGACTGAAGCGCCCAGTTGCTCGAGTCTGCCGACCTTCACCGCGGGTGCCGTCACCGGCACGAACACGGTGGCCATTACCGAGTGCTGAGCTGCAGCCCAGGCGCAGGCGAGCCCGGCATTGCCTCCCGAAGCAATGACCACGCCGGCGTCCGGCATGAGGCCCACGTCGATGTACCTGCTGAGGAAGTTGATGGCGCCGCGCGCCTTGAACGAGCCGGTGTGCTGCATGAATTCCAAAGCCAGCCACCCCTCGGCCTCGCCGAGCGCTCCTGGATCCATGGGGGTCAGCACGACAGGCCGTGTGCGCCCGGCGATGCGGTCGGCTGCGGCTCGTACGTCGTCGAAGGCAATGGTCACGAGAGTCTCCAGGCATGAGCAGACACGAGCCGTGCGGTGGCATGCGGTTCACTGATGCGCCGATTGTCCTCGCGGCCGTCGTCCTCCGCCCTCCCTTTTCTGGGCAGAGGTTGGGCTCGTTCTGTCTTGCAGCCCCTGCACAAACTGCCTCACCCCTCACCCTCACCCTCGACACGCATCGGATGGGGGAGGAGGCCACACGTCTCCTTCCCGCCGTCTCTGCACCAGGACGCGCGCCGAGACGTCATGATGGCCCGACGGGAGACGGGAACGCGTTGCCGATCCTCTGGGGAGACCTGCGGTTCGACGAACAGCATGCCCTGGACACTCACAGGCGGGTCTCCCTCCAACAGCCAGGTGCTCCTGGAGTGCTAACAGCCCGTGGCCCATGTATGGGAGTCGCCACGGTCGTTGGCGGTGGCGTTGTAGCGGACTTCGTCGCCGGGGCGGAGGCAGATCGTCATGTCGCCGCCGGTGGACGGGAACTGCACGGCGTCCTCGTAGACCTTGACGTGGTCCTTGATGCCGGGGCCGGAGATTCCGTGGTTCGCCCAGGAGGAGTCCTGGTCGGCGATCCAGCTTTCCCACCATTCGTCGTCGCCCGAGGCGTTCATGCGCTGTCCGCCGAAGTCGGCATCGGTCCAGACACAGAAGTTGCCGCTCGGACAGTTCGCGGCCGACGCGGGTGCGGCGGTGGCCAGGCCCGCGCCGGTGGCGAGCAGGGCGGCGGCGAGCAGGGCTACAGGTTGCTTCACGACGGGTGCCTTTCCTTGCGTACTGCGGTGATTTCGTTGTGCCCCGCGGACAGCCCGGCGTGGGCAGCGGTGAGCAGCGCCCTCGCCTCGGCGAGTGCGTGTGAGCGCAGCTCCCGGTAGGCGGCGCGGTCGCGCGACGGGGCCTTGGTCTTGAGGTTGTTGACGGTCGTGACGGTCCGGAACCAGCGACGCTGGTCGCCGTACAGGCGGCGCTCCGCGGCCGCGAGGCAGCCGTCGGTGTGGTGGCCGATGACGTGCCCGCTGGGCAGCGTGAGCGTGAGCTCGGCCGGAGAGGTGCCGAACAGCGCGCGGTCGACGCGGCGGGCCTCGGCGGCGCCGGCAGGCGGGTGGTCGGGGCGCGGAGGGGTGAGCCCCTGGCGGGTCAGGCAGCGGTCGGTGAGCAGGCGTTGGGCGGCCTTCAGCGTGTCGTCCGGGCTGAGTGAGAGGGCCGGTTCGCGCGGTGTGCCACAACCGGTCAGGCCCGTGATCGCCGGCAACAGGACTCCGGTGAACACGGCGGCGCGTGTGCGCGCCGTGATTCTCACCCCGGCTCGCAGTCGGCGTGCGGCGTCGTGTCGACCGCGTCGAGCTTGTTCCACCACTCCCAGTTCTCGGAGTGGTCGCCGCCCCAGAGCGTGCGCTGCAGGCAGGGTCCCTGGTTGGGGAAGTGGAGGGCGTACATGCTCTTGTCGACCTGCGAGCTGAACGACCTGGCGTGTCGGAGCACGTGGTCGGCGGGCACGGCGAATCCGCCGGCCGCGGGGTTGTAGCACCAGCCGCCTCCCGGGCCCGTCTCTCCAGGTTCGGGCCAGAAGCAGACGTGTCCGGGTAGTGCTGAGGCCGGGGGAGCGAGCGGGGGCAGTGCGGTCAGCGCGAGCGTCGCGAGGATGCCGGCGAAGGCGAGGGTGGAGCGTCTCAATTCAACCTCTGGGCAGGGTGGTTATACGGTGCACGCGCTGCCTTCCCCAGCGTTGTTGCAGGTAAGCGCAGTGAGCGCGTGCGTCACCCGTGGTGGTGGGTAGTCGTACTGCAGCCGCCGTCCCCACGACCCCACGGCCTCGCGAAAAGGACCGGCACGCAGGCTCGCGCACTTGGTCGATCGGCCAGTGCGTGAAGAAGCGGCAGAATCCCGGGGCTCGCCCCGCATGTGAGTACCCACACTCAGGGGTGGTCCCGCTCAGATCACGCACATGCCCCGTCGAGGATGGCAATGCGATTCGCGGTGGCTCACGGCCCGCCTGCTACGGCCGAGGAACCTCCGGCGGCAAGGTTGCGTCTGTCGCGGGCATGAGCCGAAGGATGGTCATGAGCAGCGACCCGAGTGACATGAGCCAGGAGACCAAGGGGGGCGGAGGATTTCTTGTGGCGGCCCTCGGCGCCACGGTCGCGGTGCTGGCCTGGGCGCCGCCGGCACGGATCAGCATCGACGGCGGGTTCGAGCAGCAGCACCGGCATCTGAGCGTGCTCTACATCGACTTCCCCGTCATAGCACTCGGCGGCGCCCTTGTGCCGCTCGCCGTAGGGCTGCTGACCTTGCGCTGGCTGCAGCGCCCGTGGGTCGCGACGCTGGCCGCCGTGGCCGCGCTCGCCCTCGGCGTGTGGGGGCTCACCAGCTGGTGGGCTCCCTACCAGCAGCCGGAGATCGTGTACTGAAAGGATTAACCCCTACGAACCTGGCTGCCCTGCACACCGGCGGCTGGACCAGTCGCAGGGCGGGTGAACAGCCGGTCATCCCCGGCCGCGGGACAACTGGACGCACGGTGCGCCTTGCCCAAGGCCGCCTGCGCCTACTGCCGCGTCGGCGATCCGGCACGCACATCCGTCCCAGGTGCCTTGCCCCGCCGCGATCGGCACGGGCTGCGACAGGCAGCGGTAGTCCTTGCGCCAAGGGTCGGCTCCGTGGTCGCGCACTGGAGGGCGGAAGGCGTACAACCGTTTGGCCACGCCACGGGTCTTGTCGTTTGCGGATTCGTCAGGGATCCCGTTCACCGGTTGGCCGCAAGGAGGAGGGTGTGCCGTGCCGCAGCGCCGGCGACGCACCCTCTCACGTGCACCGTCGGGCCGGTACACGCATGTGCAGCACACAGCGGCTGGAGTGGCATGAACAGACGTGGACTGCGATGGAAGCTCGGACTGGCGAGCGCGATCGCGGTGACCAGTGCGGTGACCGGCCCTGTTGCCGCGCAGGCGCAGGGGACCGCGCCTGCGCGGATCGCCCTCGCCGCGGAACTCCGGGACGATTTCAACGGCGACGGGTACTCCGACGTGGCCTTCCCTGCACCCTCGGGGACCGTCGGCGGCAAGGCGCAGGCGGGATACGTGGCCGTCATGTACGGCTCGTCGACGGGCCTGAAGACCTCGACCAAGCAGGTGTTCCACCAGGACAGCGCAGGCATCCCTGGTGTCGCCGAGGCCGGGGACGCGTACGGGAGCTCGGTCACCACGGGTGATCTGGACGGCGACGGCTACGCGGATCTGGTCGTGGGCGCGTCCGGTGAGGACGTCGGAACCATCTCCAACTCGGGCTCTCTCGCGGTTGTCTGGGGCGGTGCCAAGGGGCTGTCGGGTTCCGGTTCCGCGACGCTGGCCGTCGGCGACGAGGCCCACGACCGGCTCGGCTGGACGGTCAGGGCCGGGGACTTCGATGCGGACGGTGCCATCGACGTCGTCGGGGTCGAGAACTACCTGAATCTGAGAGTGCTGTCCGGGCCGTTCGGCCGCGACGGCTCGTCGCGGAGCACGGCATCGATCACCGACATGGAGGACATGCGGCTCCTGGACCTCGCCGCGGGCGACATCAACGGCGACGGGGTAACCGACCTTGTCGCCGTGGTCAACTCGCTCGACGAGTACGACTGGCGGCACATCCGCTACTGGACGGGCACGAAGACGGGACTGACCGGACCCGCCTCGGTCAAGCGAGCGAACGGGTTCCGGCTCGAGGGCGGCGAGAGACTCGACGTCGGCGATGTGAACAACGACGGCATCGACGACATCGTCGTGGGGCGGGCGCTCGACGGCTACGACAGCGACTTGGGGATACCGACCGCCAACGGCGGCATGATCACCTACGTCCCCGGCAGCAACAACGGCCCGGTCGGGACCCGGGCGAAGGTCTTCAACCAGGACAGCGCGGGCATCCCGGGTGTCGCGGAGAACAACGACGCCTTCGGTGAGTTCATCCAGGTCGCCGACATCAACGGCGACGGCTACGCGGACGTGTCGGTCGGCGTCCCCGGTGAGGACTTCGACGGCAGGAACCAGGCGGGAGCGGTCGTCACTCTCCGAGGCACGGCCGCCGGGCTCACCGGCACGGGCGCCAGGAGCTACTCGCAGAACACCGCGGGCGTTCCCGGCACCGCGGAGAACAACGACGGCTTCGGCGCGGCCGGCAAGTTGGTCGACACCAACGGCGACGGGCGCGCCGAGCTGGTTGTCGGTGCCCCCGGCGAGAACGCCGACGCCGGCTCGGTGTGGGTGTTCAAGTCCAACTCCTCCGGGGTGACGCCCACCGGTTCGTTCACCTTCGGCGCGGGCACGCTCGGCACGGTCGCGACGGGTGCACTGCTCGGCTCGACGTTCAACTACTGAGCCACGGCCGCCGTGGCGGTCACGGGTGTCGGCGACGCCCTTGACCGCCACTCCTGGAGTTCACCGACCCGTCGCTCCGCCTCATCTGGTGCGGGAGACAGGCCCAGCTCCACGCCATCAGATCCCCGCCGGAGAACCACAGCCGACGCCGCCAGCCTTCTAGCAGGCCATGTAGCAGCGGATGGTCGTGCCGTCGGGGCCGGTGTGGATGCGCACGAGATCAGCGAGCAGATGCGCGAGGAGCAGGCCTCGTCCGCCTCGTTGGTCCAGGGCGGGCGGCCGGCGTCCGGCGAGCGGGTCACTGATGTGCCCGCGGTCTCGGACCTCACACACCACCTGGGAGCCCTCGGCCCAGACCCGCATCGCGCCCGAGCCGCCGCCGTGCACCACGCTGTTCGTGGTCAACTCGGCCACCACCAGAGCGAGATCCTCCAGGCGGGTCCCGGACAGGCCGAGCCGCGCGGCCCGCTCGACCGCGAAATGCCGGACAGCCGACAGCTCGTCGACGCCGAAGACATGCGCCTCGGCAGCTCCTTCCGTTGGTGAGAGCGGCAGGTTGTACCGCTCCACGACATGCCCGGGTGCGTAGGAGGGGCTGGGCTGCTGATGGCCGCGGGAGACGACGACGGGGTGGGTGGCGTACGCGTCGGTGAGCACCTGCTCGTCGAGCCGGTCGGCGTCGTACGGGCACAGGATGGTCGCGTTCCTACCCCGGAACGCGGGGTTGATCAGGGCCTCGTGCTGGGCGCAGGCCGGGTACTCCAGGCTGCTGCGGCCGGGCCAGATCGGCTCGCCGATGATCCGTACCCGCGTCTTCGGATGGGCGTCGGCGAAAGCACGCAGTACGCCGGGGATGATCCGGCCGGGGTTGCGTCCCGCCGTGGTCATGTCGACGAAGTGCACGGTCGTGGCGTCCTCGTCGAGGGCTTCTTGGAGCAGGGCCAGGTTCGGGCCGGGTACGGCGACCGCCACCGGCTCTCCGGTCTTCAGGCCGTCGCGGATGAAGGGCACCGTGCCGTTCAGGTACTCCTGCTCGCCCCGGTAAAAAAGGGCGGGGTGTACAAATGCCTCAGGGGAAGTCGGGGCCGTCATCATGCCGCCACCTCGATCGCGGCCAGGTCCGGCCAGAACATCTCCAGCAGCCGCCGCATGGTGGCGGGCGGTTGGTCGAGCACGATACGCCGCCCCGCGGGCAGTTCCTGGGCGGTCACCGCCAAAGCGGAGACGCCGGCGATGTCGATGAAGGTGACTGCGGAGAGCTCCAGGTGGCACACCTCCTCATCGCGCAGGGTCAGGCGATCCAGCGTCTGCTCCCAGGCTGGACAAGTGGCGAGAGTGATCTCGCCGGCCGCCCGCCACCCCGTCCGGTCGGCCAAGGGGTGCACCTGCAATGCGTCCGTGGAGCCGACGGACGATGCCGTAGTTGCCGTCGATGCATCCGCGGCCCGCGACCTGCCCACATTCATCACCCCCGGATTGCGACCGGTTCTCGGCCCAGTATGCCCGTGTGCCGTGCGGGCGACAGGGATCACCTTGCCGGTGACGATACTCGCCGAGCGCCGCCATGGTCTGCGCGTCCAGCAGTAGCGAACTGGAAGCGGCAGGCGACGGCGACAAGGTGCGGACGAGTGCGACGGCCCGCAGAGGGGTCGCTTCTGTGATGTTCATGGCCCAGTGGTGCCCTTCGTTCCAGCCGCATTCCAAGTTCAGTAACGAGGTCGGGCTGTGTGCCCGCGTTCGAATGCAGGCGGATTGTCAATTCGTGCGCGTGGACGGACATCAGCTGGGCAGACGGTGGTTCGGAGGTTCTAAATCATGATTCCCCTGCTTCTCGTTCTCCTGCTGGTCCTGATCCTCTTCGGTGCGGGTTTCGCGCTGAAAATTCTTTGGTGGATCGCGATCGCCGTGCTGGTCTTGTGGTTGATCGGCTTTGTCGCCCGCCCGAAGGGTGGAAGTGGCCGCTGGTATCGCTGGTAGCCGATCGGCATCGGTGCAGTTCAAGCGGTGCATGGCGGTGGCTCGTCGTCCTCTTGACGAGGAGGCGGGCCATCGCCATGACAGCAGGGCGTTGCCGCTGGTTTTCCGATGCCGGAATATTTCCACGCCGAAGATCCAGAGGATCCCGGCTTCAATGGAGGCGTGAAACCCTGGACGCGGGGCACCCGCAACGAAGGCGGTCACAGAAACCGCTGTGCACGACGTACGAAAAAGGAGGAACAGCGGGGATCCCTGCTGTCCTCTGTTCACCGGAGGAGTTGTTTTTCGCGTGACTGAAAATGTGTGGAGTTACAAGTCGACTGCAGGCCGTCTGGCGGGCGCCGACCTCACCGGTTACAAGGTCGAGGCCACGGACGGCAGCATCGGTAAGGTCGACAAGCACTCCGACGAGGTCGGTGACGCCTACCTGGTGGTGGACACCGGTGTGTGGATCTTCGGCAAGGAGGTCCTGCTTCCGGCGAGCACGGTCGTCAGCATCGACCCGGATGAGCAGAAGGTCTTCGTCGACCGCACCAAGCAGCAGATCAAGGACGCTCCTGAGTTCCACCGCGACAAGCACCTCGGCGACCGGGCCTACCACGACGAGCTGGGCACCTACTACGGCACCGGCGGCCCGTTCGCCTGATCCAACGGCTGTTCTGAGCAACGCGGCCCCGGGACTCTTCGAAGAGTCCCGGGGCTTTCTCGGTGGTCGCGGTCAACCGGCCCGACAGGGCCGAACGGCGTCGGCTCGGCAAGTCCGACCCGATGGACGCCGGCGACTTCCGCCCCCGCGGCTCGGCTGCCTTCCAGTTCACAACTGCGAGTGGCGAGGCCACGAGCGCCGGCCATCACCGCCACACAGAACACCGACCAAGGTCAGCTCAGCTGGGGTTCCGAGAACACCCGCCGACCGGCCGGTGAGGGGTTCTCGCTGCCCTACGTCGGCGTGATGGGTGTGGGGACAGAGGCGCTGATCGTGGACCGGGCGCGGATGAAGACCGCCGCGGCCGGCGACCGGGAAGACCTGCTGATCGATGCCGCTCTCGGCGAGGTGTACAGCGACGACCCCTTCCCATCGAACTCGGCGGACCCGAGGCCCTGGTAGAAGGCACGTGCGCCGGGGCTGTGCCGGTCCGTCATCCACTTGGTGCGGCTGCACGCGGGCCTGGCGGCGGTCCCAAGCACACCGATGGGGAACCCACCGGCTGCGGACGGTACCTGGGGCCGTTCATGGTGGCGTCATGGTGACGCCGCCATGAACGGTTGCGCCGGACGTCCGACGCTCGTGTCCCTCGGATCCGGAGAGGTCACGAGTCTGGTGGTGCCCGGCGGCATCCGGCGCTGAGGTGTCGGCGGCGTGTTCGCTTCAGGTGCGGGGCGAAGCGCCCAGGAACCGATGGAGGGATGCCGTCATGCTGGTCACGAAGTCGTCGCGGCTCCGGTCGGAGACCAGGTCGAGGGACAGATATGGGTTGAGGTCCTCCAGCTCGACCAGGAGCAGTTCGCCTTCCTGGGTGCGGCAGGCGTCCACGCGCTGGATGCCGTGGTCAAGGGTGTTCCACTCGATGAAGCGGTGGGCGAAGGCGAGGTCGGCGTCGGTGGGACGGTAAGGCTCAAGGACCCAGCGCCGGTCGGGGGCGGGCGCGTGGAGGGCGTATTGGAAGGCGTCGTCGACATAGTAGAAGGACACCTCGTAGCGGAAGTCGATGCGCGGCTGGACCAGGATGTCGCCGTAGGCGAGGCCGCTGAGCTGGTCCCGGGGCACGAAGGTCAGGCCGATGGAGTCGGCGCCGGCCTTCGGTTTGACCACGTAACTCCCGGTCTCGGGCAGCAGGTGAAGGTCATGGGGCCGGTCGATGGTGGGGATGACGGGGTACCCGGCAGTCGTCAGATCCAGCAGGTACTGCTTGCCGGCCATGTCGCCGCGCCCGGACAGCGGATTGTAGACCCGGGTGCCACGTGCAGCAGCCTGCTCCCGGAAGGCGTCGTACTTCTCCTGGTAGTGCAGCACGGGGCCGCTGTTGCGGACGACGACCGCGTCGAAGGCATCCATCAGCGCCGCAGCGTCCAGGGGGTGACACAGGGCGAGGTCGAAGGCGTCGCGCAGACGGGAGGTCAGGAAGGTGTCCTCGTCGCCGTAGCGCCGTCCCTGGGCCTGGTAGGCGAGATCGGTCACGAACAGGACGCTGGGGCGGCCGGGCACGGTGTATCTCCTTACGCGGTGGCCACCAGCCTAAACATGCTCGCAGGGCACGGCCGGTGCAGGACCGTGCCCCCGCCCCTCCGCTCGATGGCGGCGACGAGGACGGTCGCTTTCGTGGCGGACCGCGCGCCTGTCGTATCTCGTGGCCACGGCCCGGTGCCTCTTGAGGCGGTTGATGCCGCACTCGACGGCGTGCCGCTGGCGATAGTCGACCGGACCGAACTCCGGCGGCCGACCGCCACGGCCAGCCGCGTTCTTGCGGTTGCGGGCTCGGTCAGCTTTGTTCGGGATGGTGCAGCGGATCCCGCACCGCTGCAGGTGGGCGTGGTTGGTGCGGGAGGCGTACGCCGTGCCGTACGGATCGCCGCGGAGTTGGAGGACCGGATCGCGGGCGTCTACTCCGACCTCGTCCGGGCAGCGGAAGGCACGCTGCCTTGTCGGCACGGACCCGTCTCGGCCGGGTGCGTGGTCGGCCAGGTCTGAGACGGGAACCCGGACGCGGCCCAGGACGACTTTGAACTGCGGGGAGTCCCCCGCTGCCCCGGCCTGACGATGACGATCGACATGGGCTTTTGCCGCTGCTCGACGGCCAGGTGCAGCGTGGTGGTCAGGCCGCCGCGTGAGCATCCGAGTCCATGGTCAGGGGGTTCGACGGCGACGCCCCCGGGCGGTTCCCTCTGGAAGTCCCCCTTTGCGCGCCCCGGCGGCGTGCCGGTGGGGCGCGGACGATGGTGGAGTCGCCATTCAAGTCCCAGGTGATCAGGTCCTTCGCTTTCGTCCTGGCCTGGAGGTCGGTGAAGATTCTCTGCCAGGTGCCGTTGCGCTGCCGGCGGCGCAACAGTTCGTACACCCGGCCCCACGGCCCGTACTCCTCGGGAATGTCCCACCATGGGATGCCGATGCGGACCCGGGCCCGTATGCCGTCCATCAACTGCCGCGAGGTCGAGAACGGCGAACGGCCAGGCTTCTTCCCCAGGGGCAACAGTGGCTCCAGCACCGCCCACTGCCTGCCCGTCAGATCTCCACGCGCCACGAATCAAGATCATCTCGCGATCAAGATCCAATTTCGGTACACGGCCTGGGGGAGAAGCGTGAGCGAGAACCTTCACCTGGCCGTCGAGGTCCGTACGGCGGCGCTTGTCACCCGGGGCGGCGATTTGGGGGTATCAGCACTCACGGGACCGGACGGTGAATGCGGCGGGTGCGTTCATCCAGTCGTGGGTGACCGCGCTGGCGCCGTGCTGCGCGAGATGGGTGACGCGTTCCGCGGCCGCGGTCGGGTCCGGGTCGGTCTCGTCCAGGGCGGGGGGAACGTTTGCTGCCGCGGTGGCCGTGGTCAGGTAGTGGTTGGAGCAATACCAGGCCATGTCATATCCTCCGCCCAGCCAGTTGACCGCCTGGGTATCGAACATGACGAACCAGGGGCGCAGCGAGGGCTCGTATTTGGTGCGGGGGTCGCCGGTGCCGGATGTGGGGTGCATGTCCGGCCACATCATCGCCTGGTCGAGTCCGCCCGTGCGGGCCAGGTCCCGCACGTGCCCCGCGTACTCCTCGGCGGTGGAGAGGTTGTCCAGGTCGTAGCCGGCGAGCTTGTTCTCGATGGTGCCGGTGATCGGGTAGAAGATGAACTTCCCTCGCAGCTGCTGCCAGGTCGGCCAGGCATCGGCCTTCGCGGCGGCGTCGAGGGTGGGGTACGTCGTGCCCAACATGTCGCTGGGCTTGAAGACCCGTTGAGCGCCGATGTGGTTCTTGATGAGCGAGTCGAGGTCGGCGGGTCCCTTGCCGGCCTTCTTGCGGAAACCCCATTTCAACTCGAGCTTGATGTAGACGGGGTCGTGATGCGGGTGGGCCTCGCTCCAGTCTCTGAGGTTGTCCAGGCAGGTTCGCAGATTTCCGTTGCTCTGGGTGGTCTTGAAGATCCAGGTGCCGACCTTGTAGGTGCAGTTGTTGTCGTTGATCAGAGGGTTGGAATGGCTGACGACCCATCCGCCTGTGCCGCTGTAGGTGCTGTAGACGTCGATCTCCAAAAGGCGAGCGCCTTTGTCCAGCGCTTTGGTGAGCTTGCTGGATTTGTCTTCCTCGAAGGCGTTGTGCAGTCCGGAAACGGTGATGCGGTCCAGCCGCGTGTCCTCGAGACCCGACGACACGCTCGTGGCCGCATTGGCCGACACGTCTGACGCACCCGGCAAGACGCCGGCAAGCAGCAGGGCACTGCCCAGAACGCAGGCTCTGGGAAGCCATTTGCCTGAAGCGGCGATCTTCACGGGCATCGAGACTCCCTGAATCCGAAGTGACGGTGCATCTACAGGCGGTGGGCGGCCCCCCAACGCCCCACGCCAGCCGTATGCCGCGACCATTCCGCGGTGCTTCGCGAACGCGCGGCGGGCCGGCCGAGACTGCTGCAAGGAGTAGCACTGGGTGGAGCCGTGGGCCGGTCTACCCCGCGCAGGAGCGCCGCGGAACATGACTGAGCGACAGTAGCGGCGACGGCGTACCAGGGGTAACCCTCCGGCTGGAATTCACAGCTGTTCCCTATAAGACCTGTCCCGTAGCTGGGCGGCGTTCATACCAATCCCGGATCGGACCGTGTCAGTGGCTGGTGACAGGATGCAAGGGTGCTGATCAAGGGATACGACGGTCCGCTGGTTGCGGGCGAGTCACTGCTGGCCCGTCCGGGTTTCTGGTCGAACTACCTGCTAGAGATGTGCAGTGACGGGGCGTGCGCCGAGCGCCCGGTTCCGGAGTGGTTCGGCGATGACGGCGCCGATGTCGATGCCATGTCCGAGGTCCTCTTCGATCCCGAACACTGGCCGGTCTTCCGGCTGCCGGCCGAAGAGGGTCCCGGAGCTGTGGTGATCTACCGCAACCTGGTCGGCGACTACGGCACCGACTACCTCCTCACCCATCCAGACAGGGCGTACGCCCAGCAGATCGCCAGCTGGGAAGGAGATTTCTCGGGGATTGGGCTGACGTGGCACGAACTGGTCCGAATCGCCGACTACCCGTCCTCCATGGCAGGAGGCGTCCAGGACACAGCCGCCCGCCTCCTGCTGGCCCTGCCCCTTCTTACCGACCTGGACCTGGCAGAGGCAGCCCCGGCAAGGCTCGCCGCCGCCCTGACCGCGGTCGGCGCGCCGCAGCACAGCGCCTCCACCACGGCGGAGCACCTGCTTGCCCACCTCAGGAGAAGATCCTGGCACGATCCCACGTGGGAGTCTCCTTTGAGCGGCAGCTAACAGGCAGGTCAAGCATCCGACCGCCCCATGGGGCGATCTTGGTATGGCTGGTGTGATTGCGGCGGCAGAGCGATCCTGGATAGCCCCGTTCACCGGGCTGAACCCGCGCCAGTTCGGCAAGCTGGTGACCGTGCTGCGCCGTGGGGGTGCCGACGCGGTCTGCAAGGGCCGGCCATGGGGCCTTCCGCTGGAGGACCGGACGCTGTTGGTCGCGGCCTACTGGCGGACGGACCTGACTATGCGGCAAATCGCCCCGCTGTTCGGCATTTCGAAGTCGGCAGCTCACCGAATCATCGATCATCTCGGTCCGATGCTTGCGCTCCAGCCACGCAAACGGTTCGCCAGGGACACTGTGCTCATCGTGGACGGAACCCTGGTGCCCACCCGCGACCACGCCATCGCCGCACAGTCGAAGAACTACAGGTACTCCACCAACCACCAGGTCGTCATCGACGCCGAGACCCGACTTGTCGTCGTGATCGGCCAGCCTCTGCCGGGGAACCGCAACGACTGCAAGGCATGGGAGGAATCCGGCGCCAAAGCCGCCGTCGGCAGGACCACAACGATCGCTGACGGCGGCTATCCCGGCACCGGACTCGTCATGCCCCACCGCCGCCACAAGGACGAAGACCTGCCGGCTGGAAGGAAGCCCACAACACGTCCCACAGGCAGGTCCGTGCCCGCGTCGAGCACGTCTTCGCCCGCATGAAGACCTGGAAGATCCTCCGCGACTGCCGTCTGAAGGGCGACGGCGTCCACCACGCCATGAACGGCATCGCCCGCCTCCACGACCTCGCCCTTACCGGATGAACGGGCATGCCGGACCTCGACCGACAGCTGTTGCGCCCATGATTCAGGTGGTGGCCGGCCGAGCGGTGGCGTCCACCGTGGCGTCCGTGGGGGTGTCGCCCACCGAAGCCCTCCGGGCTGATCTTTGGCCTGCACAGGAGCGCGGCGGAGTGCTGCCGGGCCGCGGCGCATGCGCGCACTCTGCGAGACTGAAGGGGCGGCCCGGTGGACATATCCATAGCCGGGTCCACCGGACCAACATCACCGGTGAGAACATCGCCGAGGCCGGCTCGGGAGGCTGCACAATGATCGACGATCCCCGGGGCGCCACGAAGCTCGAGGTCGGATGTCTGGCCCGCACAGGGAATGGTCGATTTTTCTGCATTCCGCATGGGTAAACACGTTTTAGGTAAGTGAGAAACAGTCGCCTGGGGCGCGGTGCGCCAGCACAGTTCCGTTCGTAAGGCAAGTTCTTTCTCTGAGGTATGCGGCTGCCCCGCATCGGCCGCCAAAGGGGCATTGCTCAGCCATTTGCGCACCCGCACCCGTCAGGAGGGGCACGCAATGGATCTATGGCTGATCTGGTTGATCGCCGCAGCGATGTTGGCTGTGGCGGAGATCTTCACTCTCACTGCTGCGCTGGGAATGCTGGCCGGTGCCGCGTTGGTCACGGCAGGATTTGCCGCAGTCGGACTTCCGCTGCCCTTGCAATTCTTGGTGTTCACCCTGGTTGCCACGCTCAGCGTGCTGTTCGTGCGCCCCATCGTGCTGCGCCACGTGCTCCAGCCCCAGGCGGAGCGGTTCGGCGTGGACGCACTGGTCGGCAGGACCGCCTACGTCGTCTCAGAGGTGACAGGCCTGGGCGGCAGAGTCCGCATCGGCGGCGAGGAATGGACGGCCCGCGCCTATGACGAGACGCTGGTGATTCCTCCCGGAACGACCGTCGACGTCATCGAAATCAGTGGCGCCACCGCACTTGTCTATCCCCGGGAGTGAACCATGGAAGCTTCGGCGCTCCTCGTCGCCGGCCTGATCGTCGCGCTTTTCGCAGTTTTCACTGTGCTGCGGGCGGTTCGTATCGTGCCCCAAGCACGCGCTCGCAATGTCGAACGACTTGGCCGCTACCACCGCACACTGCAACCCGGACTCAACGTCGTCATCCCCTACATCGACCGCGTCTATCCGGTGATCGACCTGCGGGAACAGGTCGTCTCCTTCAAACCGCAGCCAGTCATCACCGAGGACAATCTGGTTGTCGAGATCGACACTGTCCTGTACTTCCAGGTCACCGATCCACGAGCGGCCGCCTATGAGATCGCGAACTATCTTCAGGCGGTCGAGCAGCTCACCGTCACCACCCTGCGCAACGTCGTCGGATCCATGGACCTGGAAAAGGCTCTCACCTCACGCGACACCATCAACAGCCAGCTCCGTGGCGTGCTCGACGAGGCCACAGGCAAGTGGGGGCTGAGAGTCAACCGCGTGGAGATCAAGGCCATCGATCCCCCGCAGTCCATCAAGGACGCGATGGAGAAGCAGATGCGGGCCGAGCGGGACAAGCGGGCCGCAATTCTCGGAGCCGAAGGACAACGACAGGCACAGATACTCACCGCTGAAGGTGACAAGCAATCTGCCGTGCTTCGCGCGGAGGGCAACCGCACTGCCGAGATCCTCAAGGCCGAGGGCCAGTCCCGGGCCATCGACGAGGTGTTCCAGGCCGTGCACCGCAACGACCCCGACCCCAAACTACTCGCCTACCAGTACCTCCAGGCGCTGCCGCAACTCGCGCAAGGCTCGGGCAGCACATTCTGGATGATCCCCAGCGAGGTCACCTCCGCCCTCCAGGGCGTGTCCCGCGCCTTCAGCGAGGCGCTGCCCCAGTCGCCGGCCACCCGCGAGAGATCCTCGGACGACAGGGCGGCCCAGAAGGCGGCCGACGACACGGCGCAGGCCGCAGAAGCCGCCGCCGAGGCCCTCGCCGACGCAGCCAAGGCCGATGGCGCTGCCTCCGGCACCCTCCCCGGCTGACCCCCTCGCCGGCGGTGGATGAAAGCCGGCACCCTCGATCGGCACCATCGACCGAGCGTGCGGTACTGCGGACAAGCCGCGACCAGTGCCCGGGGGCACAAGTGGCCGACAGAGGCAGGACGGCCTGGTTGCGCAGGTACGTGGACGTGATCTCCGCCCAGCGGGCGGCTTGCTCCTTGGTGAGTTGGATTCGGCTCCGGTGGTGAGGGTCTGGGCCTCGCCCGTGAAGTGGTCGTCGATCACGGTGGCAAGCTCGGCGTCGTTCATGACCGGGCTGATCCGCTGGGCGATCTTGTTCATGTTCCGGTAGGAGCCTTGGAGCTGGAAGGGAGGTTCGGCGCGGCCGGTGTTCGGCATCACCGTGACCTGCACGGCCACGTTCCCCAGAACCCCGGTCACCCCGCAACGGGTGCCGCCGCGCTCCGGGAACGGTACCGGCCCGGTGTCGTACCGAACTGGCGGCTGAAGGCGTGCGACAGCGCGTACGGGGAGCTGTAGCCGACCCGGCGGGCGATCGCGTCGAGCGGCTCGGCGGTGCTGCGCAGCAGGCCGGCCGCACGGGTCAGTCGCCACCAGGCCAGATACGCCATGGGCGGGCGCCCGACCAGAGCCGTGAAGCGGCGCGCGAGGGTTGCCCGGGACACCCCGACCCGGGCCGCGAGCAGCTCGTTGCTCCACGGCTCGGCCGGGTCCTTGTGCAGCGCGCGCAGAGCGCCGGCCACCACGGGGTCGGCCAGCGCGGCCGGCCAGCCGCCCGCCCGGGCAGCACCCTCGTCCATCCAAGCGCGGATCATGTAGACCAGCAGCAGATCGAGCAGGCCGGGCACGACCACATCAGACCCCGGTCGTGCCGCCCCCACCTCGCGGCCCAACAGGTCGACGGCCGAGCGCAGTTCGGATTGGCGCCCGACCCGGTTCGGCAGATGGACGACGTCCGGGAGCTCGGCCATGAGCGGGTGGGTGTGGCGGTGGTCGAGCCGGTACTTGCCGCACAGCAGCTCGGCTGCGCCGGGAGCGCCGGCGGGAGGCGGCGTTCTCGACCCGCCCCCCTCGAGCCACGCCTCGAACGGCACCGCGTCCCGGACCGTGCACGGGTCCGCGGGTGCGTTCGCGACCACATGGCCGGTGCCGTGCGGCAGCAGGACGACATCACCGGCACCGAGCGACACCGCCGGGCCGCCGTCGGGCAGCAGCCAGCAGGTTCCCTCCAGGACGACGTGAAAGCCCGCCCCGCCGTACGACGCGAGCCTGCTGCACCATGTCCCGGCGATCCGGACCCGGTTGGAGGAGGGCTGCCCGATGCGTATCGCCGCGATGGCGTCGCTGACCACGTCCATGGCGAGAAGCGTACCGAGGCGCCACAGGGTGAGGCGTATGCGTATTCAGACGAGTAGTTGAGGCATTGAGCCGCTCAACTGCTGCTTCCTAGCCTGAAGAAGAACGACGGGCAAAGGAAGGTATTCAGTCATGGAACGCATCGTTCTGGGAGACGTCGAGATCACCAGGATCGTGGAGTGGCAGGGGCCGTTCGGCCCGGCCCGCGCGATCGTGCCGGGCGCGGGGCCGGAGGTCTGGCGCGACCACGAGAAGTGGCTCGCCCCGGAGCACTGGGAACCCGGGACCGACAACTTCGTGGCGGCGCTGCAGACGTGGGTGCTGCGCAGCGACGGGACGACCGTGCTGGTGGACACGGGCGTCGGGAACGGGCGCGAGCGTCCGCATACACCTCAGTTCGCCCACCGGCAGACCGACTTCCTGGGGCAGCTGGCAGCAGCGGGGGTACGGCCGGAGGACGTCGACGTCGTGGTCAACACGCACGTCCACGCGGACCACGTCGGCTGGAACACGGTGGAGCGGGACGGGGAGTGGGTGCCGGCCTTCCCCAACGCCCGGTACCTCATCGCGGCCGCGGACTACGCGTCCGTCGACCCACAGAGCGACCACTCGCTCGGCCGCCCCGACGACCACCTGGTCTTCGCCGACAGCATCGCGCCCGTGCGGCACGCGGGCCAGGCCGTGCTCTGGGAGGACACGCACCGCATCGACGCCCACCTCACCCTGGAGCCCGCACCCGGCCACACCCCCGGCTCGTCGGTGCTGAGGCTGGCGTCCGGGACGGACCGGGCCGTCTTCGTCGGGGATGTGCTGCACAGCCCGGTGCAGATCCTCGCCCCGTCCTGCAACAGCTGCTTCTGCGAGGACGAACGGGCTGCGGCGGCGACCCGCCGCCGTCTCCTGGAACGTGCGGCGGACGAGCGCGAGCTGGTCGTCCCGGCACACTTCGCGGGCTCCGGGACGGCGGAGGTCCGGCGCGCGGGCTCCGGGTTCGCGATCACGGGCTGGGCGTAGAGCGAATCGCGGCGGGCGGCCCCGCGGACAATGCTTTGCCCGACGCGACAGCCGGCCCGCAGTCCGTCCACCACAGGTCCGGCCGGCCGAATCAGGCCGCCGAAAGAACTCACGACCCGTCACGAAAGTTCGAAGTCAGTGCGTTTACGAATTCTTGACATCCGGGTGGGCCGTGCCACCGCTTCCTACGAAGTCCAGCCCCCGGCGGTGCAGCCATGGGACGCGTCCCGGGGTTCTTCCCGGGTGCATCGTGTACCCCATCGGTCTAACGTGGAGATGAAGGTGGCACGGGGCTGACTGCAACAAGCTGCCCAAGGACGGACACTTCGCCGCCTGGGAGCAGCGGGAACTCCTCGTGGAAGAGTTGCGCACGGCCTTCCGCTCCCTCCGGTGGACCGTGCCCCCGACCGACGACACATGCCCTCGCGCGGCAGGGCGTCAATACCGAGCCGCTCGGCCGCCCAGAGCTGCGCGGCCACGTCGTCCTCATGGATTTCTGGGCATCGGGCGCAGGAGAACGATATGAGCACTCAAGAGCAGGGCGGCGCGCAGGGCGGCGTCAAAGAGCCGACCGTGGACATGAAGATCGAGGTCCACATCATTCCCGTCGCTGACGTCGACCGTGCCCTGCGCTTCTACCAGAGCCTGGGATGGCGGCTCGATGCGGACTTCGAGGCCGGCCCAGAATTCAGGATCGTTCAGCTGACGCCGCCTGGGTCGGAATGCTCGATCATCTTCGGTCGCGGGGTCATCTCCGCGGCGCCTGGATCCGCGGAGGGCTACCTCGTGGTCTTCGACCTCGACGCAGCCCGCGCCGACCTCGCCAGCCGCGGTGTTGAGGTAAGCAAGATCTTCCACAAGGTCTACGACACCGGCACTGAAGTACGGGTCGACGGCCGCGATCCGGACGGCCGCAGCTACGCCTCCTACGCCTCGTTCAGCGACCCGGACGGAAACGGGTGGGAACTGCAAGAGGTGCAGGAGCGACTACCTGGACGGTGACGAGTCAGGAGGCTTTTGCCGTGGACGTAGCTGCGTTGGCAGAACTTCTGCACGAGACGGCGGAGCACCATGGCCCGTACGAGGCATCCGCCCCCGAGCACCACTGGTGGGACTGGTATGCCGCGTACATGGTCGCCCGTGAGAACGGTCGGACATCCGATGAGGCGTCCGACGACGCCGCGCGCCACATGGAAGCACTCTTGCAATAGTGGCCGACTACTGAGGGCGTCACTCTGCAAGGACATCGGCCCCCTCATATGCCTGACCTCGTGCTTTCACCAAGGGAGCCAGTGGCAGCCGTGCTGCGCGAGGCGCCGTCCAGTCGGCCGCACATCGTCCGTGATCCGAGTGGTCCGGTGCCTGTGGCTGTTTGGGTGCGGGCAGCGGCGGGGACTGCGTGGAGCATGATCCGAACCATTGTGCGTGGCTGCGCAGCGGGAGCCGCAGGGACGACCGCCTTGAACGCCGTGTCCTATGCCGACATGGCTTTGCGCGGCAGGCCCGCCAGTACTGTGCCGGAGACTTTGGTGGAGACGATCGCTACTCGGATCGGGCTTCCGCTCCGGGACTCGGCCGAAAAGGGCAACCGGCTCATCGGTCTGGCAGCGGTGGTGGGTGTCGCCGTGGGAAGCGGGACGGGCGCCGCTGTAGCACTGGTCCACCGGGCAGGCGTTCGGATGCCTCTGTGGTTGGGAGGGGCTCTTACCGGAGCATTGGTGATGGTCGTCGCAGACGTGCCGATTGCCCGCCTCGGGATCAGCGATCCTCGCACCTGGTCAGCCGGCGACTGGGCCTCGGACGTGGTACCGCACTTTGTCTTCGGCCTGGTCACCTACGGCCTGGTGACCGCATGGGATCAGCAGCCGTGACGATGCGTCGCGGATGGCGGGATCCAGGGCCTGAACACCGGTGTAGGTGCCGGTCAGGATCGGCGGGACGGCGAGGGCGAGCAGGACGAGCAGGGCCGGGACGAAGTAGGGGCCGGAACCCGGGGCGATGATGCCGAGGGCTCCGGCCCGGACGAGAGCGGTCCCGCGCCCGGTGTGGCCGATCAGCAGATCCGGGTGCCCAGCACGTCGGGGATCGTCAGGAACCTCACCAGGGCCGGCACGGTGTACCGGTGCCATCGACAGCTCCCACGTGTGGAGTGCAGTCAGGCCCGGATGTGGGAGCTGCGAGGCTTCGCAGCCCCGCAGCTCCACCAGCAGGCCATGCCGGAGCCCCGTTCAGCGGTCAACTGCTGCACCGGACGTCGGTGAAGAGGAGTTCCGTACAGCACCTTGCAGTCATCCGGAGCCCTCGCTCTGATCCGCGTTCGCGGGACCGCCACTGCCGGCCACCGGGACAGGAGGATCGCTCCTCACCCGCAGACGACCGAGTCACCCGGCGGAGGCCAGGACCGCCCCGCATGCGGGCTGGAGCATGCTCAGCCGCGGTAGGTCTCCAGCAGCCGCAGCCAGACTTCGCCCAGGGTGGGGAAGGCGGGGACGGCGTGCCAGAGCCGGTCGAGGGGCACCTCGCCGGCGACGGCGATGGTGGCCGAGTGCACCAGTTCCCCGACGCCGGGGCCGGCGAAGGTGACGCCCACCACGGTGTTGCGGTCGGTGTCGATGAGCATACGGGCCCGGCCGCGGTAGTCCTCGCCGTACTGGTGCGCGCCGGCGACCCGGGCGAGGTCGTGGTCGACGACCTCGATGCGGCGCCCGCTCCGCTCGGCCTCGCGGCTGGTCAGGCCGACGGAGGCAATCTCGGGGGTCGTGAAGACGACTTGGGGGACGGCCGCGTGGTCGGCGGTGGCGACATGGGCGCCCCAGGGGGCGTCGTCGATGGGCTCTCCCTTGGCGCGGGCGCCGATGACGGTGCCGGCGACGCGGGCCTGGTACTTGCCCTGATGCGTCATCAGGGCGCGGCGGTTGACGTCGCCGACGGCGTAGAGCCAGCCGCCGTCGACGCCGGCGACACGGAAGGTGTCGTCGACGGTCAGCCAGTCGCCGGGGGTGAGACCGACGGTCTCCAGGCCGACGTCGCGGGTCTGCGGGGCGCGGCCGGTCGCCAGCAGGATCTCGTCCGCGGCCAGCTGCCCGCCGTCGGAGAGCGTGATCCGCACCTCGCCGTCTTCGCCGCCCTCGCGGGCCAGGGAGGTGACGGTGGTGTTGAAGCGGATGTCGACGCCTGCTTCGCGCAGTCCGTCAGTGACCAGTTCGCCGGCGAACGGCTCCATCCGCTCGAGGAGTCCGTTCTCGAGGACGAGCATGGTGACCTGGGAGCCGAGGGCCTGCCAGGCGGTGGCCATCTCGACGGCGACCACACCGCCTCCGACGACGGCGAGGCGGCCGGGCACCTTGTCGGCGCTGGTGGCCTCGCGGCTGGTCCAGGGGCGGACGGTGTCGAGTCCGGGGATGGGGGGCAGGGCGGCGCGGGTGCCGGTGGAGACGGCGACGGCGTGCCGGGCGGTCAGGGCGATGGTGTCGCCCTCAGGGGTCTGCACGGCCACCTGCTTGGGGCCGGTGAGGCGGCCGTGGCCGCGTATGAGGTCGACGGAGACCGAGTTCAGCCAGTCGACCTGGTCCTCGTCCTTCCAGTACGAGGACATCTTGTCGCGGTGCGCGAGGACCGCCTCGACGTCCAGCGGGCCGGCCACCGCCGGGTTGAGTCCGGGTACGCGGCTCGCGTCGGCACGTGCCACCACCGGCCGCAGCAGCGCCTTGCTCGGGTCGCAGGCCCAGAACGAGCACTCACCGCCGAGGAGTTCGCGCTCGATGATCACGGTGCTGAGGCCTGCGGCGCGGGCGCGTTCTGCCACGTTCTCGCCGACCGGCCCCCCGCCGATGACGATCACGTCGTAGGTACGGGCTGTCTCGTTCATCACTGCTGTGTTCCTCACTGATTCGTTCCTCATTGCTTGCATGACTCGGCCGGACGCTCCGGCGGCAGCGGCCCATTGCCGGCCGTGTTTGCCGTTCCCCGCCGCCGGACGGCCTCGGGCCGCGACACCGCACGGGGTCGAGGGGCGGTCACGGGATGGGACGGCCCCGGCGGCAAGGCCGTCTGTCGGCGGGGAACGGCAAACACGGCCGGCAATGGGC